>NZ_JBSHAY010000004.1:0-454012 GCF_053611725.1 Streptomyces sp. NPDC054783 | reverse complement strand
GCCCCGGCCGCCCCGGCTCCGGCCGCCCCCGTGGCTCCGGCCGCCCCGGCCGCGCCCGCCCCGGCCCCGGCTCCGGCGCCCGCCGCCGCTGCCCCGGCCGCTCCGGCGCCCGCCCCGTCTCCGCTGACCCCGGCCACCGCGCCGACCTCCCCGACCGCCACCCAGGCGACGGACGAGGGCGCGTACGTGACCCCGCTGGTGCGCAAGCTCGCCGCCGAGAACGGCGTCGACCTGGCCACCGTCAAGGGCACCGGCGTCGGCGGCCGTATCCGCAAGCAGGACGTCATCGCCGCCGCCGAGGCCGCGAAGGCCGCCGCCGCTCCGGCTCCGGCCGCTGCCGCTCCGGCTGCCGCCGCCGCGAAGAAGGCCCCGGCGCTGGAGGTCTCCCCGCTGCGCGGCCAGACCGTCAAGATGCCGCGCATCCGCAAGGTCATCGGCGACAACATGGTCAAGGCGCTGCACGAGCAGGCCCAGCTGTCGTCGGTCGTCGAGGTCGACGTCACCCGCCTGATGCGCCTGCGCACCCAGGCCAAGGACTCCTTCGCCGCACGCGAGGGCGTCAAGCTCTCCCCCATGCCGTTCTTCGTGAAGGCGGCGGCCCAGGCGCTGAAGGCCCACCCGGTCATCAACGCCAAGATCAACGAGGCCGAGGGCACGATCACCTACTTCGACTCCGAGAGCATCGGGATCGCGGTGGACTCCGAGAAGGGCCTGATGACCCCGGTCATCAAGCACGCCGGCGACCTCAACATCGCGGGCATCGCCAAGGCCACGGCGGAGCTGGCCGGCAAGGTCCGCGCCAACAAGATCACCCCGGACGAGCTGTCCGGTGCGACCTTCACCATCTCCAACACCGGTTCGCGCGGCGCGCTGTTCGACACGATCATCGTGCCGCCGGGCCAGGTCGCGATCCTCGGCATCGGTGCCACGGTCAAGCGTCCGGCCGTCATCGAGACCGAGGAGGGCACGGTCATCGGCGTCCGCGACATGACCTACCTGACCCTCTCCTACGACCACCGCCTGGTCGACGGCGCCGACGCGGCCCGTTACCTGACGGCGGTCAAGGCGATCCTGGAGGCGGGCGAGTTCGAGGTCGAGCTCGGTCTCTGATCTCCCTGATCAGGCAGTACGGCGAGAGCCCCCGTCCGGAGTCCTTCTCCGGACGGGGGCTCTGCTCGTTACGAGTCGTTACGAGCGGGGCGCCGCCAGGCAAGGCGTGCCGCCACCAGCGCGAGCCGCCGCTCACGTCGAGCCGGGCCGGGGCCTCGACCTCCATGCCCAGCTCGGGTCGGTCGTCGCGGCGTGGTCGTCCACCGCCGCGTCGTGCCCGCCGAACTCGTCGGGCATGTCCTGGGAGAACCAGCCGCCGAGGAACTGCGCGCACCGCCTCTTCGGCGCCGCCGTGCACGCCAGTCACCATGTGCGCCTCGTCTCACCTGCACCAAAGCACGCCCACGCGCCCTACCCACGAAGCGAACCCGCCGTATTGTCTAAACGTCAGCCCTCCCGAAGGAGCCCTCAATGACCGCGCCCGTCGTCCACTCGCTGCGCGAACAGATCCGCGAGCACATCGTGGAGGGGATCGTCAGCGGGCGCTGGCAGCCGGGTGAGCGGATCGTGGAGCGGCGGATCGCCACCGAGCTGGAGGTCAGCCAGACGCCGGTACGGGAGGCGCTGCGGGAGCTGGAGTCCCTCCGGCTGATCGAGTCCGCGCCGAACAAGGGCGTCCGCGTGCGGAACCTGTCCGCGGCCGACCTGGAGGAGAGCTACCCGGTCCGGGCGGGCCTGGAGGCCATCGCGGCGGAGCTGGCGGCCGTCCGCCTCGCCGAGGACTGCTCGGCCCTGGAGCCGCACGTACTGGCGCTGTACGAGGCCGACCGCGAGGCCGACGGCACCGCCCAGGTCCGCCACACGGTCGGCTTCCACCGGGAACTGGTGCGCGCCGCGCACAACTCCGTGCTGCTGCACACCTGGGAGGGCCTGGGCATCGAGGTGTTCACGGCGCTGTCCATCCGCTGGCTGGGCACCGTCCAGCAGTCGTACGCGGAGGAGCACGAGGAACTGGTGGCCGCCTTCAAGAGGCGGGACCCCCGGATCGCGGAGATCGTGAAGGCGCACGTTCTGGGCTGCGCGCCGCGCGCCTGACGCGGGCCTGACGCAGTCGAGCATCCCCACGCTCACCTGCGAAAACAAGGCGATTCGGCGTCACCCGGTGCCATCGTCGTAGGCACCGGGTGCCTACTTTCTCGGTTTCAAGCATTTTTCGACCTCAACCCTTTGATCGATCATCGATCAGCGGGTTACAGTCGCCGACGGACTTCCACCGAGGTCCTAGCCCTGTCCTGCCAAAGACCTAGGGCACCCCCGAACCCTTACCGATGAGGGAACCCCCTTCGACTGAGGAAGGCGGCGACATGACCGACCCCAACGCCATCCAGCCGAGCGCGCTCGACCAGCTCCCCGACCGCGACCCGGAGGAGACCGCCGAGTGGCAGGCCTCCCTCGACGCCGTCGCCAGGGAGGCCGGGCCGCACCGCGCCGCGTACCTGATGCGCCGCACGCTGGAGCGCGCCGAGGCGGGCGGCATCGCGCTGCCGAAGCTCCTCGAGACCGACTACGTCAACACCATCCCGACCGCCGCCGAGCCCGCGATGCCCGGCGACCCGGAGATGGAGGCCCGGATCACCGCGTGGAACCGCTGGAACGCGGCCGCGATGGTGACCCGTGGCAGCAAGCACGGCGTCGGCGGCCACATCGCCACCTTCGCCTCCGCCGCCTGGCTGTACGAGACCGGCTTCAACCACTTCTTCAAGGGCAAGGAGGGGGACGGCTCCGGCGACCAGCTGTACATCCAGGGCCACGCCTCCCCCGGCATCTACGCCCGCGCCTTCCTCGACGGCCGGCTGAACGAACACCACCTGGACAACTTCCGCCAGGAGGCCGGCGGCAACGGCCTGCCGTCGTACCCGCACCCGCGCCGCCTGCCCTGGCTGTGGGAGTTCCCGACGGTGTCGATGGGCCTCGGCCCGCTCTCCGCGATCTACCAGGCGCGCTTCAACCGCTACCTGACCAGCCGCGGCATCAAGGACGTCTCCGCCTCCCACGTGTGGGCCTTCCTGGGCGACGGCGAGATGGACGAGCCGGAGTCGACCGCGGCCCTCGCGCTCGCCGCCCGTGAGGAGCTGGACAACCTCACCTTCGTCATCAACTGCAACCTGCAGCGCCTCGACGGCCCGGTCCGCGCCAACTTCAAGATCGTGCAGGAGCTGGAGGCCCAGTTCCGCGGCGCCGGCTGGAACGTCGTCAAGACCCTGTGGGGCACCGCCTGGGACGAGCTGTTCGCCCTCGACACCACGGGTGCGCTGGTACGCCGCCTGCGCGAGGTACCGGACGCGCAGGTCCAGACGTACCAGACCCGCGACGCCGCCTACATCCGCGCCGACTTCTTCGGCAAGGACCCGGCGCTGGCGGAGATGGCGAAGCTGCTGAGCGACGACAAGATCCTCGAGTGCTTCCACCTCTCGCGCGGCGGACACGAGGCCCGCAA
The DNA here is from genome assembly GCF_053611725.1 of Streptomyces sp. NPDC054783. Taxonomy (NCBI): domain Bacteria; kingdom Bacillati; phylum Actinomycetota; class Actinomycetes; order Kitasatosporales; family Streptomycetaceae; genus Streptomyces; species Streptomyces sp. NPDC054783. The sequence continues at coordinate 450,465 of NZ_JBSHAY010000004.1, read as the reverse complement.
GGTCTATGCCGCGTACAAGGCCGCCGTCGAGCACAAGGGCGCGCCGACCGTGATCCTGGCCCAGACGGTCAAGGGCCACACCCTCGGCGAGGGCTTCGCGTCGAAGAACGCCAACCACCAGATGAAGAAGCTGACGGTGGACGAGTTCAAGGCGATGCGCGACCTGCTCGACCTGCCGATCAAGGACAGCGACTTCGCCGACGGCGTGGTGCCCTACGGCCACCCGGGCGCCGACTCCCCCGAGGTCCGCTACCTCCAGGAGCGCCGCGCGGCCCTCGGCGGCCTTGCCCCGGCCCGCCGTACGCACGCGTCGGCCCCGCTGCCGGCCCCGGCCGAGAAGGCCTTCGCCTCCTTCGACAAGGGCTCCGGTTCGCAGAACGTGGCCACGACCATGGCCTTCGTCCGCCTGGTCAAGGACCTGGTCCGCGACAAGGAGACCGGCAGGCGCTGGGTGCCGATCGTCCCCGACGAGGCGCGCACCTTCGGCATGGAGAGCCTGTTCCCGTCCCTGGGCATCTACTCCCCCAAGGGCCAGACGTACGAGCCGGTCGACCGCGACCAGCTGATGTACTACAAGGAGGCCAAGAACGGCCAGATCCTCAACGAGGGGATCACCGAGGCCGGTTCGATGGCCGACTTCATCGCCGCGTCCACCGCGTACGCGACGCACGGCGAGGCGATGATCCCGTTCTACATCTTCTACTCGATGTTCGGCTGGCAGCGCACCGCCGACCAGATGTGGCAGCTCGGCGACCAGCTCGGCCGCGGCTTCCTCGTCGGCGCGACCGCGGGCCGTACGACGCTCACCGGTGAGGGCCTGCAGCACGCCGACGGCCACTCCCCGGTCATCGCCGCGACCAACCCGGCCGCGCTGACGTACGACCCCGCGTTCGCCTACGAGATCGCGGTGATCGTCCGTGAGGGTCTGCGCCGGATGTACGGCGAGGCCAAGCCGGGCGAGGACCAGAACGTCTTCTACTACCTGACGGTCTACAACGAGCCGCTGCCGCAGCCCGCCAAGCCGGGCGGCCTCGGCATCGACGAGGGCATCGTCAAGGGCCTGTACCGCTTCAACACGGTGGAGTCGGCGGGCCTGTCCCCGGCCGCCAACGCGCCGCGCATCCAGCTGCTGGGCTCGGGTACGGCGATCCACTGGGCCCTTCGGGCGCAGAAGCTGCTCGCCGAGGAGTGGGGTGTCGCGGCCGACGTCTGGTCGGCGACCTCCTGGACCGAGCTGCGCCGCGACGCGATGGAGGCGGACGCCGCCCTCCTGCGCGGCGAGGAGCGGGTGCCCTACGTCCGCCAGGCGCTGCAGGGGGCCGAGGGCCCGGTGCTGGCCGTCTCCGACTACATGCGCCAGGTCCCGGACCAGATCGCGCAGTGGGTCGAGCAGGACTGGTCCTCGCTGGGCGCCGACGGCTTCGGGCTGTCGGACACCCGTGATGCCGCCCGCCGCCACTTCGGCGTCGACGCCGAGTCGATCGTCGTCGCGGCCCTGGCCCAGCTCGCCAAGCGCGGCGAGGTGAAGGCCACGGCGGTCAAGGAGGCCCGGGAGAAGTACGGGCTGTAAGCCTGATCGGTCGCCGTTGCGGCGGACAGGAAGGGTGCGCCTTCTCCGTCCGCCGCAACGGCGTTCTGTCAGCCCTTGCCGGTGGGGCGCGGCGCCTGCGCGGTCTGCTCCAATCCGGTCAGCGCCGTGTGCAGTTCCGTCAGCTCGCGCATGATCGTGGCGCGCTGTTCGACCAGTCCGCCGACCGGGGTGAATCTGCTGTCGGCGATGATCGCGGCGACCGTGCGTCGCAGCCCGCTCAGCGCCTCGTTCGAGAGGATCCGGCCGGCCTTCTCCTGCGCCTCGGTCACCGTCTCCTCGGCCCGGCGCTCGGCGTCGGTGCGCAACCTCTCGGCCTCCAGGCGCAGTTGCTCGGCACGGCCCTCGATCTCCGTGAGCCGTTTCTCCGCCCTGTGCTGCCGCGCGGCCAGATCCCGCTCCGACTGCTCACGCCGCTTGGCGAGGTTCGTCTCGAAGTCGGCGGCGGCCTGCGCGGCCCTGGCGCGGGTCTCCTCGAAGAGCGCCTCGGCCTCCTCGCGCTTGGCCAGCGCGTCCCGCTGGGCCTGCGCCAGCAGCCCGGCGGCGTCGGTCTTCGCCTGTTCGACGATCCGCACGCCCTCGCGCTCGGCCCGGGTTCTGCGCTCCGTGACGTAGGCCTCCGTGTCGGCGCGCACCTGCCGGGCCGCCGCCTCCGCCAGCTCCCGGTGCTGCTCGGCGGCACGCGCGGCCTCCTCGCGCAGCTCCCGGGCGTCCTCCAGGGCGGCTTCGCGCAGCGCGGCGGCCTCGCCCTCGGCGACGGCCGGCCCCGCCGGGGATGCCGCCTCGGCGTCCGGCTCGCCCAGCCGGTCGAGGACCTCGCGGGCCGTGGCGGGACGCTCCCCGGGGGTGCAGGACAGCAGATCGAGGACGAGGGTGTCCAACTCGGGCGGGATGGCCGCGTTCAGCACGCGCACCGGCTCGATCCGCCCCTCGAAGAGCAGATGCATCTGCGCGTACGGGTTGTCGGCGACGAGCGGGGGCCGGCCGGTGAGCATGAAGTAGAGCAGGCAGCCGAAGGAGTACAGGTCGGTGCGGTGGTCCACGGTGCGTTCGCCGCGCGCCTGCTCCGGCGACATGTACAGCAGGCTGCCGATGGCGACGCCGGTGCCGGTCAGGCCGCTGACGAGCACGGTGTCGCCGAGGAACTTGGCTATGCCGAAGTCCAGTACCTTCAGATCGCCCTCGGCGTCGAACATGACGTTCTCGGGCTTGATGTCCCGGTGCACGATGCCCTGCCGGTGCGCGGCGTCCAGCGCGGCGGCGACCTGCCGTGCCCAGGCCAGGGCGCGCCGCCAGGACGGACGTTCCTGCACGACCGCGTCGTACAGGGTCCGCCCGGTCAGGCGTTCCATCACCATGTAGAGCACGCGTTCGTCGTCCAGGACGGCCTCGCCGCAGTCGTGGGCGATGACCGTGTACCGGCCGGGCAGCCGGGCCGCCGACCGGATCTCCCGGCGGAACCGGAGGAAGGTCTCGTGCTCGCCGATCCTGGGCAGCGCGGTGACGAGCTTGACCGCGACCTCCCGGTGCATGCGGGTGTCGCGGGCCGCCCACACCTGCCCCATCCCGCCCCGGCCCAGCCGTTCGACCAGTTCGTACCGGCCGTCGAGGATCTCCCCCCGCATGCCCCACCCCTTCCCCCGCTCCCCATGTGCCTCCAGCGTAGGAGATCGCCGCCGGGCCGGCGGGCTTCGTGACAGGCTGGCGCCATGCGTGCGGCCCGGCTCATCAAGATGGTGCTCCTGCTGCAGTCCCGGCCGTCCATGACCGCCGCCGAACTCGCCCGGGAGCTGGAGGTGTCGGAGCGGACGGTCACCCGGGACGCGCAGGCGCTGTCGGAGGCGGGCGTGCCGGTGTACGCGGACCGGGGCCGGGCCGGCGGCTACCGGCTGGTCGGCGGATACCGGACGCGGCTGACGGGGCTGGCCAGGAGCGAGGCGGAGGCGCTGTTCCTGAGCGGGGTGCCGGGGGCGCTGCGGGAGATGGGGCTGGAGGACGCCGCCTCCGCGGCCCGGCTGAAGGTGTCCGCGGCGCTGCTGCCCTCGCTGCGGGACGCCCCGGACAGCGCCGCCCAGCGGTTCCATCTGGACGCGCCGGCCTGGTTCCGGGAGCCGGAGACGCCCGCGCTGCTGCCGGCGGTCGCGCAGGCGGTGTGGGACGACCACCGCGTCCTCGCCCGCTACCGGCGCGGCGAGAGTGAGGTGGAGCGGGTGCTGGAGCCGTACGGGCTCGTGCTCAAGGCGGGCGTCTGGTACCTGTGCGCGCGGGTGGCCGGCGCCGGTTCGTTCCGGACCTACCGGATCGACCGGTTCGACGCCGTGGAACCCCTGCAGGAACGCTTCACCCGTGATCCGGAGTTCGATCTGCCCGGTCACTGGGCCGAGCAGGCCGAGCGGTTCGCGCGCTCGATCCTGCACGCCGAGGTCGTCGTACGGCTGTCCCCGGAGGGGGCGCGGATGCTGCGGTACGCCGTCGATCCCTTGGCGGCGCGCGAGGCGCTGAACGGGCCGCCCGAGCCGGACGGGGCCGGCTGGGTCACGGTGACGCTGCGGGTGGAGTCCGAGGAGGTGGCGCACGGACAACTGACGGCGCTGGGTGCGGAGGCGGAGGTGCTGGCCCCGAAGGCTCTGCGGGAGCGGTTCGCACGGGACGCGGCGCGGCTGGCCGCGCTGTACGGCGATCCGCGCCCCCGGGGCCGTACGAACGCCGGATCGGACGCCGGATAACGATCCGCCGCACTCCGGCGTACTCCGCGTGCGCCCCACCGGTGGAGGCCCGATGCTGGTGGCGTGATGGACGAGACGGAGTTCTGGGAGCTGATCGACGCCGCCCGCGAGACCGCCGAGGGTGACCCCGAGGAACAGGCCGACGTGCTCGTGGACCGGCTGCTCCAGCTGGACCCCGAGCTGATTCTGGACTTCGCCCGTCACTTCGAGGCCCGCTACAACCGCGCCTACCGCTGGGACCTGTGGGGCGCGGCCTGGGTACTGCTGGACGGGGCCAGCGACGACGCGTTCGACTTCTTCCGGTGCTGGCTGATCGGCCAGGGCCGGGAGGTCTACGAGGGCGCCCTGCACGATCCCGACTCGCTGGCGGAACTGCTGGGGGAGTTCGACGAGGAGATCGACGGCGACGGCGAGGAACTGGGCTACGCGGCTGACGAGGCCTATGAGCAGCTGACCGGCACCGTCGCGCCCGACCTGGGCATCGCCCCGGCGCCCGCCGAACCGGAGGGCTCGCCGGTGGACTTCGAGAACGAGCGGGCGCTCGCCGTCCGCTTCCCGCGGCTGTGGGACCGCTTCCGGGAGTAGCCTGGCCCGGCTCAGCCGGCCGTGCGCCTGCGGGTGCTGTCGGCCGGCAGGTGGACCTGGATCTGATCGGCCCGCACCGCGTGGTGCAGCGGCGCGGCGTTGGCCTGGTCGAGGGCGGACGCGGTGGCCGCGGCCGGGCCCAGGACGACGGTCGCGACCGCGCAGAGCACCGTCCAGGGGCCGCGCGCGGTCCAAGTCCCCCTCGCCCGCTCCGTGGTCCCGGCCGTGCCCTCGACCGTGCTCTCGTCCGTGGACTTCGCCCGGACACGACTGCTGTTCATGATCCCCACCTCCGGTCGGCTGGTGATGTGCACGACCGTAGGGCGCGGGGCTCGGAGCGGGCTGCGTGGTGCCTAGGGGATTGCTGTGAGCCGTGCCGTGGCGGTCCGGCCCTGCAGGCGCGCGGCCTTCTCCCTGATCGCGGGGAGGCGGGCGGTGAGGGCGGCGCCGGGGCAGCTGGTCATGAACCCGGCCTGGTGGCCGGCCAGCGCGGGCAGGGTGGCGGTGGTGCCCTGCTTGTAGCGGCTGAGGCTGTTGCTGGAGACCAGGCGGACGCTCGCGCGCGGGTCGATGCCGGCCAGGCCCAGCTTCCAGGCGGCCAGGGCGGCGATCGCGTCCGTCATGGCCCGGGGCACGGGGACGCCGGCGGTGAAGGTGCCGAGGGCGGCTATGCCGGCCGTGCGGTGGTTGAAGCCCTGGGTGTGGGCGCCGGTGACGGCCCGGTCGGTGCCTCCGGCGCGGCCTTCGTAGATGGTGCCGCAGCGGTCGACGATGAAGTTGTAGCCGATGTCGTCCCAGTTCCGGACGCCGGTCTGGCCGGCGTACAGGCGGCGGATGATCTCCGGCGCGTCGGCGCAGTTGTAGTCGCTCGGCGAGTCGGTGTGGTGCAGGAAGACGGCCACCACCTTGTCGTCGTAGCGCGGCGGCGGCTGGACGCGCCCGGCGGTGCCCAGCCAGACGGAGCGGGCCACGATGTGCGGCCGGGGGGCGTGGTGGGTGACCGGCGTGCGGAGCGGGACGGACCGGTCGAGGCCCGCCGCGGCGGGGCGCCCGGCGCCGCCGGCGCTCAGGGCGAGCACGAGGACGGACACCAGCCCGGGCAGACAGCCGAGCAGCACCGGCAGGGCGCCGGGTATCCGCCGGGCTCCCAGGCGGCGTGGCTCCGGCGTGCCCGCCCACTCCGGCGTCTCCAGCAGACCGGGCGTGTCCGGCGGACCCTGCGTGTCCAGGGTGTGCGGCGGCCCGGGCGGGTCCGGCGGCTTCGGCATGCCCGCTGTCCCCGGTGTCGCCGGCCCCGCGGACACCTCCGGTGTCCTTCCCGCCTCCGGCGTCCGCCTGCTCGGCGTCGGTGGGAACCCGGACTCCTCCGTGGTCCTCAGGTCTCTCGGAGTCTGCGGGGTCTCGTCAGCGCTCCGGCGTCTCAGGCGTCTCGTTTGTCTCATGGGTCTCGGTCTCAGGCGTCTCATGGATATCAGGAGCCTCAGGTGTGGTCTCAGGAGTTCCAGCAGTCCCGTGCGCCTCCGGGCCGCGGACGTCCGCCGCTCCCCGGAGTACTCCGGCGTCCCGGCTGCCCCCGACATCCGGGCCGTCTCCGACATACGCTGCATACCGGATGTTTCCCCCGGCTCCGGTGTCCCCGGCAGCTTCGGCTCCGGTGTCCCCGGCCCGCCCAGCGGCTTGCGCCTGCCGAGCGTCTCCAGTCTTTTTCGGACGGCGTGCATGAGCCCACTCTCGGGCGGCCGGGCCGTGCCCGCGATGCGCGCTCTGCCACCTGGCGGAACCATCATCCCGGTCCAGGACGTTTCTGGGGGTACACACATAATGGCCGGTTCGCCGCCCGGTGGCCGTGCCCGTGAGTGGGTGACTGATCACCGGACCCGTCCCGTGCGTACTGAGGGGTCCGAGAGAAAGGCGGCTCCGTGGACCTGCTCGACCTGGTGCTCGTGCTGGTGATCCTCGTCTACGCGGCGTCCGGTTACCGGCGCGGGCTGGTGGCCGGCTGTGTCTCACTGGCCGGGTTCGTCGGCGGTGCCGTCGTCGGTGTGTGGGTGCTGCCCTGGGTGACCGGCCTGGTGGAGCGCGGCACGGCGCAGGCGACGGCGCTCGCGGTGGTGACGGTCCTGGTGCCCGCGGTGGTGGGGCACGAGCTGGCGGGCCGGCTGGCGCTGCGCCTGCGCGGGGAGCTGGACCGGGGCCCGCTGCGGGTGCTGGACGGGCTCGGGGGCGCGGCGGCGAACTCGGTGGCGGTGCTGATCGTGGCCTGGGTGGTGGCCAGCGTGCTGGGCGCGGCCCCGTCACAGACGCTGAACGCGGCGATACGGAACTCGACGCTGCTGGGCGCGGTGCAGGACGCGATGCCGGACACCACGCCCGCGTGGTTCTCGCGGGCCACTTCGGCGCTGACCGAGGCGGGTTTCCCGCAGGTCTTCAACCCGTTCGAGAACGAGTCGACGGCAAGGGTGGCCCGGCCCTCCGGTGACAGCGTCACCCCGGCCGCGACGAGCGCCGCGAAGCTGAGCACGGTGAAGATCGAGGGCGCCTCGGGCAACGAGGGCCGCGAGGGCAGCGGTTTCGTCTACTCCGCGCAGCACGTGATGACCAACGCGCACGTGGTGGCGGGCATCGACCACCCGAGCGTGCGGGTCGGCGGCGTGGGGCGGTCGTATCTGGCCCGGGTGGTGCTCTTCGACCCCGACCGGGACGTGGCGGTGCTCTATGTGCCCGGGCTGAGCGCCCCGGTGCTGCGCTTCGACACCAGCGCGACGCGCGGGGACTCGGCCGTGGTCGCGGGCTATCCGCAGGACGGCGGGCTGAACCTGCAGGCGGCGACGGTGGCGAGCCGGGTGCGGGCGACCGGGCAGAACATCTACAACGACGCCGCGGTCACCCGGGACATCTACTCGATCCGCTCCACGGTCCGGCCGGGCAACTCCGGCGGCCCGCTGCTGACCACGGCCGGCAAGGTGTTCGGGGTGGTCTTCGCGCGCTCCACCTCGGACGCCGAGACGGGGTACGCGCTCACGGCGTCCGAGGTGACGGGCGACGCCCAGCGCGCGGCCACGGCGACGGTGTCGGTGGACACCGGCCAGTTGGTCAGCTCGTAGGCCGGCAGCCGGGTCGGCCGGCCGGCTCCCGGCGGTCAGACGCGCCGGCCCATGAGCACGTCGTCGACGTAGGCACCGTCGAGGTAGAACTCCTCCGGCTGCACTCCCTCGACGGCGAACCCCTCGGACTCGTACAGCGCGCGGGCCGGGGCGTTGTGCCCGAGCACGCGCAGGCTCAGCCGCCGTGCCCCGCGCCCGCGCGCCTCCTCGACGGCGGCCCGGATCAGCGCGCGCCCGACGCCCTGCCCGCGGGCGTCGTCGGCCACGGCCAGGCCCTGGATCTGCAGGACGTGCGCGTTGGAGGCGAGCCGGGTCGGGCGGGCGATGCGGACGTAGCCGAGGACCTGCCCGTCGGCCTCGGCGACCAGGTAGTCCTCCGGCAGGTGGCGCTCGTCGAGGAACGGCCCCTCCGGCGGGGGCGCCACGGCGTGCAGGGTGGACCAGGCGGCCCGGTCGAGGGCGGCCAGTTGCTCCTCGTCGGCGGGCACGGCGATGCGTATGTACGGCTCCGGCATGACGATCACCCTACGGCGGCCCGCCGGAGCACCTCACGGGGTTTTCGTGCGGGCATGCTGGGGCCATGGAACGTATGCGCATCGCGGTGGCCGGCGCGTCCGGGCTCATCGGCAGCGCCCTGGTGCGGTCCCTGACCGCGGACGGGCACGAGGTGGTACGACTGGTGCGGCGGGCGGCCGTGGGCCCGTACGAGGTCTGCTGGGACCCCGAGGGCCAGTACGTGGACGCGGCCGGGCTGACCGGCTGTGCCGCGGTGGTGAACCTGGCCGGGGCGGGCATCGGTGACCGGCGCTGGACGCCGTCGTACAAGCGGCTGTTGCGGGACAGCCGGGTGCTGGGGACGGCCGCGCTGGCGGAGGCGGTGGCCGCGCTGCCCGAGCCGCCGCGGGTCTTCGTCAGCGGCAGCGCGATCGGCGTCTACGGCGACACCGGCGACCGGGCGGTGGACGAGGACGCCCCGCCGGGCGACGGCTTCCTGCCCTCGCTGTGCGTGGAGTGGGAGGAGGCCGCGGCGCCCGCGCAGGAGGCGGGCGTGCGGACGGTGTTCGCGCGCACGGGCCTGGTGGTGGCGCGCGGCGGAGGGGCCTGGGGGCGGCTGTTCCCGCTGTTCCGGGCGGGGCTCGGGGGGAGGCTGGGCGACGGGCGGCAGTACTGGTCGTACATCGCGCTGCACGACGAGGTCGCCGCGATCCGGCATCTCATCGACGACGACACCCTCTCCGGGCCGTTCAACCTGACGGCCCCGCAGCCGCTGACGAACCGTGAGATCACGGCGGCGATGGCCCGCGTGCTGCACCGCCCCGCCCCCTTCGCGGTCCCGGCGCCGGTGCTGCGGGCGGTGCTGGGCGAAATGGCGGGGGATGTGCTGGGCAGCCAACGGGTGGTGCCCAAGCGGCTGTTGGAGTCGGGGTTCCGGTTCGCGTTCCCGGGGATCGAGGAGGCGATCCGTTCCGCGGGGTGAGTCGGGCGCCTGCAACACCGGCGAACGAACGTGACCGTATGCGACCTCTATGCGACCGTGCCCTGTTGATGCGCGACTGTTCGTGACCGATCGCGGACCTAACCTCGAGGCGAACTCGGGTATCCCTGGAGCCAGTTGGGGGCATGACGTCTCCACCGGCCGCGCAACCACAGGAGGGGCCTCGTGCTTGAGCCCGCGTACCAGGTGGACGTCGTCATCGTGGGAGCCGGCATCGCCGGACTCTCGGCGGCTCATCGGCTGACCAGCGCAGGAATCTCGACCGCAGTCCTGGAGGCCGCTCCCTGCGTCGGCGGCCGCATGTCGACGGAGAAGGTCGACGGCTTCCGGCTCGACCGCATCGGACAGCTGCTGTCCACGTCCTACCCCGAACTCCGCACGACCCCGGGCCTGGACTCCGTGGTCCTGCGCACCTTCGCGCCGGGCGTCCTGCTGCACCGCGACGGACGCACCCACCGCGCGGGCGCACCGGCGGCCGGAGGGAGCACACGGGGCGCAAGGGGCGCACTCCATGTGGTGCGCGCCCTCGCCAGCGCCCCCAGGGGACCGGCGGCCGCCCCGGGCCGGGCCGGCGCGCCGGTGGGCGGCGCGGTCGACCAGGCCCGGCTCGGCGCCGCGCTGGGGCGGATAGCCGCCACCCCGGTGGAGCGCATCCTGGCCCGCCCGGAGATGCCCGCCCGCCAGGCCCTCGCCCAGCGCGGGATGCCGCCGCGCACGGTCGACGGCTTCCTGCGGCCGCTGCTCGCCACCCTGCTGTGCGACCCGGAGCTGACCACCTCCAGCCGGTGCGCCGACCTCGCGCTGCGCGCCTTCGCGAGCGGCCGGCTGTGCGTGCCGGAGGGCGGCGCGGACGTACTGCCGGAACTGCTGGCGCGGGCGCTGCCGCCGGGCACCGTGCACACCGGGGTGCGGGTCACCTCGGTGTCCACGACCTCGGTGGCCACCGCCGAGCACGGCGAGATCCGCTGCCGGGCGGTGCTGCTGGCGACCGACGCGCGGGCGGCGGCGGAGCTGCTGCCGGGCCTCAGGGTGCCGGACTTCCACCCGGTGACGGTGGTCCACCACACCACCGACGACCCGGCGACGGCCTTCTCCACCGGCACCTCGCTGCTGCTGGACGCCGACCGCGGCGGGCCGGTGGCGCACACGGCGGTGCTCAGCACCGTGGACCCGAGCCGGGCGCCGGTCGGCCGGGTGCTGATCTCCTCGACCGTGCTCGGCACACCGCCGGAAGGGATCGACACCGCCGTCCGCATCCACCTCTCCCGCCTCTACGGCACCTCGACGCGCCGCTGGGAGACGCTGGCGGTGCACCACACCCCGGAGGCGGTCCCGGCCATGCGCCCACCCCACGACCTGCGCCGCCCGGTACGCCTGCTGGCCGGCCTCTACGTCTGCGGCGACCATCGCGACACCAGCACGCTCCAGGGCGCCCTGCACTCCGCCCACCGCGCGGCAGCGGCGATCCTGGCCGACCTGGGCGCGGGGGGTTCCCTGAACCGGGCCGACCCGGCACCGACGTTGCCGCGAGCGGCATAGAGGATTGCGGCGAGCCCTGCTCAGCGCGCCCTCATCCCAACGCCGCGACCTTCTCGCGATACCCCCGCACCGGTGCCGCATCCCGATACGGCTCCAGTCGCCGCTCGAAGTCCCGCACGTACTCGATGGCGCGAGCGGACCGCATCTCCGCCGCCTGGCCGGCGGCCTCGGCGGCCAGGGCGCAGGCCTGGTCGAGTTCGCCGAGGCCGAGGCGGGCCGTGGCGAGGACGACGCGACAGAAGAGCCGGCTGCGGACGTAGGACGGCGCACGGAGCTGGAGGGAGCGTTCGGCGTGCTGGGCGGAGGCCCGGAACTGCTGCAGATCCCGGTGGCAGTGCCCGAACTCGTCGGCGAGCTGCGCCTCGTCGAAGAACTTGGCCCAGTACGGCACCTCGTCCCCGGGCCGGGCCGCCTCCAGGGCGCGCTCGGCCCGCACGAGCGCCGCCGTGCACGCCCGCACCTCGCCGAGCACGCCGTGCGCCCTCGCCTCGGAGGCGTGCAGCAGCGCCTGCACGACCGGCGGGCCACCGGTCCCCATGCCCTGCTGGGCGACACGGACGAGTTGTACGGCCTCCCTGCCGTGGCCGAGATAGACGGCCTGCCGGCTCATGGTGACCAGGACGTAGGAACCGTACGCCCGGTCGCCGGCCGCCTGGGCGAGCCGCAGGGCCTGCACGAAGTAGCGCTGGGCGAGTCCGTGCGCGGCGATGTCGTACGAGGTCCAGCCCGCGAGCCGGGTCAGGTCGGCGGCGGCGCCGAACAGCTTGCGGCCGGTCTGCTCGTCGTAGCTGCCGCGGAGCATCGGCTCGCACTCGTGCTCCAGATAGCGCACCAGGGCCTGCCGTGCGTGGCCGCCGCCGTACCGGTCGTCGAGGGTGCGAAACAGCTCGCCGACCGAGCGCAGCGCGTTGATGTCGCCCCCTGTCACCCTCTGGCCGGGGGCGCGGTCGGCGTGTCCGCGCGCCCGGGGTGGCACCGGCAACGGCCGGCCCGGGGGCTTGACCGGGGCGGGACGGACCTGCGCGGGCACCCGGGGTGCCGGCTCGCGGGCCACCTTGTCGTCGGGCTTGCCGATCAGCCAGTCCCGGCTGGGCACCACGAGCCCCGCCGGGGTGAACGCGATCTTGCGCAGCTCGGCGTGGCTGCCGGAGTCCTTGCGCCACAGCCCGCCGACGATGTCGACGGCCTCTTCCGGGGTGGCCGCGAACTCCAGCCCGGCGTACACCGGCGCACAGGCGTCCAGGCCGAGATCCTGGGCCGTGAGCCGGCGCCCGAGCCGGCGTGTGAAGACCTCGGCGATCAGGGCGGGGGTCGTACCCCTGGGCTGTTGTCCGCGCAGCCAGCGGGTGACCGAGGTCTTGTCGTATCTGAGGTCGAGCCCGTGCTCGAGGCCGAGCTGGTCGACGCGACGGGCCAGACCCGCGTTGGAGAACCCCGCTTCTGCGATGAGCGCGGCGAGTTGGCGGTTGGGGGTGCGCTGCGCGGGTCGGTCCGTCATCTGCGGTGCGGTCTCCTGCCTTCCGGGCCTGTCGAAGTGCCCGGTTTGCCTTTGAGCAGCCCTTATGGCCTCATGAACGGCGCGAATGTAGCGGAGGGTGAGCAGGCGATCGCACATTCCACGGGGCATTCATCCGATCGTGTGAGAAACGCCCCCAGGGCTGACGTAAGCCGGTCGGACGTACAGTGGCGTGGGCGCGTTACGTGCCTGACACACCGGTTCGCTGAGGGAGGCCCTTGCCGTGAGTGAGTTGCGGTTCGTTCGCATGGGGTTCGGTGCGGATGCCGTCGAATACCAGGAGGCCTGGGACGAGCAGCGCCGGGTGCACGCGGCCCGGTTCGCCGACGAGGTCCCGGACACCGTGATCCTCCTGGAGCACCCCCCCGTGTACACGGCCGGCCGCCGCACCGAGGACAGCGAGCGTCCGCTGGACGGCACCCCGGTCATCGACGTGGACCGCGGCGGCAAGATCACCTGGCACGGCCCCGGCCAGCTGGTGGGCTACCCGATCCAGAAGCTCCCGCGCCCGGTGGACGTGGTCGCGCACGTACGGCGCCTGGAGGAGGCGCTGATCCGCACCTGCGCCGAGTTCGGTCTGGAGACCACCCGGGTCGAGGGCCGCAGCGGCGTGTGGGTGCTCGGCGACCCGATCGAGCAGCGGCCGGCCTGGGGGTCCTTCCGGCCGGAGGCCGGGGGAGGGCTGTCCCTGGACTTCGACCCGCGGATGAGCGACCCGGAGTTCGACCCCCGGCTCAACGGCCCCGAGTACGCCCCGTCCAACGCGGGCCAGCGGCGCGAGGACCGCAAGATCGCCGCGATCGGCATCCGGGTCGCCAAGGGCGTCACGATGCATGGCTTCGCCCTCAACGTGAACCCCGACAACAAGTGGTTCGACCGGATCATCCCGTGCGGGATCCGGGACGCGGGGGTCGCCTCCCTCGCGGCCGAGCTGGACCGGGACATCACCATCGAGGAGGTCCTGCCGGTGGCCGAGAAGCACCTGCGGGACGTCCTGGAGAACGCGGACCTGAAGCCGCGGCTGATCGAGAAGGCGTCCGCCTGAGCCGACCGGACCTGGGGGAATGCCCCCTGCGACCGCGAGGTTGATCTCCCCGGTAGGGCGCAATGAGCACGGGCGTACCCTGGTGTACGCCGAAGAATCGAAGTCACAGGGAGCCGACGTGTCCGCAGTCTCACCGGACGGACGCAAGATGCTGCGCCTGGAGGTCCGCAACAGCCAGACCCCCATCGAGCGCAAGCCCGAGTGGATCAAGACCCGGGCGAAAATGGGTCCCGAGTACACGAAGATGCAGAACCTCGTGAAGAGCGAGGGCCTGCACACCGTGTGCCAGGAAGCCGGCTGCCCGAACATCTACGAGTGCTGGGAGGACCGCGAGGCGACCTTCCTCATCGGCGGCGACCAGTGCACCCGGCGCTGTGACTTCTGCCAGATCGACACCGGCAAGCCCGAGGCCCTGGACCGCGACGAGCCGCGGCGCGTCGGCGAGTCCGTGGTCACGATGGACCTGAACTACGCCACCATCACCGGCGTCGCCCGCGACGACCTGGAGGACGGCGGCGCCTGGCTGTACGCGGAGACCGTGCGCCAGATCCACGCGCAGACGGCGGACCGAGAGGGCGGCCGGACCAAGGTCGAGCTGCTGGCCCCCGACTTCAACGCGGTCCCCGAGCAGCTGGCGGAGGTCTTCTCCTCCCGCCCCGAGGTCTTCGCGCACAACGTCGAGACGGTCCCGCGGATCTTCAAGCGGATCCGCCCCGGCTTCCGCTACGAGCGCTCCCTGAAGGTCATCACCGAGGCCCGCGACCACGGCCTGGTGACCAAGTCGAACCTGATCCTCGGCATGGGCGAGACCCGCGAGGAGGTCGGCGAGGCACTGCAGCAGCTGCACGACGCCGGCTGCGAGCTGGTCACCATCACCCAGTACCTGCGCCCCTCCGTCCGCCACCACCCCGTCGAGCGCTGGGTGAAGCCGCATGAGTTCGTGGAGCTGAAGGAGGAGGCCGAGCAGATCGGCTTCTCCGGTGTGATGTCGGGTCCGCTGGTGCGGTCGTCGTACCGCGCCGGGCGTCTCTATCAGATGGCCATCGAGAAGCGTGGTTCGTTCGTCGCCACCCAGGCGGTGTGAGCCCGCGCGTGTGAATTCGCGCACAAGTAGCTACTGGCCAGTAATGGCCGAGTCGACGCGGTCCTGACCGTCCTCGCTGATGAGGGCGGGCATCAGGGCCGCGTCAGCGTTTCAGTGCTCTGTATCAAGGCTTCATTGGTGTTTGACCGGTCGGACACGCCCTGGTAACACCAATCAGTGACTCTGGTATCACGCCTCGTACACCGTCCGCTCCGAGGGGGGACCTCGATCATGCAGGCCGCGCCCGTACGCGCCACCGCCATCCCGTCCTTCACCGACGCTCTCCGCGCCGTCGAGTCCCTGCTCATGAGCAGCGGTCAGCGCACCGCCCGGCGCAACGCGTGGACCTCCGTGCTGGAGGACCGCCGGCGCGCCAAGGACCGGGTGGAGGCGCAGCGTGTCCTGGAGCAGGCCGCCGGCCGCTCCTGAGCCCACGGGCCGTGCACCGGGCACTGCCGTCGTCGGCACTCCCGGGGCCACGTAGACTTCGTGACATGGCGAGGAAGGAAACCGCGGCGGACGCCGCGAACGCAGGGCGACTGAAGCAGATCGCTCTCACCTACAAGATGACCCGCAAGGTCGACACGAAGATCGGTCTTGTACTCGGGGCCGTAGGCATCGGCACCCTCGCTGTCTTCCTTGTGATCGGCTTCTTGCTCGGCCACCCGGTTTACCTGGGCATCTTCGGCCTGCTGATCGCGCTGCTGGCGACGGCGATCGTGTTCGGCCGCCGGGCCGAGCGCGCCGCCTTCGGCCAGATGGAGGGTCAGCCGGGCGCCGCGGCCGCCGTGCTGGACAACATCGGCCGGGGCTGGACGACGACTCCGGCGGTGGCGATGAACCGCAGCCAGGACGTGGTGCACCGGGCCGTGGGCAAGGCCGGCATCGTGCTGGTCGCCGAGGGCAACCCGAACCGGGTGAAGAGCCTGCTGGCCGCCGAGAAGAAGAAGATGAGCCGGATCGTCGCAGACGTACCGGTGCACGACGTGATCGTCGGCAACGGCGAGGGCCAGGTCGAGCTGAAGAAGCTGCGTACGACCCTGCTGAAGTTCCCGCGCGTGCTCACCGGTCCCCAGGTGACAGCCACCAACGACCGGCTGCGGGCCCTGGGCGACCTGATGAGCAACATGCCGCTGCCGAAGGGTCCCATGCCCAAGGGCATGCGGATGCCGAAGGGCCGCTGAGCCCCGAGGCGCGGCCTGTCAGCACAGGCGCCGGAACTCCCGCTCGCAGTAGACCATCGGCGAACCCTCGCCCAGCCGTACTCCCGTTACCCGGCCGATCAGGATCGTGTGATCCCCGGCCGGGTAACGTGCGTATGCGGCACAGTTCAGCTGTACGGGCGCCTGCCGCACCGTCGGGCCGAAGGGGCTCGGCTGCAGCAGGGCGTCGGAGAACTTGTCGGCGCCCTTGGTGGCGAACAGCTGGGCCAGCGGCTGGTGCTCCGGGGCCAGCACGCTCACCGCGAAGTGGTCGCACCGCGCGAAGACCGCCGCGGAGTCGGCCGCGTCCGCGAGACACACCAGGACCAGCGGTGGCTCCAGGGAGACGGAGCAGAAGGAGCTCGCCGTGAAGCCGCGCGGGGTGCCGTCCTCGCAGCGGGCGGTCACCACCACCACGCCCGACGGAAAACGCGCCATGGCGTCCCGGAACTCCTCGGGCGTCACCTCGGCCGCCATCAGATCCTGAGCATCGGTCATACGGCGACGATGCGGCCGCCGGTTCGACCGGGCAACCGGGTGGCGGCATCTGGACGATGGCCGGGCGCAGGTGCGGACCCGCGGCCGGGAGCGGTCAGATCCGGACCTCTACGGTCTTCGCCAGCCTGTCGTGCAGCCCGCGGCCGTCCCGGTCCCAGATCAGCGCCGGAATCGCGAGGCACAGCAGCACCGTACGAAGCAGCGACCGCAGCGGACTGACCGTGCCGGTCTCCAGAGCCACCACCCGGATGCCGAAGAGCCGCTTGCCCGGGGTGAAGCCGATCGTGCCCACGGTCAGCACGCTCATGACGAAGAAGACGCCGAGCGCCCAGTTGCTCGTCGCAGGCACCCGGTAGCCGTTCGTGATCAGGCCGTATGCGATCAGAACGCTCAGTGCCCAGTCCACGGCGAGGGCGCCGAGCCGCCGCCCCTGGCGGGCGATCGAGTTCGGTCCCTCCTCGGGGAGGCCGAGCTGCTCGCCCCGGTAGCCGAAGTCCGCACCGGCCTCTTCCATGGCCGCGCGGGGCCCGGAGAGCCACGATCCGAGTGCTTGCCTGTTGTCCACCCGTCAACGGTACTGCGCCCGGATTCGCGCACTGTGCCGAGGGGTGTGTCGGGGCTACCGTGGACGCGTGGCCGGTTAACTTCTGCGAAACAAACGGGTCACGCCCGAGAAATCACCCGTCCCTAGGGTCGAGACCAGCGTGTGCCACCGCACTGGCCGCACGAACGATCTACCACCCCGGCGAGGACGGTCGGGAGTAGGAGGAGCTGGATGTTCCAGAACGCCGACGAGGCCAAGAAGTTCATCGCGGACGAGGACGTCAAGTTCATCGACGTCCGCTTCTGCGACCTGCCGGGCGTGATGCAGCACTTCACGGTGCCGGTCGAGGCGTTCGACCCGGACGACGAGCTCGCCTTCGACGGATCCTCGATCCGCGGCTTCCAGGCCATTCACGAGTCCGACATGGCCCTGCGCGCCGACCTGTCCACCGCCCGTGTGGACCCGTTCCGTCGCGACAAGACCCTCAACATCAACTTCTTCATCCACGACCCGATCACGGGCGAGCAGTACTCCCGTGACCCGCGCAACGTGGCGAAGAAGGCCGAGGCCTACCTCGCGTCGACCGGTATCGCGGACACCGCGTACTTCGGCCCCGAGGCCGAGTTCTACGTCTTCGACTCCGTCCGCTTCGCGACCAGCGCGAACGAGTCCTTCTACCACATCGACTCCGAGGCGGGCGCCTGGAACACCGGTGCCCTCGAGGACAACCGTGGTTACAAGGTCCGCTACAAGGGCGGCTACTTCCCGGTCCCGCCGGTCGACCACTTCGCAGACCTGCGCGCCGAGATCTCCCTGGAGCTGGGCAAGGCCGGCCTGCAGGTCGAGCGCCAGCACCACGAGGTGGGCACCGCCGGCCAGGCGGAGATCAACTACAAGTTCAACACCCTGCTCGCCGCCGCCGACGACCTGCAGCTCTTCAAGTACATCGTGAAGAACGTGGCCTGGCGCAACGGCAAGACCGCGACCTTCATGCCGAAGCCGATCTTCGGTGACAACGGCTCGGGCATGCACGTGCACCAGTCGCTGTGGAGCAACGGCGACCCGCTGTTCTACGACGAGGCCGGTTACGCGGGCCTGTCGGACACCGCCCGCTACTACATCGGCGGCATCCTCAAGCACGCCCCGTCGCTGCTGGCCTTCACCAACCCGACGGTGAACTCGTACCACCGTCTGGTGCCGGGCTTCGAGGCGCCGATCAACCTGGTGTACTCGCAGCGCAACCGCTCCGCGGCCATGCGTATCCCGATCACCGGCTCCAACCCGAAGGCCAAGCGCGTCGAGTTCCGCGCCCCGGACTCCTCCGGCAACCCGTACCTGGCCTTCTCCGCCCTGCTCCTCGCGGGTCTGGACGGCATCAAGAACAAGATCGAGCCGGCCGAGCCGATCGACAAGGACCTGTACGAGCTGGCTCCCGAGGAGCACGCGAACGTCGCCCAGGTCCCGACCTCGCTGCCGGCCGTCCTCGACTCGCTCGAGGCCGACCACGAGTTCCTCCTCCAGGGCGACGTCTTCACGCCGGACCTGATCGAGACGTGGATCGACTTCAAGCGCACCAACGAGATCGCGCCGCTGCAGCTGCGTCCGCACCCGCACGAGTTCGAGCTGTACTTCGACGTGTGATGTCGCCCCAGGTCGGGGCGGGTAACCGCTCCCCTGGGCCGTGTGTGGGCCGTCGGCCGGCTCTCCCAGCGTGGGAGAGCCGGCCGACGGCTTTTCGGCTCCCGCTTCCGGGGCTGGCTCAGGCTGCGTCGTACTGTCGCTCTTGGAATGCCTGGTCGATGGCTTTGCGGGCTCGATCTTGGCTGTTCGGCAGCAGGTGCGTGTAGGTACGCAGCGTGAAGCCGGGGTCCGCGTGCCCGAGGTACTCGGCGAGGGCCTTCACGTTCTCCCCCGCGTCCAGCAGGACCGACGCGTAGTAGCAATGGACTCGATGACGCCCTCGCTCTCCAGGGTCGCCGGCGCTCGCCTGACTGTGGTTCGCGCGATACCGAACTCGGCAGAGGTTGCCGCTTCTGACGGCATCCTGTCGGCGATGACCCCGCTCTGGATGCGCTCCCTCAGAGCCTCGGCAGGGGCACCCCAGCGGCCTGACTCAGGCAAGTGGTAGAACCGCCCCCTCAACCGTCCCCCGGGGATGCTTGGGTTCCATCCCTTGTCGCGACGGAGGTCGCTCTTTCGGATCGCGGTCACGCTGTGTGCGAAGTCGAAGGCAGACCAGGGAGGAGCGGCGGCGCGCAGAGCTGGCTGGGCGGTGGCAATCTGGAGGATGTGGAAGCCGGTCATGGCTTGGCTGGTGTGCGGCAGGTGTGGCAGTCGAGTCATGTGCTGCTGGTGATCCCGATCGTGCTCATCGTGGTGATCACAGCGACGGATCAATTGGTCCCGGCCGACATCCATCTCGGCCCGCTGCTGGTCATCGCTCCTGCGATCACTGCCTCGTTCGCCGGCCCGCGGCTGACCGGGCTGATCGGGTTCCTGGCGGTGGCGGCACAGGCGTACATCGGCTGGCACTTTGGCGTACTGCTCTCGCGCAACGTGCTGGTGCAGATCCTCGCCCTGGCAGCGCTGTCAGCCATGATCGTGTTCGGCTGCGTGGTGCGTGAGCGGAACCGACGCCAACTGGCCCAGGTGCGGTCGGTCGCAGAGGCCGCGCAGCACGTCCTGCTGTGGCCACTGCCGGAGCGGATCGGCGCCCTGCAGATCGCCTGCCTGTACCTGGCCGCCGAGGACGAGGCGCAGATCGGCGGTGACCTCTACGCTGCCACCCGCATCATCGGCGGTGTGCGCATCATGATCGGCGATGTGCGGGGCAAAGGGCTGTCCGCCATCGGCGAGGCCGCCCTCCTGCTCGGAGCCTTCCGCGAAGCCGCCCACCGGCACACCTCCCTGCCGGATCTGGCCGCTTCCCTGGAACAGAGCGTCACCCGCTACCTCGCCGACTTCGAGCCGGCCGAGGAAACCGGCGAACGCTTCGCCACCGCCTTGCTGCTGGAACTCCCCGACGACGACCCCACCACGCGCATCGTCAGCTGTGGGCACCCCCCGCCGCTGGTGCTCAACCCCGGCAGGTCCCTCACCGTCCCCAGCCTGCACCCCGCGCCACCGCTGGGGATCGGCGAGCTGGGACCGGAGGAATACAAGATCGATGTGCTCTCCTTCGAGCCCGGCGACACGCTCCTGCTCTACACCGACGGCGTCATCGAAGCCCGCGACGCCAATGGCGCCTTCTACCCCTTTGAGACACGGGCCGCCCAGTGGAGCGAGGCGAGCCCGGAATCGCTGCTGCACCACGTCCAGCGCGACCTGCTCGCTCACACCCGCGGACGTCTCGGCGACGACGCGGCCCTCGTCGCACTCCGCCGCGAGCCTGATACTCACCGACGCCATCATCACGGACGCGTTATCCACGCGAACACCTTCGGCGCAAGCTCCTGAACTGGACGCACGACGTGGGAGAGGACAGATGGGCGGCCGTTCGTACGGTGTCCGCGAACAGACCGCTGCCCCCCGACAGCGGGCCGCCGGCGTTTCCCGCTCCCTGAAGCCAGGGGCCCGTAGTCAGCGAGGACGGCCGAGATGCGGCGCAAGCAGTGCGCAGATCAACACACGCTCAGCCGGTTGTGGAGTGATCCTGAAGCCGGTCGGACAGTGAAGGCCATGCCGAAAGATCCAGGACAGCAGCCGCAGACGTCCCGTCACGAAACGCCCGAGGAGCGAGCCGACCGTAACCTCGCCGAACTCCTTCAGGAACTGCGCGTCGTCCAGACCGGCGTGCAGATCCTGTTCGCCTTCCTCCTGGGCTGGCGTTCACCAGCCGTTTCCCGCAGCTCGATGCTTTTCAGTGCGACACCTACGTGATCACCCTGCTGCTGACCGTCATCACCTCTGCGGTTCTTGCCACCCCCGTCGCCTTGCACCGCGGCCTCTTCCACCCCGGTGTAAAGCCACGCATCGTTGCCCTGTCTGCCAGGCACGCGCAAATCGGCCTGATCCTTCTGGTGCCGGCGCTCAACGGAGCCGTTCTCCTGCTGATGGACGTCGTACTGGGCGGCCCAGCAGCCATCGCCATCACGACCGTGACCACAGCGACCTTCGCCGACCTGTGGTTCCTGCTGCCCTGGGCCGTCCGACGTATGTGAGCCAGCCAGGAACCTTGGGCGGCCGCTGTCTGCGCCGCGATGTGTGCAAACCTGACAGACGGTGGAGGCTGGCCCAGGCAACCGGACGGTGAGGACGATGCGAGAGGTTTACCACGAGGAGCTGAACTCGATCAGTGAGGGTCTGGTGGAGATGGCACACCTGGTCGGCTCCGCTATCGGCCGGGCCACCACCGCTCTCCTCGACGCCGACCTGAAGCTGGCCGAGGACGTGATCTCAGCGGACGCGGAAGTCGATGACCTCCAGCGTGACCTGGAAGACCGGGCGATCGCACTGCTGGCCAGGCAGCAGCCGGTCGCAACCGACCTGCGGATCGTGGTCACCTCACTGCGGATGAGCGCCGACCTGGAACGGTCGGGAGACCTGGCTCAGCACGTGGCCAAGCTGACCCGGCTGCGGCATCCCGAACACGCGATTCCGCAGGACCTGCGCCGTACGATCCTGGAGATGGGCCAGCTCGCGCAGCGCCTCATGGCACAGGCCGCCGAGGTACTCATCACCCATGACGTCGGGGCGGCACTCCAGCTGGAGAAGGACGACGACCGCATGGACGAGCTGCACCGCACGATCTTCCAGCACCTCATGGACGACCGCTGGCACCACGGCGTCGAGACGGCCGTCGACACCGCGCTCGTCGGCCGCTACTACGAACGCTTCGCTGACCACGCCGTAGCGGTCGCACAGCGCGTGGTCTACCTCGTCACCGGCGAGCACGCGGACGACCTGGCCACCGACCCGCCCGCGACCACCTGACCCCTCCGTGCGGCCAACTGTGACGCTCAGAGTGGCCAACTGAGCTGCTCAGTCACAAAGGAGCGCGCTTCGGGAACTCGGCTGACCAGAGCGTGGGCGCGTCGCACGGCAGCGCTCGCGTGCCCCCAGGCGTCCCCCGGCGGCACCGGTTCCGCAGGAACCCGCAGGTAGCGAGGGTCGGACCGGGCCCGCTGCAAATCTGCCGGCTCAGCCTTCCCAGGTTCGCATCCTGGCGCCGCCACAGGACCGAAAGGGTCCGTGACCAGCCCGAATGCTGGACGCGGACCCGTTTGTCGTTCAGGTGACCGTGGGGTTTCGAGCAGCCGTTGTACTGCTCGGAGGTCTTGAGCGTCAGACAGCGAGGATGTCGTGAGAGCGGCGAGTGGAGGCGTGAGCTGCAGCAAGGCAGGCTGAATACATGCAGGCGCTCCTGCGCTCGTCCCTTCGGCCAGGGGCAGGCGGCCGTGGCCGGCTCCTCTTCGCCCTGATGCAGTGCGTGCCCTTCTTGATCGGGCTGGCCGTGCTGGTCATCGAGCTCACGCCTGCCCACTTCATCTATACCGGCCCCTTTCTCGCCGCGATCCCGGCGTTGGCGGCCGTGACGTTGGGCCCCAAGGGGACCGCCGCGGCAGCTGCTCTCGCGCTTGTAATCAGCGTGACCACGGCTACGTACAACCAGGCGTGGGGCACCTTGCAGGTCTATACCAACTTTCTGGCCTTGGCCCTGGTGACCGTGGCCGGCTTCATCACGAGCAGCGCCATGCAGACGCGCCGGCAGAGAGAGCTCGACCGGGTTCGCCAGATCGCCGTGGCGGCACAGGAGGTCGTGCTACGGCCTGTGCCCGCGCGACTGGGCCCAGTGCGGGCGGCCAGCCTGTGCCTTGCGGCCGGGACGGGCGCACAGGTGGGCGGTGATCTGTACGAGGCCGTGCAGACCCGGTATGGCGTCCGGATGATCGTGGGGGACGTCCGGGGCAAGGGGCTTGTTGCGGTGCGAGCCGTCGCAGTGGCGGCGGGTGCGTTTCGGGAGGCCGTGCATTACGAGGACGACTTGGTGGAGGTGATGAACCACTGTGCGGCTGCGTTGCGACGGGAACTCGCCGTGCCGGGCGCATACGACGAGGTAGTTCTGCTGGAAGGGTTCACTACGGTGCTCATCGCACAGGTGCCGGAGGAACCCGTGGTGCAGCTGGTCAACCGTGGGCATCCGCCGCCGCTGCTGCTGCACCAGGGCAGGGCCAAGATGCTGATGCCGAACTCGCCGTTGCCGCCCGTCGGCATGGAAGACCTCGTCACCGGCCCTCCCCCCAAAGCTGAGAGCTTTGGGTTCCTCCCCGGTGACCGCCTACTGCTGTACACCGACGGCGTGATAGAGGCCCGCAACCGCGACGGCGAATTCTTCGCTCTGCCGGAGGCCATGGAGGGGATACGCCGCAGCACCACCCCGCCCGAGTTCCTGGAACATCTGCACCAGGCATTGGCCCGCCACACCGAGGGCGACCTGGCGGACGATGTGGCGATGCTCCTCGTTGACCGGCTCAACGGCGAACCAGAGCCGCCGCCTCCCGGTGGAGCGGACGTGGGGCAGTGGTCGCCGTGAGCTGCGAATCCGCAGTTCAAGGGTTGCCCGCCGCACGGTCTGTAAGTCCGCCGGCTCCGTCCTGCGAGCTTGACCTCACCCAGAAGCGAGGCCCTCGGCCATAGGAGCGGGGCCGTCTGTGGGCCGTCCCAGGGAGACCAACAACGACCGATGACGCCAGACAACGACGACGTCCGCGCTGGTCAGAGCGACAGTCCCGCCGGTCTACGGAGGTGACCGAGCCAGGTCATCACTTCTTCGACGTGTGACAGACGCCACTGCAAGGCCCCTCGGCTCCCGCCGGGGGGCCTTCCGCGTGTTCCAGGCAGTGGGGCACCGGCCGCTAGGGAACTTTTTCCTGCTTCCCGGACTTCCTACTTCCGGGGGATCATCCCTCCTGACCCTGCCGGACGAGAGAGGTTGAACGGGGATGACGGAACAGGACGACTGGGAGCGGGAATTCGATCACCGCTGGGCGAATTCCGCCGAGCACAAGGAGCCCTCGGCCCGGGCTCGGATGCTCGCCGCGCGCTGGAAGGAGAACCCGCCGAATGCGGCGCCCTTCCGCGCCGACCCGGAACCGGGGCCGCGCCGGGCGTCGTGGGCGTCGACGGCCATGGTCTTCGGCTGTGTGATCGCGGTCATGGTGCTGATCGGGCTGCTGCAGTTCGGCTCGTCGTAGCCGGGCGGCCCCGTACCCGGCGCACGGTGCCCGGGGACGCTCAGCGACAGCCGGCCGACTCACGGGTACGTTTTGCTGCTCCTAGGGACGTTCGGGACCTGTTCATGGGAGTCGGCTGGTGCACACTGGACAGCGGGACGAGTGCCTGACTGCGGGGTGATGCAAGATGCAGAGCCGCTTCCGGAGCGACCGACGGCTGACCGTGCGCATGGGTCTGACGATGTTCCTGCTCGGTCTGCTGTACGTGGGCTTCGTCGCCGCGCTGATCGCGCTGCTGAGGTCCTGGGTGCTGGTCGTCGTGGTGGTCGGGGCGATGTTCGTCGCACAGTTCTGGTTCTCCGACCGGATCGCCATGTTCGCGATGCACGGCCGGGTCGTGGAGCGCGAGGAGTATCCCGAGCTGCACGCGGTGATCGACCGGCTGTGCGCGATCGCGGACATGCCCAAACCGGTGGTCGCGGTGTCCGACATGGACATGCCGAACGCGTTCGCGACCGGCCGTAATCCCGACCACGCCGTGGTCTGTGTGACCACGGGGCTGCTACGGCGGCTGGAGCCGGCCGAGCTGGAGGGCGTGCTGGCGCACGAGCTGTCGCACGTGGCGCACAAGGACGTCGCCGTGATCACGGTCGCGTCCTTCCTCGGTGTGCTGGCGGGCCTGATCGTGCGGTTCGCCTTCTACTCGCAGCTCTTCGGCGGGGGCCGCAGGGACCAGAACACCGCCGCCGTCTTCGCCGCGATCATGGGCGTCTCCGCGGCGGTGTACGCGATCAGCTTCCTGCTGATCCGGGCGCTGTCCCGGTACCGGGAGCTGGCGGCGGACCGCGCGGCCGCGCATCTCACCGGCCGCCCGTCGGCCCTCGCCTCGGCGCTCACCAAGGTCACCGGGGACATCGCCCGGATCCCGAGCAAGGACCTGCGCACCGCCCAGGCCTTCAACGCCTTCTACTTCACCCCGGCGACCGGCAAGGAGCCGGGCATCGAGCGGATCTTCTCCACGCACCCGACCCTGGAGCAGCGACTGGAACAGCTGGGCCGGATCTCGGCGGAGCTGGGCGAGGCCACCACTCCCGGGAAGGCGGGCTGAGCGTTGGGGTTGCTCGACATCCTGCTGGGCCGTACGAAACCGGTCGCGCCCGATCTCGACCAGCTCTTCGCGCTGCCCTCGGCGGCCGTGACCCTGCAGGCCGCGGCCGGTTTCACAGCGACCGGGACCGGCGCGGTGTGCTTCGCCACGGTGGAGGGCGCGGCCTTCGAGCAGACCCACCGGGAGGTGCAGGCGCTGCTGGACGCGGACAGCGACCGCGGCGGACTGCCGGTGGAGCTGCGCCGGGACGGCTACGGCTACTCCTGGCTGGTGTCCGCGCGCAGCCCCGAGCAGCTGCCGGAGCTGGTCAACGACCTGCACGCGGTGAACAGCGCGATGGAGATCAACGGCTTCGGCCCGCAGCTGCTGTGCTCACTGGCCGCCTTCACGGACGACGACGGCCGCAAGCTGGCGCTGGTCTACCTCTACAAGCGGGGCACCTTCTACCCCTTCGCTCCCCTGCCCGGCGCTGCCGAGCGGCGGGACAACGCGCTGGAGCTCCAGGTGAGGGCGGCGCTCGCGAGCGATCTGCGGATCGAGCAGGACCTCGGCCGCTGGTTCCCGGTATGGGGCGCCCCCGGCCTGTGACCGGGGCCGCCCCACGCCCTTACCTGCTCTTCTCACGCTGCTGCCGGCGGGTCTCGAAGGGCCGTTCCCGGCGGTAGCGGCGCTCCCACTTCGCCAGCCGGTCCCGGCGCTCGCGGTAGGCGCGGTAGTTCTCCGGCGTGGGCGGGGTGCCCGCGCCGGCGGGTGGTGGCGTGCCGGGAGAACCACGTCCATGCGTCGCGTACAGGTAGAGCAGCGCGACGGCGGCGAGCCACCACAGATGGTTTCCGATTCCGAGGATCACCAGGACGACGGTCCCGGATGCGACGATGCCACGCATGACGGACCTCCGTGGGGTGAGTGTGGCGGGGGTGGAGTGTGTCGGCTTCGTGCCGTTTGTTCAGCGTAGGGAGGCCGTGGCGGCGACCGCATCCCGTTTTCCGCCCGGCGGGGGGCCGCCGTGAGTGAATGACCCCATGAGCGAACTCTCCGCATTCACTTACGACTTCGACGGCGAACGGCTCAGTGGCGTGGCCGCGGGTCCACCGGGCCGGGCCACGGCGGTGCTGCTGCACGGCGCGGGCAACGGCAGCAAGCAGCGCCTGCTGCCCCTGCTCACGGAGTTCGCCGGGCACGGCTGCCACGCCCTGGCGTTCGACTTCTCGGGCCACGGCGAGAGCACGGGCTCGCTCGCCGAACTGAGCCTGCGCCGACGGTTCGAGCAGGCGGTCGCGGTGCTCGACGCACACGCACCGGCGGACGATCCGCTGGTTCTGGTCGGCTTCAGCATGAGCGGCCAGACGGTCGCCGATCTCGTACGGCACTACGGCCCCCGGGTGGCGGCCGTCGGGCTGTGCTCGCCCGCCGTCTACGCCCCCGAGGCCTGGGACGTGCCGTTCGAGAACCGTCAGGGCCGGTTCAGCGAGATCATCCGCACGCCGGACGGCTGGCGGACCTCGCCCGCGCTGGAGGCGTTCCGGACGTACGGGGGCCGGGCGGTGCTGGCGGTCCCGGGCAGCGACGCGGTCATCCCGCCGGCCGTGACGGAGGCGGTGCAGGACGCTCTGTCCGCACGGGCCCGGTACACCCGCTTCGAACTCCCGGAGGCGGAGCACCGGTTGGGGCTGTGGTTCTGCGACCATGCCGAGGACCGGCGCGAGTTGGTGGCGGCGCTGGTGAGCGGGCTCGACGGAGAGCGGGGCTGGGCGGCGACCCGGGCCTGGACGGCCAAGCAGCTGCCCGAGGGCCGTACCGTCACGGACGCCCGGATGCTCCGGGGCGGCTGGTCGTCGCAGATGCGCGGGCTCACCCTCGACAACGGGGTGGAGCTGGTGCTGCGCACCTTCGTGAAGCCCTTCTTCCGGCGGCACGCGCCCGGGCTGCTGTCCCGGGAGGCCGCGGTCCTCGGACTGCTCGCCGCGGAGGAGGGCGTCCCGGCCCCGGCCCTGGTCGCCGTGGACGCCACGGCCGAGCACTGCGACCACCCCTCCCTGCTGATGACCAGGCTGCCGGGCCGGATCCTGGTGGACGAGGAGGACGGGCAGGGCGGCGGGGCGCTGGACCGGCGGCTCGATCTGCTGGCGGCCCAACTGGTCAGGATCCACGCGGTGGTTCCGCCGGAGCAACCCCGCACCTACCAGGCGTGGACCCCACCCGAGAACGTGCGCACTCCGGCGGGGGAGCTGTGGGAACGCGCCGTGGACGTCATCCGCCGGGACCCGCCGCCGTACCGGGGGCGCTTTCTGCACCGGGACTACCACCCGGGGAACGTGCTCTTCACGGGCACGGGCGAGGACGTGCGGATCAGCGGGGTCGTCGACTGGGTGGAGACCTCCTGGGGTCCGGCCGACCTGGACGTGGCCCACTGCTCGACCGCGCTGGCCCTGCTGCACGGCCCGGAGCACGGGCTGGCCTTCCGGGACCGGTACGAGCGGCGGGGCGGCCACGGCCTCGCCGACGGCCGGGACCATCTGTACTGGCGACTGCTGGACGCCCTCCACTACGCGTCCGGCGCGGAGAAACTGGCCGGACCGTGGCGCGGTCTCGGCCGTACGGACCTGACGTCCGAGGTGCTGGGCGCGCGCACGGAGGGGTATGTGCGCGGACTGCTGGAGCGCTACGGCTGAGCGATCCCGCGGGCCCTGCGGCGCCGGGCGCCCCCTCGCGGGGCAGGGCACCCGGCGCCGGTCCCGGCTGTCAGCGGCTGTAGCGCATGAACGCCCGGACCATGTGGCAGGTGGTGTCGGACGGCGGGCGCATGCCGATCTCCTCCGCCTTGCTGCGGATCTTGTCGTCGCGGGCCTGGGCCGGCAGGTAGATGCCCGAGTCGAGCAGGGCTATGGCGAGGCGCATGGCCTTCAGGCGGCGGTTGTGGGTGACGTACCACTCGCGCGGCCGTCCGGCCGGCAGGGGCCGCTTCGCCACGGGCGCGTACGGCGAGTCGAACAGCACGGGGTGCTGGGCGGTGGACTGGGTGGGCAACGGCTTCGGCTTCAGGGCGGCAGCGGGCACGGGCATCCTCCTGTCGCGGTCAGGGCACCGGCCGGACAGCCCGGCGACACCCTCGAACACTGCTTCCAGTCTACCGCCGGGCACTGACAACGGCGGAGCCCGCGAGTCCGCCAAAGCTCCAGCTCAGCACGGAAATTGTCGTTACGTCACGCCAGTTCCCCAAGAGGCGGGTGAGTCGGCGTCAATTCGAACAGAGCCGTCCGGCGGAGGCGTCGGCGCCCGCATGTTACGGTTTCGAAAACCGAAGCACCAGGCAGATTGCGCGGACGGCATGACGACACCCAGACCCGGCCGGCCGGTCCGGGGCTCGGCCACCGGCCGCCCCCTGATGGCGGCGCTCGACCTGTTCGGGCGGCGCTGGACCCTGCGCATCCTCTGGGAACTCCACGAGGGGCCCACCGGCTTCCGTGCGCTGCAGCAGCGCTGCGACGGCATGTCCTCCAGCGTGTTGCGCGGGCGGCTCCTCGAACTGACCGAGGCGGGGCTCGTGACCCAGCGGGACGGCACGGAGTACGCCCTCACCCCGCTCGGCACCGAGGCGTGCACCGCCCTGCGGCCGCTCGTCCGCTGGTCGGGCCGGTGGGCGGAAGCCCTCGCCGAGGACACGGACGAGCATCCGGACGCCGGCGACTGACACTCCTCGTCCAGTGCTCGCCGTCCGGCTGCCGGCGAACCCTTGCGCTTCTGAAATCGAAGCGCGAGGATGATTCGGAAATCGAAGCAGGAGGTGTCGCGTGCCGCGCATCGAACCGCTCACCCCGCCCTACCCCGACCCGATCGACCGGGCGCTGCGCCGCTGGATGCCGCCGGGCGTGGGGCATGAACCGATCACCCTGTTCCGGGTGCTGCACCGTCACCCCGAGCTGGCCTCGCGGATGTTCGCACTGGGCGCCGGACCGCTGGGCCACGGCCTGCTCCCCGCCCCCGACCGCGAGCTCGTCATCGCCCGGGGCACGGCACGCGCCGGCTGCGCCTACGAGTGGGGCGTGCATGCCGCCGCCCTCGCCGAACGGGCCGGCCTGAGCCCGGAGCAGCTCCGGGCGACGGCCCAGCCGGACCCCGCGACCGGTGCCCCATGGCCGCCGCGCCACCGCGCCCTGCTCGACGCGGTCGACGAGCTGCACGACACGGCCCACCTCTCGCACGCCGCCCGGGACGGCCTGCGCACCCACTACGACGACGCCCAACTGCTGGAGTTCCTGGTCCTGGCGGGCTGGTACCGCACCATCAGCCGGCTGGCCAACGGTCTGCTGCTGGAGGCGGAACCCTGGGCCGCCGCGTTCCCGGCCGAAGGACACCCACATGCCTGACGACACCGTGCCGCACGTGACGATGGTGCACGCCTGCGTACGAGGCGGCATGGGCGGCAGCCCCACCGCGGTACTGCCGGAAACCGGCCTGGACGACGCCGCCCGGCGGGCCGTTCCGGTTCTGGCGGGCACCTCCCACGCGGTCTTCGTCGCCACGCGTGACGCCGGCGCCGAGGGTCCCGAAGTGACCCTGCGGTTCTTCACCGCCACCGGGGAGCTGCCGGCCTGCGGCCACGGGACGGTCGCCGCGCTGGCCCATCTGGCCGAGCGGGCCGGAGGGCGGGAGTACCGGGCGACCCTCCGCACCCGGGAACGCGTCTTCACCGGCCGGGCCGTCCGCGACAACGGGAGGCTCACCGCGGAGTTCACCCTGGGCCCCGTCGGCCTGCGCACACCTGGGCCCGGCGAACCGGAAGCGGTCCTCGATGCCCTGGGTCTCGCCGGGCGGACCCTGCCCGGTCCCCTCCGCGTGGCCTCGGCGGGACGGCCGCGGCTGCTCGTCCCGGTGCCCGCGCGGCCCGTTCTCGACTCGCTGGCACCGGACTTCGACCGGCTGCGCGCGGCCTGCGACCGCGGCGGGCTGCTCGGCTGCTATGTGTACACACAGCCGACGGACCACACAAGGCGCCTCGCGGCCCGTATGTTCGCACCGTCGATCGGTGTGCCCGAGGACATCGCGAACGCCAACAGCACCGGCTGCCTCGCCGCCCACCTCGCCGGCACGCACCCGGCCGGCGTCACCGTCGACCTGGGGGACGCCCTCGGCTCCCCGTCCGCCATCACCGCCACAACGGAGCCGCCGTCCCCGGGCGCGCCCGCACGGCTCGTGCGCGTGGGCGGCGCCGCGATCGTGACGGGCATGGTCCGGCTCCCGGCGGATACCGGCATCACCGGGCGGTAGCGGGCCTTGGCGTACCGTGTCCCGCATGGAAATCTGGATCAATCCGGCCTGCTCCAAGTGCCGCAGCGCCATCAGCCTGCTCGACGCCGAGGGAGCCGAGTACACCGTCCGCCGCTATCTGGAGGACGTACCCAGCGAGGACGAGATCAGGGCCGTGCTGGAGCGGCTGAACCTCGAACCGTGGGACATCACCCGCACGGCGGAGGCCGAGGCCAAGGAACTGGGGCTCGGGGAATGGGCGCGGGACGAGACTTCCCGTGACCGGTGGATCACCGCGCTCGCCGAGCACCCGAAGCTCATCCAGCGGCCGATCATCACCGCCGACGACGGAACGGCCCTGGTGGCCCGCTCCGAGGACGCGGTACGCGAGGCCCTGTCGCACAACAAGAGCTGAGCCGACGCCCAACTGTCCTGTGACGCAGCCCACTTCACTTACTCCTGCAACCGCTGAGTAACCTCGTTCGGTATCTCGTACATAGCGGCGTACGCTCCCCTACCTCTTCAGGAGGCGCGCATGTCGCGCAGGAGAACTCTCGGCACGAAGAAGAAGATCGCACTGCTCGTCAGCGCCGCGGCGGTGGCGGGCGGCGGGGCCTTCGCACTGGCGACCACGTCCAACGCCGCGCAGCCCGCGCACAACGCGAAGACGCTGTCCGCCGGGGACTCGACGGTGTGCCAGGGACTGGCCACGGCCCACGGCAACAACGACCGGTTCATCGCGGACCAAAAGGCGCATCCGGACGCGCAGTCGGCAGCCCGGATCGCCAACCGCGAGGCGGTCATCAAACAGATCGAGGTCCAGCAGAAGGCGGCCGGTTGCACGGTTGGGGAGTCGGCTCAGGGCTCCCAGACCGGGCAGCAGGCGCAGAACGGCCAGCAGGGCGCGGGGCAGCAGGCCGGCCAGCAGAGCGCCGGCCAGCAGAGCGCCGGCCAGCAGGGCGCCGGCCAGCAGAGCGCGCAGCCCTCGCAGTCCGCCGCCGGGGGGAACAACGGCGGTGGCGCCGCCGCGGCTTCCGGTCAGCAGGTCTGCAACGGCTCCACGGTCACGCTCTCCGGTGAGGCCGGCGCCCCGGCCGCGTCCAGCGACCAGTTCCCGGCGGGTACGACCCTGAAGGTGACCAACCTGGACAACAACAAGTCCACGACGGTGAAGGTCACCTCCGTCTCGGGAAGCTGTGTGCTGCTGAACAACGCGGCCTTCGAACAGGTCCGGGAGCCCGGCAAGTTCCTCATCCGGCACGCCCGGATCGAGAAGGTGGGGTGAGGTTCAGGGACCGGCCAGGAATGCGGTGAGGCGGCCGGCCAGGGCGGGGGGTGCCGCCTGCGGCAGCGCGTGGTGCGAGAGGCCCGGTAGTACGGCCGTCTCCACGCGCGGCAGCAGTGCAGTCGCCCTGGCAGCAACCTCGCGGGGGTCATGGGTCCTGCTGTTCGCGGCCACGAGCAGCAGGGCCCGGGCCTCCAGGGCCCGCAGCGCGTCCGGTGCCGGGCGCGGGCCGGTCACCGGCTTCGCCGCCGGGAAGCCGACGGCCGCCTCCTGGAGGGCGAGCCAGTCCGGGTCCAGGGGCGCCCCTCCCCCGGTCTCCCACTCCAGGAAGGCGCGGGCCCGGCGGGGCGTGGGCCGCAGCAGCATCGGCAGGGCGTGCAGCAGATACGCCGCCTTGAACCCGGCGAAGCACTGGGTCGGGTCCAGGAGGAACAGGCGGCGTGTCCGGGCCGGGGCGTGCAGGGCGTAGTGGAGGGCGATCCAGCCGCCGTACGAGTGCCCGCCCAGGTCGGCCGAGGCGGTGCCCAGGCCGTCCAGGACCGCGTCCAGCCAGAGCGTCAGGTCGGCGACCGCACGGGGGTGGCGGTCGCCGGCCGGGACGCTCAGGCCCGGGGCGCCGATCACGTCGACCGCGTGCACCCGGCGCACCCGGGCCAGCTCCGCGACCTGGGCGTACCAGGAGACGGAGGTGGCCCCACCACCGCCCGGGAGCAGGACCAGCGGGGGCGCGTCGCGGGGGCCGCAGGTGTTGACGCGCGTGTCACCGAAGGGCGTGGCGACGGTCAGCGCCTCCCGCTCGGCGGGCCATTTCGCCAGGACCTTGTCGTACGCAACCCGGAAGGCCTCGCTGTCGTATCCGGTGT
Source organism: Streptomyces sp. NPDC054783 (assembly GCF_053611725.1). Classification (NCBI taxonomy): domain Bacteria; kingdom Bacillati; phylum Actinomycetota; class Actinomycetes; order Kitasatosporales; family Streptomycetaceae; genus Streptomyces; species Streptomyces sp. NPDC054783. The sequence continues at coordinate 417,864 of NZ_JBSHAY010000004.1, read as the reverse complement.
CTCCGGCCACGGAACCGCCCCCTATTATCTCGTTCGGCAAGATACTCGTCGAGCGAGACGATAGCCGGGGAGGCCCCGCGTGCAGTCCGACCTGGAGACCGTCCATCTGCTGCGTGCCGTCGCCGTCGAACTCGGCCTGCACAGCGGCCGGTTCGCTCAGCAGAACGGCATGCATCCGACGGACGTACGCGCCCTGATCGCACTCATGGACGCGCGGCGCGCGGGCGAGGAGCTGACCGCCGGGCGGCTCGGGACCGCGCTCGGGCTCAACTCGGCCGGCACGACAGCGCTGCTGGACCGGCTGGAGCGGGCGGGTCGGGTACGGCGGACGCGCGGGCCGAGCGATCGACGCAGGGTCGTCGTGGAGGTGACGGACAGCGCCGTGGAACTCGGCTGGGCGTTCTTCGGGCCACTGATCGAGCGGTCGCTGGAGCTGCTGCGCGGCTACGACGACCATCAGCGGGCCGCGATCCGGGACTTCCTCGACGGGGTGCGGCAGGCCGCCGCGGACGGCGCCCATACCCCGCCCACCGGCACCTCACAACGTGAGTCGTGACACAGAACGACCAGGTAACACGGGGTTCACACAAGGGCAATGGACGGGAAACCGCCTGTTGACAGGCTGCCCGGCAGTTCGAGCGGCGCCCCAGTGCCGCAGCGCCGCAGCACCCGCACCGAGTGCGCCCGACCCTCTAAGGATGTGGCCCCCGTGACCTTCAAGGCTGAGTACATCTGGATCGACGGCACCGCGCCGACGGCCAAGCTCCGTTCCAAGACGAAGATCATCACGGGTACCCCGGCCGGTCTCGACGCGCTGCCGGTCTGGGGCTTCGACGGCTCCTCCACCAACCAGGCCGAGGGCCACTCCTCGGACCGCGTGCTCAAGCCGGTCTTCACCTGCCCGGACCCGATCCGCGGCGGCGACGACGTCCTGGTGCTGTGTGAGGTCCTCGACATCGACATGACCCCGCACCGGTCCAACACGCGTGCCGCGCTGGCCGAGGTCGCCGAGCGGTTCGCCGCGCAGGAGCCGGTCTTCGGCATCGAGCAGGAGTACACCTTCTTCGACGGCACCCGCCCGCTGGGCTTCCCCGAGGGCGGGTTCCCGGCCCCGCAGGGCGGCTACTACTGCGGTGTCGGCGCCGACGAGATCTTCGGCCGCGAGATCGTCGAGGCCCACTTGGACAACTGCCTGAAGGCGGGTCTCGCCATCTCGGGCATCAACGCCGAGGTGATGCCCGGCCAGTGGGAGTTCCAGGTCGGCCCGGTCTCCCCGCTGGAGGTCTCCGACCAGCTGTGGGTGGCCCGCTGGCTGCTGTACCGCACCGCCGAGGACTTCGGCATCTCCGCGACCCTCGACCCCAAGCCGGTCAAGGGCGACTGGAACGGCGCGGGCGCGCACACCAACTTCTCCACCAAGGCCATGCGCGAGGGCTACGACGCGATCATCACCGCGTGCGAGTCGCTCGGCGAGGGCTCCAAGCCACTGGACCACGTCAAGAACTACGGCGCCGGCATCGACGAGCGCCTGACGGGGCTGCACGAGACCGCCCCGTGGGACAAGTACTCCTACGGCGTCTCCGACCGCGGTGCCTCGGTCCGTATCCCGTGGCAGGTCGAGAAGGACGGCAAGGGCTACATCGAGGACCGCCGTCCGAACGCCAACGTCGACCCGTACGTGGTGACCCGCCTGCTGGTGGACACCTGCTGCACCGCGCTGGAGAAGGCCGGCCAGGTCTGATCCGTCCCGCTTCCGACAGGGGCGCCCGCCGTCATGGCGGGCGCCCCTGCTGCGTATCGTGCGGCCCATTCGCCGTGGCCCCGGTGCGGCGGATCGCCGAGTCGGGGCGCCGGGTCGCCGCCGGCCTGGCGGGGGACGACGACCTGCACCCGGGCTACGTACCGCGCGCGGCGGCGCGGACGTTGCCGGCGACCGCGACGGTGGTCGGCTGAACGGCGTTGTCCGGATGACGAGACGACATTTCACGCAGGGTCCTGTCCGGCGCCCGCGTCTGCTTCAATGGGCCCATGGCCGGCTTCCAGAAGTACACCGCGACGGGTCGCCATGACCTCGAGCCCTTCTGGCCTTCCCGTCAGCACCACGACTTCGACCGGGTGTGTTGCCGCGCGGTGAACGCGCGGGCCCTCTAAAGCCGTAACCCCCGGCCTTCGGCCAGCGCGGAACGACGTACGTCCCCCGGCGCGCCCCGACACGAATCGCGGCCGTCGCCTCGACCGACGAACCTCTCGCGCGAAAGAGCTGACCTCTCATGGCGACCACTCGTTCCCTCTCCCCCGCCTCCCCCGCCTCCGCCCCCACCGCCCCCGCCCGGCACCGGCTGCGCGCCGTCGACCGGGACGAGGTGGTCGGCGTCGCGGACCTCCTGCCGCCGGGTGCCACCTGGCTGCCCGCGCCGCAGCACACCCTGCCGACCCTGCCCGGACAGCCGCCGATGGTCGGCTACCTGGTGCTGGTCCCGGCCGACCAGCACCCGCCGTTCCTGCCGGTAGCGGTGCCGGACCAGCCGGAGAGGGCCGCCGATGCGGGCGCCCTGGCGGGCGGCGAGCCGCTGGTGCGGATCGACCCCGTGCGGCGCACCGCCCGCGTCGACGGCCGTGAACTCGACCTGACCTACCTGGAGTTCGAACTGCTCGCGCACCTGGTGGCCCATCCGCACCGGGTGCACACCCGCGACCAGCTGGTCACCACGGTGTGGGGCTACGGCCACGTCGGGGACGGCCGCACCGTCGACGTGCACATCGCCCGGCTGCGCCGCAAGCTGGGCGCCGAGCACCGCCAGGCGATCCGGACGGTGCGCCGGGTCGGCTACAAGTACACCCCGCCGACCGGCCGCTGACCGCGGTTGGACGAGCGGCTCTGCCCTCGGCAGAGTCCCCTGCCGCCACTCGCCCGGAGCAGGCACGATCCCGGTATGAGACTTCTGGTGCTGGGCGGTACGGAGTTCGTGGGGCGGGCGGTCGCCCAGGCGGCGCTGGGGCGCGGCTGGGAGGTGACCGTCTTCCACCGGGGGCGGCACCAACCTCCGCCCGGGGTACGGTCGTTGCACGGCGACCGCACCGCCCCGGACGGCCTGGCCGCGCTCGCCGCCGATGCCGGCTCCTGGGACGCCGTGATCGACACCTGGTCGGCCGAGCCGCGTGCCGTGCTCGCGGCGGCACGGCTGCTGCGGGGCCGTGCCGCGCGGTACGTGTACGTCTCCAGCCGGTCCGTGTACGCCTGGCCCTGGCCGAGCCTCGGCGGGGCCGCCGAGGCCGGGGCGCCGGTCGAGGGCGCCGCGGCCGACGCGGGGCCGACCGACTACCCGCGCGACAAGCGGGGCGGTGAACTGGCCGCCGTCGAGGCCTTCGGCGAGCGGGACTCGCTGCTGGTGCGGGCGGGGCTGATCCTCGGCCCGCACGAGAACGTCGGCCGGCTGCCCTGGTGGCTGACCCGGATCGCCCGCGGCGGCCCCGTGCTTGCCCCCGGGCCGCGCGAGCTGCCGGTGCAGTTCATCGACGCCCGCGACCTGGCCGCATGGCTCCTCGGCGCGGTGGAACAGTCGCTGAGCGGGCCGTACGACCTGATCGGCCCGCCGGGGCACAGCACCATGGGCGAGCTGCTCGACCTCTGTGTGCCGCGTCACCGGCGCGGACGCCGAGCTGCGCTGGACCGACCCGGAGCCGATCCTGGCCGCCGGGATCGAACCGTGGACCGAGCTGCCGGTGTGGGTGCCGCCGGGCACCGAGCTGTACGACTGCGTGCACCGCACCGACGTGTCACGGGCACTGGCGACCGGTCTGGTGTGCCGGCCGGCCGCACAGACCGTGGCGGACACCTGGCGCTGGCTGACGGAGACCGGCGGCGAGGCGCCGATGCGGCCCGGCCGGACGGCCCCGGGCGTCGATCCGGAGGTGGAGGCGAAGGTGCTGGCCGGGGGCGGGGGTGTACCTGGCACCACCCCCGAAGAGGCGACTTCGGACGACTGACGTGGGCACGGCCGTCGGCAAGACTGACGGCATGAACACCGACACCGAAAGCGACGACTTCCGCACCCGGGCCCGCAGCGCGGTACTGGCCGCCGTACAGGGGCTGACGCTGTCCGTGGCCGTGCTGCCCTGCGGTGTGGCGTTCCTCGTCCTGACCCTCGTCTCCGTCGCGCTCATCCCCGTCGGTGTCGGGCTCGTCACGACCCCGGCCGTCCTGACCGGCGTACGGGCCCTCGCGGACGCCCGCAGGAAGCTCGCGGCGGAGTGGTGCGGGGTGCGGATCCCGGTGGCGTACCGGCCGCCGCCCAGCAGTGCCAACCCCTGGACGCGCACCTTCGCCCTGCTCCGGGACCCGCAGGTCCGGCGGGACGTGCTGTGGCTGCCGGTGGACATGACCGCGGGCTTCGTCACCGCACTGCTCCCGGCCCTGCTGGTGTTCTACCCGTTCGAGGGGTTCGCGGTGGCGGCCGGGCTGTGGCGCGTGGAGGACGGCCCGTACTGGTATCTCTTCGTGCCGGTCGGCGGCCCCCTGACCGCGCTGGCCGCCGCCGTGCTGGCCGCCGGGCTCCTGGTCGTCGCCTTCCGCTACACCCCCCGAGCGCTGACCGCGCACTTCCGGCTCACCCGGGCCGTACTCGGCGGTGACGTGGAACTCGCCGAGCGCGTCCGGGTGTTGACCGAGACCCGGCGGGACGCCGTGGACACCTCCGCCGCCGAACTGCGGCGCATCGAGCGCGACCTCCACGACGGGGCGCAGGCCCGGCTGGTCGCCATGGGCATGGACCTCGGCACCATCGAGATACTGGTGGAACAGGACCCGGCCCGGGCGAAGAAGCTGCTGGCCCAGGCCCGCCGGAACTCCGCCGAGGCCCTGGAGGAACTGCGCGACCTGGTGCGCGGCATCCACCCGCCGGTCCTCGCCGAACGCGGACTCGGCGACGCCGTACGGGCGCTGGCGCTGCGGCTGCCGCTGCCGGCCGAGGTGACCGTGGAGCTGCCCGGCCGGGCGGACGCGCCGGTGGAGTCGGCGGCCTACTTCGCGGTCAGCGAGGTGCTCACCAACGCCGCCAAGCACTCCGGCGCCGACCGGGTCCGGGTCGACGTGCACCATGCCGACGGCCGGCTGCGGATCACGGTCACCGACAACGGCAGGGGCGGCGCGACGGTGGGCGCAGGGTCGGGTCTCGCCGGGGTCGAACGCCGGCTCGGTACATTCGACGGCGTCCTGGCCGTCAGCAGCCCCGTCGGCGGCCCCACCCTGGTGACCATGGAGATCCCGTGCGCGTTGTCCTAGCCGAAGACCTCTTCCTGCTGCGCGACGGGCTGGTGCGGATGCTGGAGGCCTTCGACTTCGAGATCGCGGCCGCCGTCGAGTCCGGCCCCGAACTCTCCCGCGCGCTGGCAGAGTTGGACGCGGATGTGGCCGTGGTCGACGTACGGCTGCCGCCCACGCACACCGACGAGGGCCTGCAGTGCGCGCTCGCGGCCCGCAGGGCCCGGCCCGGGCTGCCGGTGCTGGTGCTCTCCCAGCACGTGGAGCAGTTGTACGCGCGCGAGCTGCTCGCCGACGGAAGCGGCGGGATCGGGTATCTGCTGAAGGACCGGGTGTTCGACGCCGAGCAGTTCGTCGACGCCGTACGACGGGTCGCGGCCGGCGGTACGGCGATGGACCCGCAGGTGATCCAGCAGCTGCTGTCCCGCCGGGCCGGAGACGACCGGCCGCTCGCGGGCCTCACCCCGCGCGAGCTGGAGGTGCTGGAGCTGATGGCGCAGGGCCGGTCGAACGCGGGCATCGCGGCCCAGCTGGTGGTGACCGAACGGGCCGTCGCCAAGCACACCTCCAACATCTTCGCCAAGCTGGGCCTGGAGGTGTCGGACGACGACAACCGGCGCGTGCTGGCGGTCCTCGCCTATCTGGACCGGGACCGCTGACCAGCCAACTCCCCTGTTTCTGCGAGGAATTTGTGAGACCGGTGAACACCTCTGGGGCGGCGTCCGTATGGAAGGGCGCCGCTTCACTCCTGTCGGGCGCCTCGATGCTGCCCCGCAAGGAAGTCAGAGGAGTTCCATGGGACGCAACACACGAAAACGCCGTACGCCGCTGGCCACCAAGGCCATAGCCGCATCGGCGGCCCTAGCGCTCGGTGGGGGCGGGCTGATCTGGGCGAACTTCTACGCCTCTGCGCACGAGTCGAACCACCAGACGTGGGGAGGCAACCAGACGAAGGCCGCGACGGCGCAGGTCGCGACCATCTCGTGCCCGGACGTCGGCCAGAAGCTGACGAACGTGCCCTGGCGGGCCCGCCAGGGCGTGGCGACGGAGCTGTCGAACCTCGACAAGCAGATCACCGAGGCCTACACCCGGCTCGCCTCCACGCGCGACGCCCAGGCCAAGGATCCGAGCTTCGTGCAGAACTCGATCGTCGGTCCGCTCAAGGACAAGCGGGCGGCGACGATCGACCGGATCCGGATCGACATCCAGCGCGTCGGCGGCAGCTTCAACAACGCCCTGTCGCAGCTCGCCGCGTGCACCACGCAGTCCGCCAACCAGACCACCGCCGGGGGGAACGGCGATGGCCAGCAGCAGAACAGCGGCGGTCAGCAACAGCAGGGCGGCCAGCAGCAGGGAGGTCAGCAGCAGCAAGGCGGCCAGCAGCAGGGCAACAACGGCGGCCAGGGCGGTGACGGGCCCGCCGCGGCGGACTTCGTGGACATCACCAAGGTCGCACCGAACGTCCAGGGCAAGCCGAACCAGACCCCCAACGCCTCGACGGGCACGTTCATCACCCGCTGCGGTGTGAACGCGAACCAGAACCACAACAGCGACAACGTGATCGTCGCGCCCGGCGTGACCAACGGCGCCCACCACGTGCACGACTACGTGGGCAACCAGAAGGTCAACGCGTTCTCCAGCAACCAGACGTTCCTGCAGGGCGGCACCAGCTGCCAGAACCGCAACGACCTGTCGGCGTACTACTGGCCGGTCATCCGCGAGCAGGACGGCACCCAGGAGAAGGACGCGAACGCGGACGGCGGTGGCAAGGACCTCAACGTCGGCAAGATCCTGGTCGCCCAGCAGGCCCAGATCAAGTACGTGGGCAGCCCGGCGAGCAAGGTCGTCGCGATGCCGCAGTTCCTGCGGATCATCACCGGTGACGCCAAGGCCTTCGTCAACGGCCCGGCCAACGCCAACGCCCACTGGAGCTGCACCGGCTTCGAGAACAGGGTGCAGCTGACCGACAAGTACCCGATCTGCCCGCAAGGCAGCCAGGTGGTGCGCTCGTTCGCCTTCCAGAGCTGCTGGGACGGCCAGAACATCGACAGTGCCAACCACCGCACCCACGTGGCCTTCGCGGACCCCGGGAGCGGTGTCTGCCCGAACGGCTTCAAGGCGATCCCGCAGCTGACGATGCGTCTGGTCTACAACGTGCCGCAGCCCGTCATCCAGGCGGACGGCACGGTGAAGAACGCCTACGCGGTCGACGGCTTCCCGGAGGAGCTGCACAAGCCGATCACCGACCACGACGACTTCATCAGCGTCACGACCGGCGGCCTGGCGAACCGGATCGCCAACTGCATCAACAGCGGCCAGAAGTGCGCATGACCGCCTGACACGGGCCACACAGCGAGGCCGGTGACGGACCCCCCTCCCGTCACCGGCCTTTCCCGTGCGCGCGCTGGCTGGATACGGCCGGCTCAGCCGCCGTGCGCGGAGTGGCCCGAGTGGCCGGAATGGTTGGTGCCCATCTCCACGTCCCCGCCGAGGGTGCCGCGCAGCGCCTTGACGACCCCGTCGTCGCCGACGGCGACCCATTTGCGGCCGACGAGGTAGTAACCGCCGTAGTCCTTCGCGTCGTTGATCCACTCGCGCTGGCCGCGGTCGGTGGCGAAGGTGGCGAAGACGAACCTGCCGTCGGGGTTCTTGCAGATGGCCTGACGGACCTCGTCGGAGTCGATCTGCATGTTCGGTGCGCACTTCACCTCGGCGGCCAGGCTCTCCAGGCTGCCGGTCGCGGTGGGCGGAACCGCCTTGGTGTCCCCGCCCGAACCGCAGCCCGCCAGCGCCAGTACGGCCGCGGCGGCCGGCAGCAGTCGTGTCACCCTCATCTGTTCCTCCGGTCCTGTGGGCCAAGCATGCCTCAGCTCCTTCGGATACGGCTCCGGGCCGCCGTGCGCTCAATTCCCGGAACCACCCATCCGGTGGTGACCAACCAACGCCTCGCTCGTTCTCCATGACGTGCAGTCACAGGATGTAGCCCAGCGTCACGCACCCACCCCCGCGAACAACGGACCGGTCGATGTCGAGCAGGCAGCGGCCGCGCTCGTCGAGCACTATCCACGGCTGGTCCGGATCGCCTACCTGGTGCTGCCGCCCGGTCTCGGCCGCAGCCGCCGGGTGCTGACCGCACACGCGCTCGTCCAGCGCGCCCTGCCCAGAGGCCGCAAGCAGCAGTCCGTGATCCCGGCCCCGGCATCCGGGCGCGAGGGCGACCCCGGGTACGCCTTCCTGCGCGAGCGCGTCCTGGTTGCGGCGCTGGGGGCGGCCCGGCCCCGCAAAGGCCTGGCCCGGCTCGCCCAGCTGCCGCAGCCGCTGCCCCAGGTGTGGGGCCTGAGGCTGTTCCCGCGCTCGGGCGGCGCCGACGAACTCGCCCTGGACCAGCGCCTGTCCACGCTGCCCGGCCCGGCCCGCGCCGCGTACGTGCTGCGGGGTCTGGAGAACCTGTCCGACGCCGAGATCCGGGAGCTGCTCACCGCCGCCGGGGCGGACGACGCGGGCGGCGCGCTGGCCTCCGCGAACGGCGTGCCCACCCAGCCCGCGCTGCTCTCCTCCCCCGAGTTCGACCCGTGTCTGCTGCAGGCCCGGCCCACCGATCTGATGCGCCGCCGCCAGCACACCAAGGCCGCCCTCGCCGCCGCCGCGGCGCTCGTGGTGTGCGGGGCGCTGATCGGCCTGCCCTCGGGCGGCTGGGGCCCGGACGGCGCCGCCGCGCCCGCATACGCCCAGAACCCGGCCGCCGAGGCCGCCCTCGACCCCGCCCGGCTGATCCAGGTCTCCCCCGTCGACTGGAAGACCGCCGCCCGCACCGACTTCTCGGTGTGGCCCGCGCGCGGGCCGCTCACCGGCGACACGGCCCTGCTGCGCCGCGCGCTCGCGGTGTGGGCCCGCCCCGGCGCGACGGTCCGGGTCTCGGCGACCCCCGGCACCCAGACCGGCGGCCCGGCCGGCCCGCCCCAGCTGCTGTACGCGGGCCAGGTCGCGGACGCCCACGTGGTGATCTTCTACGACGGTCTGCGCATCGCCCGCTACGCCGAGCCGGCCGGCGGCACCCAGGGCGCGGCGCTCGACCTCGCCCGGGTCGACGGCGCGACCGGCACCGAGGCGAGCGCCCTGCTGCTGGGCCGCTCCGACGGCAACGCCCAGTACCTGATCGCGCCCTGGGTGAAGAAGGTGGCCTCCCGGGACCTGATGAAGCCGGACTCGGACCCGACCCCGCTGACCGTCACCCACGGCGTCACCGCGCCGCTGGCCAGCCCCGCGCTGCAGCCCGGCAAGTGCACCTCCTGGACCGTGCTCCAGCTGACCTCCGCCTCCGGCGCCGCGCTCGCCACCGACCTGGGCGAGCTGGTACCGGCCCACCTGACCGCGGGCCGGCCCGGCTCGGCCGGCGAGGCGTCCGGGGCGGCCGGGCTGCGGGCCTGGGCGCCGTTCGCCTGCGCGCTGGACGCCGAGCGCTCCGGCGGGGTGCGCACTGTCAACGCCTGGTCGTTCGCCGACCAGCCGCTGCCCGACGGCAGCGGAGCGGCCTCGTGGATGTGCGCCAGGGCCGAGACGTGGCGCGGCGACGGTACGGGCTCGCTGGCCCTGTTCGGCCTGCCGGACCATCCGGCCGGGGCGGTCGTCGCCAGGGGCACGGACGCGCGGTCCTGCGGTCCGGGTGATCCCCATGTGCTCGCCGGGGTGCTGTGGAAGTCCGCGGCCGGCCACTGGTATCTGCTGGCGGCGGGCGACAAGGACACGGCGTCGATCCAGGCGGGCGGCGCGGTCACCGCGGCCGGTCAGGGGCAGTTCCTGGTGGCCCGGGCCAAGAAGGGCGCCCAGGCCTCGCTGAAGGGCACGCTGGTGGACGGCACCGAGGTCGGCGGGTTGCAGTAGGGCGGTTGCGGCAGCTCTTCGTCGACACCGGCAGCCCTTTATTGACAGTTGCGTAAACAAGCACTGCCGGAGGGGTTCTCAGCGCGCCTACCCATCAGTACATTGACGCCATGTCTAACACGCAGGCCCGGGTGCCGCTCAAGGCACGCAAGGTGTCCTTCTCCTGGGACGGCACGCCGCTGCACTGGGTGCCGGAGGATCCGTTCACCACGCACACCATCAACGTGCTGCACCTGCTGCTGCCCGCCGGTGAGCGGTGGTTCGTGCACGTGTACAAGCAGGTGCTGCCGTACATCCGCGACGAGCGGCTCCGCGAGGACGTGATCGGGTTCATCGGCCAGGAGGCCATGCACTCCCAGGCCCACGACGAGGTGCTGCCGCACCTGCGCGCGCGGGGCCTCGACCCGACGCCGTACACCGCACAGGTCGACTGGTTCTTCGAGAAGCTGCTCGGCGACCGCACGCTGCCGCCGGGCAGGGCGCGCCGGTGGTGGCTGATGGAGCGGGTCGCGCTCATCGCGGCCATCGAGCACTACACCGCGTTCCTCGGCAACTGGGTGCTCAACGCCGAGGAACTGGACCGGCGCGGCGCCGACCCGACCATGCTGGACCTGCTGCGCTGGCACGGCGCCGAGGAGGTCGAGCACCGCTCCGTCGCCTTCGAGCTGTTCATGCACGTCGACGGCAGCTACCGCCGGCGCGTACGCACCTGGGCCACGGCCTTCTCGGCGCTGGTGTTCCTGTGGCAGCGCGGGGCGCGGTTCTTCATGGCGAACGACCCGACCCTCATCGACGGCAAGGCCTCCTTCAAGGACTTCCACGTCCGCGGCAGGCGGGGCCTGCTGCCCACGACCGGGGACATGCTCAGGTCCGTCCCCCGCTATCTGAGCCGCGACTACCACCCCTCGCAGGAGGGCGACACCGAGCAGGCCGTCGCCTATCTGGCCGCCTCCCCGGCGGCCACGGCGGCGGAGAAGAGGGCCGCCTGATGCCGAGGCTGCGTACTGTCGTGCTCGTCGCGGGCGCCGCCCTGCTGGCCCGGGGCGCCCTGCGCCGCCGGATCCAGGTCTCGCCGCTGTGGCCGATGCCCGCGCTGGAGGAGCCCACGTCGGGCCGGCCGCGTTCGCGTGCGCTGCGGCTGCTGGTGACCTCTCGCGAGACGGTGGCCGAGGGGGTCGTCCAACTCCGCCTGGAGGGACGCGACCTGCCGTGCTGGGAGCCGGGAGCCCATCTCGACCTCGTCCTGCCGTCGGGGCTGGTCCGGCAGTACTCGTTGTGCGGGGACCCCGAGGACACCTCCTCGTACACGGTCGCGACCCGGCTGGTCGAGGACGGGCGGGGCGGCTCGCGCGAGGTGCACGAGCAGGTCACGGAGGGCACGGAACTCGAGGTGCGGGGGCCGCGGAACCGCTTCCCGCTGGTCGAGGCGGAGTCGTACGTCTTCGTCGCCGGCGGTATCGGGATCACGCCGCTGCTGCCGATGCTGCGGGCCCTGCCGGAGCACGCCGCATGGCGGCTGCTGTACGCGGGACGCGACCGGGCCTCGATGCCCTTCCTCGAGGAGGTCGAGAAGCTGGGCCGGGACCGGGTGACCGTCGTGGAGGGAAGGCCCGACCTCGACGCTCTCGGGGTGAGCGAGGGGGCTGCCGTCTACTGCTGCGGGCCCGAGGGACTCATGGCGGCCGTCGCGGCACGCTTCCCGGGCGTCCGTCTCGAGCGGTTCGCGCCCCGTACGCCGTCCGAGGGCACCAGCGACTTCCAGGTCGAGCTGCGGCGCAGCGGACGGACGTTGACCGTTCCCGCCGACTCCACCGTGCTGGCCGCCGTACGCCGGGAACTGCCGGACACCGCCTACTCCTGCGAGCAGGGTTTCTGCGGGACCTGCCAACAGCGGGTGCTGGAAGGGGAGATCGACCACCGGGACGAGCTGCTGACGGACGAGGAGCGCGGCGACTCGATGCTGATCTGTGTATCGCGGGCCCGAAGCGATCGTCTGGTGCTCGACATGTGATCACCTGCGCCCGAACCCGATCGGTAAGGTGTGCGCATGAGTACCGGGGTTCGCCGCAGAATGGGCGTCGAGGAGCGGCGGCAGCAGCTGATCGGCGTCGCCCTCGACCTGTTCAGCCGACGCTCGCCCGACGAGGTCTCCATCGACGAGATAGCGTCGGCCGCGGGCATCTCGCGCCCGCTGGTGTATCACTACTTCCCCGGCAAACTCAGCCTGTACGAGGCCGCGTTGAAGCGTGCCTCGCAGGATCTCGCGGGCCGTTTCGCCGAGCCGCACGAGGGCCCGCTCGGCGCCCGGCTGCTGCGTGTGATGCGCCGCTACTTCGACTTCGTGGACGAACACGGCCCCGGCTTCTCGGCACTGATGCGCGGCGGCCCGGCGGTCGGATCGTCCGCGACCAACGCGCTCATCGACTCGGTACGCCAGGCCGCCTACGAGCACATGCTCGCGCACCTCGGCGTCACCGAGGCACCCGCGCGCCTCGAACTGGTCGTGCGCTCCTGGATCTCGCTCGCCGAGTCGACGGCGCTGATCTGGCTGGACGGCCGGCGCATCCCGCGCGGCGAGCTGGAGCTGCAGCTAGTGCACGACTTCGCCGCGCTGGCGGCGGTGAGCGCGGCCTACGACGAGGACATGGCCGCCCTGCTGCGCACCATGGTCAAGGACGAGCCGGCCGACGGGCCCTTCGCGGAGCTCGTCGGCCGGCTGATCTCCCTTGCTCCCTAGCGGTCGAACTTCCGGTACGACGGATCCAGGTCGCGGATCTCGGCGGAGGCGTGCAGGGTGACGCCGTCCAGCGGCGTCACGTGCTTTTGGAGCAGCTCCAGCACCCCCTCCGTCAGCCTGGCCTTCGTCTCCTCGCTGCGGCCGGCGAGGAGCCCGATGGTCACATGCACGATGGCGTGCCGCTGGTTCTGGTCGTCATCGGGAGCCTCGTAGCCGAACGCGCTGTACAACGCGCACCGGAACAGCGTCTTGCAGGACTCCGGCCTGGCCCCCGCGATCTCGACGGTCGTCTCGTGCAGCTCCCGCACGAAGGCGTCAGGGAAGTCCTCGACACCGGCCGAGTGGTCGACGGTGATCTGCGGCATGGGCACTCCTGTTCTACGGCGACGGTCCGACCCTACTTCGCCGCCCGGGTGAACACGGCCACGGTCCGCGCCGGGACGGTGAAGGTGCCCGAGTCGGCCGCGTAGGAGGAGGTCTTCACCACCGGGTCGGCGCCGGAGGCCTGCACCGGGTGCAGCCGGAACTGCGTGCCGGCGAGACCGCCGATCTTCTGCTCCTGCCGGTGCGGGGTGGCGTTGAGGACGACGACCAGGTCTCCGAGCTTCATCGTGATCACACCCGGCGTCTCGTCCGTCCCGGACAGCGGGAAGGACAGCTCGTCCTGCACCTGCGCGCCCGTACCGAGCGAGAACGCCTTCTCGGTCGTACGGATCCTCAGCATGTCCTGGTAGGCGGCGGAGGTGCCGGTGATCTGCGGGCAGCCGACCTGCACGCCGGTCAGCAGCGGCCTGGCGTAGTCCCACTTGGACTGGTTGTCGGCCGCCATGGGCAGCCCGCGCCCGAAGCCGTTGCCGTCGGCGCAGTTCCAGTGGATGGCGTTGAACCAGTCGCCGCTGTCGAAGGAGTTGCGGTCCAGCGACTTCGAGCGCAGCAGGTCGGTGCCGGCCTGGGAGAGGGACGGCCCCTGCGAGAGGGCGGCCGTGGCCATCGCCAGGACCTGCATCCGGGCCCGGTCGGCGGCGCTCGTCGAGGCGGGCAGCTTGTAGGTCAGGGCGTCGAACAGCGACTCGTTGTCGTGCGCGTCCACGTAGGCGAGGGCGTCGCCGGGTGCGTCCGCGTAACCCGCGGGCGAGCCGTTGTAGTCGACCTCCGCTCCGGTGACCTCCTTGCCGCTGGTGTCCGTGAAGTGGTACTTCGCGAGGTTTCCGGTCAGGCCGACCTTGATCAGGTCCTGGTAGTGCAGCAGCCGGGCCTTCTGCTCGGCCGAAGTGCCGTTCGCCGCCGATCCGTTGGGGTCGGTGTACAGCCCGGAGGCGAAGCCCTGGACGCCGGGGTCGGAGTCGAAGGGGCTGCCGCCGCGTACGGCGTCACGGGCGCGGTCGGAGAAGGTGGCGATGCCCGTGCCGGCCATGTTCGCCTGCGTGGCCTGCACGAACCGGGCGTCGTTCGCGACCTCGCCGAAGTTCCAGCCCTCGCCGTACAGGATGATCTTCTTGCCGTCGACGCCGTCCTTCTGCGGGGTCAGCGCGTCCAGGGCCTTCCTGACCGCGAGGATGTTGGCCTTCGGGTGGTGGCCCATGAGATCGAAGCGGAACCCGTCGACCTTGTACTCCTTGGCCCAGGTGACGATCGAGTCCACGACCAGCTTGCCCATCATCGCGTTCTCGGGTGCGGTGTTGGCGCAGCAGGTGCTGTTGGCCACCGAGCCGTCGGCGAGCAGCCGCTGGTAGTAGCCGGGCACGATCTTGTCCAGCACGCTGGTGTCGGCCTGGCCGCCGGCCGCCGTGTGGTTGTAGACGACGTCCATGACGACCCTGAGGCCGTCCCCGTTCAGCGCCTGCACCATCTTGCGGAACTGGACCGTACGGGCGGTGCCGTCGGGGTCGGTGGCGTACGAACCCTCGGGGACCGTGAAGTGGTACGGGTCGTAGCCCCAGTTGTAGGCGTCCTTCGCGGCGGTCTTCGCCACGCACGCCTGCTGCTTGTCGGAGTCGGCCGGGTAGGAGGCCAGGTCGCAGCCGGGACTCGCCTGGTCGGCCTTCTTCTCCGGGACGGTGGCGAAGTCGAAGGCGGGCAGCAGGTGGACGTAGGAGGTCCCGGACTTCGCCAGCTCCTTCAGGTGCTTGGAGCCGTCGGTGTTCTTGTCGGTGAAGGCCAGGTAGGTGCCCTGGTCCTGGGCCGGGACGGTCCTGTCGGCGACCGAGAAGTCCCGGATGTGCAGCTCCTGGATCTGCGCGTCCCTCAGCGGTACGGCCTTGGGCTTGCGCAGGCCCGACCAGCCGCTCGGGGCGAGGGTCCTGTCGTTCAGGTCGACGACGAGGCTGCGCTCGGAGTTCGCGGTGAGGGCGACCGAGTAGGGGTCGGTGACCTTGTTGGTGACCATCTTGCGGACGCTGGGCGCCCAGACCTCGACGACGTACCGGTAGGGCTTGCCCTTCCAGGACGGCGGGCCGGTGACGGACCAGACGCCGGTGGTGTCGTCGCGGTGCATGGCGTGGGTCGAGCCGTCCAGTTCCAGCGCGACGCTCTGCGCGGTCGGCGCCCACACGGACAGAGTCGGCTTGCCGTCGTGGAAGACCGGGCCGAGGGCGGCCTTGGTGGCGGCCGGGTACAGGTCGTCCAGCACGCCCGCGACCTGCACGCCGGTCGCGGCCAGGACGGCACCGTTGGCGGCACGCTGCGAGGCGACGATCTGGCCCTTCAGCGCCGCGCGCACGCGGTCCCGGTCCCGCGGGTCGACGGACCAGGCGGTGTAGTCCTTAAGGTGCGGGAACCTCACCTTCTGCGTGTCGGTCAGCGTGCT
Organism: Streptomyces sp. NPDC054783; assembly: GCF_053611725.1. Lineage (NCBI taxonomy): Bacteria > Bacillati > Actinomycetota > Actinomycetes > Kitasatosporales > Streptomycetaceae > Streptomyces > Streptomyces sp. NPDC054783. The sequence goes on along the minus strand of NZ_JBSHAY010000004.1, from coordinate 402,180 downwards.
CTTCTCCAGCCGGATCCAGCGCTCGTCGTCGCTGGTCAGCGTCCCGTCCTTGACGGCGATCGAGCCGTCCGCGGAGTACAGCAGCTGGGTGGAGGCGGCGCCGTCCGCGCCGTTCCAGGCGACCGTGTCCCGGTCGATCCAGATCGCCTTGGACGTGCTCAGGTCGAGGGCGGCCGCACTGCCCGCCGGCTGCGGCAGCAGGTACTTCTCCTGGCCGTTCAACAGCCACACCTCGTAGCCGTTGGCCTTGAGGTCCAGCGACTGGTCGGCGGGCAGGTCCTTGTCGTCGCCCTTGTGGATGATGTAGCTGAGGCTGGTGGCACCCGCGGTGAGCGGCACCTCGAAGACCGCGCCATAGGCATCAGTCTTGACCGGCTTCAGCGGGTTCGACCAGTCGGTGGGGTTCGCGGCACCCGTCCAGACGTGCAGGCCCCAGCCGTCGTAGTCGCCGTCGGCGCGGTGGTAGTGGATGACCGCCTTGGTCTTGTCCTGCGCCGGATAGCCGGGCTTCTGGGTCAGTACGTCCGTCTTCCCCTGCTCGACCCAGACCTCACCCGTCCTGGTGACGTCGATGCTCCGGTCGGCGGAGACGTCCTTGTTGCCGTTCTTGTCGATGACCAGGAAGCCGACGCCGGAGGCGCCGGGCTTGAGCTTGACCCAGGCGAAGGCGCCGTAGGCGTCCCGGCCGGTGAACGGGTGGCTGGCGGGCCAGTTCGTGGCCTCGCCGTCGGCGATGTCGCCCCAGGCGTACAGGCCCCAGTTGTCGTAGTCGCCGTCGGTGCGCTTGTAGTGGACGATCACGTAGTCGCGGGAGGAGGCCGTGGGGACCTCGGGCGCGGGCGGAGTGCCGGAGGTGCTGCTCGCCGTGGCGCTCGCGGTGCGCCCGGCCGAGTCGATCACGACGGCCTTGTAGCGCAGCGCGGTCCCGGCGGGCACGTCCCTGCCGAGGGTCTGGGTGACCTTGTACGGCGCGTGGTCGGCGGAGCCGAGCACCTGCCACTTCGCGTTTCCGACCTGGGCGGCGAAGACGACCCGGTCGAGCTGACCGCCTCCCCCGTCGTCGGCGCCGACCTCCACCGTGCCGGTGGCTCCGGCGGCCGGCGCCTTGAGGGTGATCGCCGGGTCGGCGGCGGGCTCGGCGAGGGTGCCGGCGGCCTTGTAGACCACGGCGGACTCGGCCGGGACGGTGACACTGACCTTGCGGTCGCCGTCGGACGTCACGGAGTCGGTGGCGCCGTAGATGCCCCGGTACGCCATGTCGGCGGAGCCGGTCGCGAAGGTCGCCGTCTGCGCCGAGTCGGCGTTGTTGAGGGCGACGACGTACTCCTGCCCGGTCTTCGCGTCCGTACGGGTGAAGGCGTACACGCCGGCGCCGTCGGCCGCGTAGCGCTGGGTCTGGACTCCGTCGGTCAGGGCCGGCTCGGCCTTGCGGAGCCCGGAGAGCGCGGCGATCTGCTTGTACAGCGGCGCACCCGTGTCGTAGGAGTCGCTCGCGTGGGTGCGGTCGGTGCCGATCTCGTCGTCGTCCAGGTAGTCGGCGACCTCGGAGGCGAACATGGTCTGGCGGGCGTCCTTGTCGCCGCCGGAGCCGGTGAAGCCCTGCTCGTCGCCGTAGTAGACGACCGGGTTGCCGCGGCTGAGGAACATCAGCTCGTTGGCGAGCTCGTCCTTCTTCAGGATCTCGGCGTCGGTGGCCTTCGGGTTGTCCTGCTTCAGGAAGTACCCGATGCGGCCCATGTCGTGGTTGCCGAGGAAGGTGACCTGCTCGTACGCGTTGGCCTTGTCGGTCGTGTACTTGTAGTCGTCGCCGAAGACGCCCGCCAGCTTCCGGGCACTCGCGCCCTGGGAGGCGTAGGAGCGGGCCGCGTCCTGGAAGGGGAAGTCGAGGGTGGCGTCGAGGCGGCCCTGGGTGACGTACGGGGACGTGATGTTCGTGTCGGCGGAGTAGACCTCGCCGAACATGAAGAAGTTCTTCCGCCCGTGCGCCGCCGCGTAGTTGTCGAGTGCGGTCGCCCACTGGGTCCAGAACGGCATGTCGACGTGCTTGACGGTGTCGATCCGGAAGCCGTCGACGGCGAAGTCCTTCACCCACCGCTCGTAGATCTTCTCCATGCCGTGCACGACCTCGGGACGCTCGGTCCACAGGTCGTCCAGGCCGGAGAAGTCGCCGTAGGTCGCGGACTCGCCGGCGAAGGTCGAGTCGCCCCGGTTGTGGTACATCGTCGGGTCGTTGAGCCAGGCCGGGACCTTGGACCGACTGGTGACCTGCGGGGTGTACGGGAAGGAGCCGGTGCCGACGGCCGGGAACCTCTTGCTTCCGTCGGCGTAGTCGGCGTCGTCGAAGGGGCGGCCGTCCTGGGTCAGGTACGGGAAGGCGCCCTTGGACAGGTAGTCCGAGGACTTCTCCTTGTAGTCCACGACGTCGGCGGTGTGGTTGGTGATGACGTCGAAGAAGACCTTCATGCCCTTGGCGTGCGCCTTGGAGATGAGGGTCTCGAGGTCCTTGTTGGTACCGAAGTGCGGGTCGACCTGGGTGAAGTCGGTGATCCAGTAGCCGTGGTAGCCCGCGGACGCGTTGCTGCCCGTGCCCTGTACGGGACGGTTCTTGAAGATGGGGGCCATCCAGATGGCGGTGGTGCCGAGGCCCTTGATGTAGTCCAGCTTCTTGGTCAGGCCCTTGAGGTCGCCGCCCTGGTAGAAGCCCTTGTCGGTGGGGTCGTAGCCGGTGCTGAGCCGGGAGCCGGTCAGTCCGCCCTTGTCGTTGGAGGTGTCCCCGTTGGCGAAACGGTCCGGCATGACGAAGTAGAACTGCTCGCGGGTGTCGTCGTGCCGGGCGGGTACGGCGGCGAGTCTGGCGTCCGAAGGGGGCGGGGGCGGGGTGGCCGCCTGCGCGGCCAGTGGCTGGATCAGGGCGGCGGCGAGGGCCACGGCGGTGACGGCCGCGGCCCGTTTCGCTCTCGGTATCACAGGCGGTAACTCCTAGCGAATGCGGCTCTTTTGGATCCCTTGGGTCCGACCCCGCGCGACCGTATCGCCGTCGAAAGGTTTACAGCAAGAGTCTTGAAACTCATAGCAAGAATTTTCAGCGTCAACCTTGACGCGCGCTCCTCAACTCCCTCACGCTCACGGGTTGTTGAACGCTGTCCCTCTCTTTCGGAGCCGCACATGAGCAGACACCGACCCCCGGGTGTCCTCCGCCGCACCGCGACCGCCGCGGCCGCGGGCGCCCTCGCACTGGCCGGAGCCGTCGCCCTTCCCGCGATACCCGCGCAGGCGGACACCACCGCCAAGGGCGATGTCATCGCCAACCTGTGGGAGTGGAACTGGGACTCCATCGCCTCCGAGTGCACGAACGTGCTGGGCCCGGCCGGCTACGGCGCGGTCCAGGTGGCGCCGCCGCAGGAGTCCCTGAAACAGTCGTCGTACTACTGGTGGGACGTCTACCAGCCGTACTCGTACAGCCTGAACAGCCGCTTCGGCAGCCAGGCGAAGTTCAGCGCCATGATCACCGCGTGCCACAAGGCGGGCGTCAAGGTCTACACGGACGCGGTGATCAACCACACCGCCGCGCAGACCGGCACCGGCTACAACGGCACGACGATCACCAACAAGTACTCCACCCCCAACTGGAGCCGGACCGACTATCACGACTCCAGCGAATGCCCGACCTCGGACCTGACCATCCAGGACTACTCGAACCTGACCCAGGTCCAGAACTGCGAGCTGCTGGGTCTGCCCGACCTCAAGACCGAGTCGGACACCGTCCGCGCGGGCATCGCGAACTACCTCAACTCCCAGCTGGCGCTCGGCGTGGACGGCTTCCGGGTGGACGCCGCCAAGCACATCCCCGAGGCCGACCTCGCGGCGATCGAGTCCAAGCTGACGAACACCACGTCCGGCTCGGCGCCGTACGTCTTCCAGGAGGTCTACCCGGGTACGACCCCGCAGCCCTCCGACTACTACGCCTCCGGTGACGTCCTGGACTTCACCTACGCGAGCAAGCTGAAGTCGGCCTTCCAGGGCAATGTCGGCGACCTGGCCCCGATCGGATCCAGCGGCATCCTGCCGGCCGCGAACTCGGTCTCCTTCGTGACGAACCACGACACCGAGCGCAACGGCCTCCACCTGTCCTACAAGGACGGCGACACCTACAAGCTCGCCAACCTCTTCCAGCTCGCCTACAAGTGGTCCACGCCCACGGTGTACGCCAGCTGGGAGTGGACCCAGAGCGACCAGGCCCCGCCGAACTCGTCCGGATTCGTGACGAACACGGACTGCTCGAACGGTGCGTGGTACTGCCTCGACCGTGACACGGCCGTGGTCGGCATGGTGGCCTGGCACAACGCGGTGGACACGGCGGCGGTCTCCGACTGGCAGACCAAGTCGTCGTCCGTGATCGGGTTCGGCCGCAGCGGCAAAGGCTTCTTCGCGCTCAACAACGGCACGTCGGCGGCGACCTACACGTTCACGACGGGCATGGCGGACGGCACGTACAAGAACGTGGTCGACGGCGGCGCTTCCACGGTGACCGTCTCGGGCGGGAGCACGTCCCTCACCATCCCGGCGAAGAGCGCGGTCGCCTTCTACAACTCCTCCTACACCTGCACGGTGGGCTGCGGCGATGCGGGCGGCAGCTCGGGCGACACGGTCAGCGCGACCTTCGACGAGTACGCGTCCACGTCCTCCGGCACCAACGTGTACGTCGTCGGGTCCATCGCGGCGCTGGGCGGCTGGGACACCTCGAAGGCCGTCCAGCTGTCGTCCTCCGGGTACCCGGTGTGGTCGGGCGAGGTGAGCGTGCCTGTGAACACGGCGTTCAGCTACAAATTCATAAAGAAGGACAGCTCAGGCAATGTGACGTGGGAGTCGAACGCCAACAGGTCGGCGACCACGACCACGTCGGCGCTGTCCCTCGACAACTCCTGGAACGTGGCGGACGCCGACGCCACCGACGTCACCTTCGACGAGAACGCCACGACCGACTGGGGCACCAACGTCTACGTCGTGGGCTCGGTCCCGTCCCTCGGCTCCTGGAACACGTCCGACGCCATCCCCCTGTCCTCGGCGTCGTACCCGAACTGGAGCAGGCTGGTCATCGTCCCCAAGAGCACGACCTTCGCGTACAAGTACGTCAAGAAGGACGGCTCCGGGAACGTGACCTGGGAGTCCGGGACGAACCGCTCGTACACGACGGGCGGTTCGTCCGGCTACACGACGAGCGACACCTGGAAGTAGCTCAGCAGGTACTCTTCCCCGCATAGATCGCCAGTGCCGTGTTGGCACCCAAGGTGGCGGTGAACTGCCCACCGGAGTTCACCGTCACCGTCGTGTCGTTCTGCACGTTGCAGTAGGTGCCGGCCGCCAGAGAGGTCTGGTACGTGCGGGTCAGCGACGAGGTCTCGTGGTTGATCGCCACATAGCCCTTGCTCCCCCGCCCGAACGCGATCGCGTTGTTGCCGTTGTCCCACCAGTTCGTGACCGACTGACCGCGGGTCGCGTTGCGGAAGGCGACCATGCGGATGATCTCCGGCCAGGCGTGCTGGCACTTCCAGCCGTCCTGCCAGCAGGCGTTGACCTGACCGCCGTTGGGCGGGCCGGCGTCCGCGTCGGACCACTCGTAGCCGGAGTTGATGTCGGGGGCGCCGTAGGGCCAGGCGAGCATGAAGACGTTGGCCAGGGTGTAGTTGGCGCCGTCCTTGTAATTCAGGGTCGAGCCGTTGCGCTCGGTGTCGTGGTTGTCGACGAAGACGCCGGCCACCGAGCTGCTGAGGTAGCCCCAGCCCTCGCCGAAGTTGGTGAGGTAGGCCAGCTTCTCGTTGTTGAAGACGCGCTTGAGGTCGTAGGCGTAGCGGAACTCCTGGACGTCTCCGTTGCCGGTGTACTCGGAGGGCTGGACGGCCTCGTTCGCGCCGTAGATGACCTCCTGCTTCCAGTAGACGGAGGGGTTGGTGAGGCGGGACTTGATGTTCGCCAGGTCGTCCGCCGGGATGTGCTTGGCCGCGTCGATGCGGAAGCCGTCGGCGCCCAGGGAGAGCAGGTCGTTCATGTAGCCGGCGATGGTCTTGCGGACGTACTCCTCGCCGGTGTCCAGGTCGGCCAGGCCGACGAGTTCGCAGTGCTGGACGTTCCAGCGGTCCTGGTAGTTGGTGACCTGGGAGGTGCAGTCGTCGAAGTCGGGGTACGAGTACAGGCCCGGATAGTCGTACTTGCTGTACGTCGAGCCGCCGGTGCCGGTGCCGCTGCCCGCCGACATGTGGTTGACGACGGTGTCGACGACGACCTTCAGGCCGGCCGCGTGACAGGTGTCGATCATGTTCTTGAAGGCGGTCCGGTCACCGAGCCGGCCCGCGATCCTGTACGACACCGGCTGGTACGACGTCCACCACTGCGAGCCCTGTATGTGCTCGGCGGGCGGGGAGACCTGGACGTAGCCGTACCCGGCGGGGCCGAGGGTGGTGGTGCACTCGCGGGCCACCGAGGCGTAGTTCCACTCGAAGAGGACGGCGGTGACGTCCTTGGTGCCGGGCGGGGAGGCGTCGGCGGTGGTCGGGTTCATGCCAACCAGAGCGGCGGCCGTGAGGGCGCCCACCGCGGAGAGGGTTCTGCGTGCCATGTGTCTGCGTGCCATGTGGGGGTCCTTCGTCCTTGAAGGCTGGGAAAGACCGCTGAAGGCGCTTGCTGCAATGTTTCAGCAAACTTGCGGTGACGCAGATGTTAAAGGCCCGCTGCCTGAAAGGCAGCGGGCCGTTGTGAAGTTGATGCAAGAACTTGTCGACGGGCCGTCAGGCCGTCGTGAACCACACCGTCGTGTCGGCGGGCACCTTGGTCTCGTCGTCGGCCTCGGTCACCTCACCGCTGGCGAGCAGCACGCGGCCGTACGCCGGGGTCGCCACCGACTCCCCCGTGGTGTTCGCGACGCAGACGAACTCCCCGCGCCGGAAGGCCAGGACGCCCTCGGGCGCCCGCAGCCACTCGACCGCGTCGCCCGCGCCCAGGTCGGGCTGGGTCCGGCGGACGGTCAGGGCCGTGCGGTACAGCTCCAGCGTCGAGCCGGGGACACCCGTCTGCGCCTCCACGCTCAGCTCGCCCCAGCTCGCGGGCTGCGGGAGCCAGCTGCCGCTGCTGCCGAAGCCGTACGACGAGCCCTCGCGGGTCCACGGGATCGGCACCCGGCAGCCGTCGCGGAAGCCGTCCTGGCCGGCGCCTCGGAAGTACGCCGGGTCCTGGCGCACCTCGTCGGGCAGGTCGACCACGTCCGGCAGGCCCAGTTCCTCGCCCTGGTAGATGTACGCCGAGCCGGGCAGCGCCAGCATGAGGAGGGTGGCGGCGCGGGCGCGGCGCAGGCCCAGTTCGCGGTCGCCCGCCGTGCGGATCTGGGTGCCGAGGCCGGGCGGGTTGGCGAAGCGGGTGGCGTGCCGGGTGACGTCGTGGTTGGACAGCACCCAGGTGGCGGGTGCGCCGACCGGGCGCATGGCCTCCAGGGTGCGGTCGATGACCGTACGGAGTTCGGCCGCGTCCCACTCCGTGCTCAGGTACTGGAAGTTGAAGGCCTGGTGCAGCTCGTCCGGGCGGACGTAGTTGGCGGTGCGCTCGACGGTCGGGGTCCAGGCCTCCGCCACGAAGATGCGCTCACCGGCGTATTCGTCGAGGATGCGGCGCCACTGGCGGTAGATCGCGTGGACGCCGTCCTGGTCGAAGAACGGCATGACATCGTTGCCCAGCAGTTTGAGCTGGTCGTGGGAGCCGAGGTCGGGCAGGCCGTCGGCCTTGACCAGGCCGTGCGCCACGTCGATGCGGAAGCCGTCCACGCCCATGTCCAGCCAGAAGCGCAGGATGGAGCGGAACTCGTCACCGAGGGCCGGGTGGTCCCAGTTGAAGTCGGGCTGCTCGGGCGCGAAGAGGTGCAGGTACCACTCGCCGGGGGTACCGTCCGGCTCGGTCACGCGCGTCCAGGCGGGGCCGCCGAAGATGGACTCCCAGTCGTTGGGCGGCAGTTCGCCGTTCTTCCCCTTGCCGGGGCGGAAGTGGTAGCGCTCGCGCAGCGGGGAACCGGGGCCCTCGGCGAGGGCGCGCTTGAACCACTCGTGCTGGTCGGAGGAGTGGTTCGGCACGAGGTCGACGATGATCCTCAGTCCCAGCTCGTGGGCGTCGCGGATCAGCGCGTCGGCGTCGAGCAGGTTGCCGAACATCGGGTCGACGGCGCGGTAGTCGGCGACGTCGTAGCCCGCGTCGGCCTGCGGGGAGGCGTAGAAGGGGCTGAGCCACACGGCGTCGACGCCGAGGTCGCGCAGGTACGGCAGGCGGGAGCGTACGCCTTCCAGGTCGCCCATGCCGTCGCCGTTGCTGTCGGCGAAGCTGCGCGGGTAGACCTGGTAGATGACCGCGTCCCGCCACCAGTCGCGGCGGCGGTCGGCGACGGCGGCGACGGCGGAGTGGTGGGCCGGTGCGGCAGGGTGCTGCTGGCTCATGGCGTCCTTGAGAGGTAAACGAGTTCGGGTCATGGGCGCGTGGGTGCGGTACGGCGGCGGATGCGGGTGGCCGGGGGGTGTGCGAGGCGGCCGCGGTGACAGCGGGGTCGGATGGACACCGCGGCCGCCTACCCGCGCGGTGAGGCGCGCGGGAGTCCCGGGGCGGGCGTCAGCCCTTGGTGCCGCCGGCGGTGAGGCCGGTCACGAGGTTCTTCTGCACGAGGTAGAAGAACACCGACACGGGTATCGCGATCAGCACCGCGGTGGCGGCCATGTAGTTCCACTGGGCGTCGTGCTCGCTGACGAAGGTCTGCAGACCGACGGCGAAGGTGTACTTGGAGTCGTCCAGCATGAACGTGGTCGCGAAGGCGACCTCGCCGACGGCGGTGATGAAGTTGTAGAACGCGGCGACGGCCAGGCCCGGGCGGGCCAGCGGCAGGATCAGCCGGAAGAAGGTGCCGAAGGGGCTCAGTCCGTCGACACGTCCGGCCTCGTCGATCTCGAAGGGGATGGTGTCGAAGTACCCCTTGAGCAGCCAGGCGCTGTACGGCACGGCGGTGGTGCAGTTGATGACGATCAGCGCCCAGTAGGTGTCGATGAGATCGAGCTGGCTGAAGATCTCGTACATCGGCACGATCAGGATGGCGATCGGGAAGGCCTGGGTGAGCAGCAGGACCCACATCAGCTGCTTGTAGCCGGGGAAGCGCATCCGGGAGACCGCGTAGCCGGTGGTGGCGGCGACGAAGACGCCGATCAGGGTGGTGCCGCCGGCCACGATCATCGTCGACTTGAACCAGTCGAAGAAGCCGGTGTGCTCCAGCACGAAGCTGTAGTTGGAGAAGCTGAGCTTGCCCAGGATCTTGCTCGGGTGCAGGTAGTCGTCCTTCTCGGGGCCGAGCGACAGGAAGATCAGCCAGGCCACCGGGGCGAGTGCGATCAGGCTCGCGAGGACGAGACCGGTGTGCAGGAGGGCGGCGCCGAGCGGGCCGCGTTCGCCTCGCCGGCGGGTCCGGCTCGGGGGCTGCGCGGCGGGGGTCGGCCCGGCCTCGGTCTTTTCGAGGGTCGTGGTGCTCATGGTGGTGGCTCCTGCGGCGTCAGACGGCGAGCTGGTCATTGCGCTTCAGCCAGCGGAAGTAGAAGGAGGTGAAGACGGTGATGATCGACAGCAGCAGTACGCCGTACGCGGCGGACTGGGCGAAGTCGCGCGGCTGCTGGCCGAAGCCCAGGAAGTAGGCCCAGGTGACGAGGATCTGGGCGTCCGGGGCGCTGGTCGGGCCGAACAGCAGGAAGATGATGGCGAACTGGTTGAAGGTCCAGATGATGCCGAGGAGCACGACCGTGGAGCTGACCGAGCGCAGGCCCGGCAGGGTGACGTGCCGGAAGCGCTGCCAGGCGCTCGCGCCGTCCATCTCGGCGGCCTCGTAGAGCGAGGAGTCGATGGACTGCAGTCCGCCGAGCAGCGAGAGCATCATGAACGGCACACCGCACCAGGTGTTGACCATGATCGCGGCGAAGCGCTGCCAGAAGGTGTCCTCCAGCCACTGCGGCTGGGGCATGTGGAGCGCGTGCAGGATCTGGTTGATCACCCCGGAGTCGGCGAGCATGATCCGCCAGGAGAAGACGGTGACGAAGGTCGGCACGGCCCAGGGCAGGACCAGCAGCACCCGGTAGAAGGTGCGGCCGCGCAGCTTCTCGTTGAGCATGAGCGCGAGGCACAGGCCGATGGTGTAGTGCAGGGCCACGCACGCGGCCGTCCAGACGACCGTCCACAGGAAGTGCGACCAGAACCGGTCGTAGGACAGCGGGCCGAACAGGATGTCCTTGTAGTTGCCGAACCCGATGAACTTGTAGGTCGCAGGGATGTGGTTGACGCCGATGGTGCGCGCCGAGTTGAGGCTGTTGGCGTCGGTGAGCGTGAGGTAGACACCGCGCAGCAGCGGATAGCCCACGATCACGGCGAGCACGACGACCACCGGGGCGATCATCGCATAGGCGTACCAGTACTTCTGGTAGCCGTTCTTGATGCGCTGCCCCAGCCCGGGCCGAGGCGCGCGGTCACCGCGCCGCTTGCCGGTCGCGCGGTCGATGGCGACTGTCATGGTTCGACACCTTCAAAACGATCAGGGGTTGGGCCGGGCACAGGGCGGTGGCCGCCGGATCCTTCCCCTCCTTACGAGAGGATCCGACGGCCACCCGGGCGTCACTTGCTGAAGTCGGGCACCAGCTTGGCGATGGCGACCTCGGCGTTGCTCAGGCCCTTGTCCAGCGGCTCCTTGCCGCCGGCGACCTTCGGCAGCTCGGTGTCGAGCGGACCCCACAGGGAGCTGTACTCGGGCAGCGCCGGGCGGGGCTGGGCGGCGGGGAGGACGGACTGGAAGCCGGCGATGCCGGGGTCGGCCTTGACCTGCGCGGTGTAGGCGTCCTCACGGGTGGGCAGCGTGGAGTTCTTCAGGGCGATGGTCTCCTGGGAGGCCGCCGAGGTCATGAACTTCACGAACTTCAGCGCCGCGTCCTGGTGGGACTTGTCCGAGCCGGCGTAGACCGCGAGGTTGTGGCCGCCGGTCGGGGCGCCCGCCTTGCCGCTGGAGCCGGCCGGGACGGTGGCGATGCCGAGGTTGGACTTGTCCGTGAAGGCGCTGCCCTTGTAGAAGTTCGTGATCTCCCAGGGGCCCTGGATGATCGCGGCGACCTTGCCGTTGACGAACGCGTCCTGGATGTGGGCGTAGGCGTCGGCGGTGGTGTCGGCCTTGTGCAGGCCCTTGCCGGAGAACGTGCTCAGCCAGGTGCCGTAGGCCTTCTTGGCGGCGGCCGAGTCGACGGTGATCTTCTTGGCCGTGGCGTCGACGGTGTCGGTGCCCTCGCCGTAGAGGAAGGTCTGCGCGTAGTAGGCCTGGGTGGAGCCCCAGTAGCCGAACTGTCCGGTCTTGGCCTGGATCTTGGCGGCGTCGGACTTCAGCTCGTCCCAGGTCTTGGGCGCCTCGGCGATGCCGGCCTTCTTGAACAGGGCCTTGTTGTAGACGAGGGCGAGGGTGTCGGTGACCAGCGGCACGCCGTAGGTCTTGCCCTGGTACTGGGCCTGCTGGATCAGGTTGGGCCGGAACTTGGCCTGGTCGGCGAGGGCCTCGGTGCCGTCCAGCGGCAGGAAGTAGCCCTTCTTGGCGAAGGCCGGGGTCCAGCCGACCTCGGAGCGCAGCACGTCCGGGGCGCCCTTGGAGCCGGCGGCGGTGTCGAACTTGTTCTGCGCCTGGTCGAAGGGGACGTTGACGTACTTGACCTTGATGTTCTTGTTGGCGGCCTCGAACTGCTTGATCAGGGCCTGGTACGTCGGCGCCTCGTTCGTGGCGTTGGAGGTGTCCCACCAGGTGATGGTCACCGGGCCGTCGCCCTTGCCGCTGTCGCTGTTACCGCCGCCGCAGGCCGTCGCCGCGAGGGCGAGGGACGCCACCAGCGCGGAGGCCGCTATGCCACGCCGCATGAGTTCTCCTTGAGGGTTTAAGCCCGAGTGAGGCAGGGGCGGTCCCGTCCGCCGTCCCTGCGGTCTTGCCGACAGCGCCGTTGCGGCGGCCGGGCGACCAGGAACGTAACAGCGTTGTAAGCGTTGCGAAAGACCTTGCAGAAAAAAAGTGCAAGGGAACACGATGGTTACCCGCTCGTGACCGGCACTCGACCCCGACGCAACCGTGTATTGGGGCCGGTAGGGCGGTGACGACGGCACTTGTGCAAGACTCTGCAAGCTCTTGCCACCATGAATCAGAGGGAGCGCGATGAGGCAGCAACCCACGGCGGGCCGTTCGGCTGCCCGTGCCCGGCGTCCGGCCGGTGGGCAAGGCGACATACGACCGGTACAGTCCGGTGCCGTGACCACACGGCTTGCCGACATCGCTGCGCAGGCGGGGGTGAGCGAAGCGACCGTCAGCCGGGTCCTCAACGGCAAGCCGGGCGTCGCCGCCACCACCCGCCAGTCCGTGCTGGCCGCGCTGGACGTCCTGGGCTACGAGCGCCCGGTCCGGCTGCGGCAGCGCAGCGAGGGGCTGGTCGGGCTGATCACGCCGGAGCTGGAGAACCCGATATTCCCGGCCCTGGCCCAGGTCATCGGCCAGGCGCTGACCCGGCAGGGCTACACGCCGGTGCTCGCCACCCAGACTCCCGGCGGCTCGACCGAGGACGAGCTGACCGAGATGCTGGTGGACCGCGGCGTCGCGGGGATCATCTATGTCTCCGGGCTGCACGCCGACACCACCGCCGACATGCAGCGCTATGAGCGGCTGCGGGCGCAGGGCGTGCCGTTCGTGCTGGTGGACGGGTTCTCGCCGAAAGTGCAGGCGCCGTTCATCTCCCCCGACGACCGGGCCGCGATGACGCTCGCGGTGACCCACCTGGTGTCGCTGGGCCACACCCGGATCGGGCTGGCGCTCGGGCCGAAGCGGTTCGTGCCGGTGCAGCGCAAGATCGAGGGTTTCGTGCGGGCCGTGCAGGACCAGTTGGGGCTCGCCGCCGAGGTGGTCGAGACCGAGCTGATCCAGCACTCGCTGTACACCCTGGAGGGTGGTCAGGCCGCCGCGACGGCACTGATCGAGCGGGACTGCACGGCCGTGGTGTGCGCGAGCGACATGATGGCGCTCGGTGCCATACGGGCGGCCCGGCAGCGGGGTCTGGAAGTGCCCCGGGACGTGTCGGTGGTCGGCTTCGACGACTCCCCGCTGATCGCCTTCACCGACCCGCCGCTGACCACCGTCCGCAAGCCGGTGCCGGCGATGGGACAGGCCGCGGTGCGCACGTTGCTGGAGGAGATCGGCGGGACGCCCGCGCCGCACAGCGAGTTCGTGTTCATGCCGGAGCTGGTGGTGCGCGGTTCGACCGCTTCGGCACCGAATGTCGTCCGTATGTCGTAGAAGGTGCGTCCCGGACCCGACCTTGGGATGATCGGTCGAAGACGCCTTTTCTGGCAGACTTGATGCCTATGAGTGACTGGACCGTGACGCAGCCGGAAGGTCGCGAGGAGGTGGCCGTTCCGCAGGCCGTCACGGGCGAGGACGGGCGGACTCCGCTGGGCCGGTTGCGACGCGCGCGTCGGCCCCGGCTCTGGTTCGAGATCCTTCTGATCGCGGTGAGTTACTGGACGTACTCACTGATCCGCAACGCCGTCCCGGAGCAGCGGGGCAAGGCGCTGCGCAACGCCGACTGGATCTGGAGCGCCGAGCACCATCTGGGCGTCGCCCTCGAACAGTCCCTCAACCATGCGCTGAACTCGGTGACTTGGCTGATCATCGGGATGAACTACTACTACGCCACCTTGCACTTCATCGTCACGATCGGGGTGCTGGTGTGGTTGTACCGGTGGCATCCGGGGCGTTACGCGGCGGCGCGGCTGGCGCTGTTCGCGACGACGGGTGTGGCTCTGCTCGGTTACTATCTGTTTCCGCTCGCGCCGCCCCGGTTGATGCGCGGCGGGCACTTCGTGGACACCGTGATGGTGCACCACACGTGGGGCTCGATGGCCTCCGGCGATCTGAAGCACATGTCGAACCAGTACGCGGCGATGCCGTCGATGCACATCGGCTGGTCGCTGTGGTGCGGGCTGACCATCTTCGCGCTGGCGTCCGTGCCGTGGGTGCGGGTGCTGGGCCTGCTCTACCCGGCGGCCACCTTGCTGGTCATCGTTGCCACGGCCAACCATTTCTGGCTGGACGCGGTGGGCGGAGTGCTCTGCCTGGCGTTCGGCTTCACGGTGGCGCGGGTGTGGTACGGCGCGCTTCCGTACGCCCTGCCACGGGTGGTCCCGGCCCGCAGGCGCGAGCCGGAGCCCGCGGCGGTCCGGGCCGCTCAGGCGCCGTAGCACCGGCCGGCCGTCACCCTCCGTTGCCGTAGAACAGCTCCTCGACCACTGCGCGTGCCCTGCGGGTGGTACGGCGGTAGGCGTCCAGCATGTCGCCGGCGTGCCCGGCGCCGTAGCCCAGGTAGCGGCCCACGGCGGCCAGCTCGCGCGGCTCGGTGGGGAAGGTGTCCCCGGCCCGGCCGCGCACCAGCATCACCGCGTTGCGCACCCGCGTCGCCAGCACCCAGGCCTCGTCCAGGATCTCCGCCTCCTCGGCGGACAGCAGTCCGGCCCCGCGGGCGGCGGCCAGCGCGTCCCGGGTGCGGGTGGTGCGCAGACCGGGCTGTTCCCAGCCGTGCCGGAGCTGGAAGAGCTGGACGGTCCACTCGACGTCGGACAGCCCGCCCGGGCCGAGCTTGGTGTGCAGCTTGGGGTCGGCGCCGCGCGGCAGGCGCTCGGACTCCATACGGGCCTTCAGCCGGCGGATCTCGCGTACGGCGTCCTCTTCGAGGCCGTGGGCCGGGTAGCGCAGGGGGTCGATCAGCTCGGTGAAGCGGCGGCCCAGCTCCTCGTCCCCGGCTACCGGCTCGGCCCGCAGCAGCGCCTGGGACTCCCAGACCAGGGACCAGCGGCGGTAGTACGCCTCGTACGACTTCAGGGTGCGCACCAGCGGGCCCGACTTGCCCTCCGGGCGCAGGTCGGCGTCGATGAGCAGCGGCGGGTCGGCGCTGGGCAGCTGGAGCAGGCGGCGCATCTCGGCGACGACCTTGTTCGCGGCCACGCCCGCCTCGTGCTCGTCCACGCCGTCCTGCGGCTCGTGCACGAAGACGACGTCCGCGTCGGAGCCGTAGCCCAGCTCGTGCCCGCCGAAACGGCCCATCCCTATGATCGCGAACCGGGTGGGCAGCGTGTCGCCCCAGTCGTCCCGGACCACCGCGCGCAGGGTGCCCGCGAGGGTGGCGGCGGTCAGGTCGGAGACCGCCGCGCCGACGCGGTCCACCAGGGCGCCCTGGTCGGCCTCGGCGGGGTTGGTCTCCGTGCCGTAGGAGCCGACGATGTCGGCGGCGGCGGTGCGGAACAGCTCGCGGCGGCGCACGCCGCGGGCCGCGGTGACGCCCTGCTCGGCGTTCTCGGCGCGGCCCACGGCGGCCAGGATCTCCTGCTCCAGGTGGGCGCGCCCGCGGGGTTCGAGTCCGCCGCCGTCGCCGTCGCCCAGCAGGGCCACCGCCTCGGGGGCGCGCATGAGGAGGTCGGGGGCGAGGCGGCCCGCCGACAGCACGCGGGCCAGGTTCTCCGCGGCCGCCCCTTCGTCCCGGAGCAGGCGCAGGTACCAGGGGGTCTTCCCGAGCGCGTCGGAGACCTTGCGGAAGTTCAGCAGGCCCGCGTCCGGGTCCGCCGAGTCGGCGAACCAGCCGAGCAGGACGGGGAGCAGGGTGCGCTGGATCGCCGCCTTGCGGGTCACTCCGGAGGCCAGGGCCTCCAGGTGGCGCAGGGCGGCGGCGGGGTCGGCGTAGCCGAGGGCGACGAGGCGCTCGCGGGCCGCCTCGGGGCTCAGGCGGGCCTCGCCGGGGGCGAGTTGGGCGACCGCGTCGAGCAGCGGGCGGTAGAAGAGCTTCTCGTGGAGCCTGCGTACGACGCCGGTGTGCCGCTTCCACTCCCGGATCAGCTCGGCCACCGGGTCGGTGCGCAGGCCGAGGGAGCGGCCGAGGCGCCGCTGGTCCTCCTCGGCGACCGGGACGAGGTGGGTGCGGCGCAGGCGGTAGAGCTGGATGCGGTGCTCCATCGAGCGCAGGAAGCGGTACGCCTCGTCCAGGCGGGCGGCGTCCTCACGGCCGACGTAGCCTCCGGCGGCCAGGGCCTGCAGGGCGTCCAGGGTGGTGCCGCTGCGCAGGCTCCGGTCGGTGCGGCCGTGCACCAACTGCAGGAGCTGGACGGCGAATTCGACGTCGCGGAGGCCGCCGGGGCCGAGTTTGAGCTCTCGCTCGATCTCGGACGCGGGGATGTTCTCCACCACGCGGCGGCGCATCTTCTGGACGTCCGTCACGAAGTTGTCGCGCTCGGCCGCCTTCCAGACCAGGGGTTCGAGTGCGTCGACGTACGCCTGGCCGAGGTCCGCGTCGCCCGCTACCGGGCGGGCCTTGAGCAGGGCCTGGAACTCCCAGGTCTTCGCCCAGCGTTGGTAGTAGGCGAGGTGGGAGGAGAGGGTGCGGACCAGGGGGCCGTTGCGGCCCTCGGGGCGGAGGTTGGCGTCCACCGGCCAGATGGAGCCCTCCACGGTGGTCTCCGAGCAGATCCGCATGAGGTGGGAGGCGAGGCGGGTGGCGGCGGTGAGCGCCTTGGCCTCGGTGGTGCCATCGGCTGCTTCGGCCACGAAGATCACGTCCACGTCGGAGACGTAGTTCAGTTCGTGGCCGCCGCACTTGCCCATCGCGATCACCGCGAGGCTGCAGGCGGCGGCGTCCCCGGGGGCGTGCGCCCGCGCGATGGCCAGGGCGGCGCGGAGGGTGGCGGTGGCGAGGTCGGCGAGTTCGGCGGCGGTTTCGGCGACGTCCGTGGTGCCGCAGACGTCGCGGGCGGCGATGGAGAGCAGACAGCGGCGGTAGGCGACGCGGAGGGAGACGGGGTCGGTGGCCTCGGCCAGGCCCCGCTCGAACTCCTCGACGCCGGGGTGCAGGTCGCGGGGCTCGTAGGTGACCAGGGCGTGCCAGTCGCTCGGGTGGCGGGCGAGGTGGTCGGTGAGGGCGGCGGAGGCACCGAGGACACCGAGGAGGCGGTCGCGCAGCGGCTTGGCCGCGATGAGGGTGTCCAGCAGTTCGCGGTGGGCCGTCTGGCCGTCCTGGGCCTCCAGGAGGCGGACCAGGCCGTGCAGGGCGAGGTCGGGGTCGGCGGTGGCGCCCAGGGCTTCCAGGAGGACGGGGTCGTCGCGGACGGCGGCGAGTTCCGGGCCGTCGAGGAGGCGCTCTGCGGCGGAGGGGTCGGTGAAGCCGTGCCGGAGCAGGCGGGTGAAGGTACTGCTTCTGCGCCCCGGCGTCATCTCCGTGCCTCCCCTTGGGTGCGGCTGCGTGCGGCTGCGTGCGTCTCGGATCGGAATCGTCCTGGCCAGAGCCTAACCGGAGGGGGGCGGGGTGGCTTGGGGGCGGGCGCCTGCGGGGCGGGGACGGAGTGGCTTGGAGAGCGGGGCCTGCGGGGGAGTGGGCGGGGTGGCTTGGAGAGCGGGGCCTGCGGGTCGGGGGCAGGTTCGGGTGCGGGGGTCCTGCGGGGTGGGAGGGGGTTCGGGGCTCCTGTGGGGCGGGAGGGGGTTCGGGTGCGGGGCCCCTGCGGGTGCATGGGCCCTGCCGGGCGGGTTCGGGTTCGGGTGCGTGGTGCCGTGCCGCGTGCCGTGAACCCTGCGGGCAGGTTCGGGTGCGTGAGCCCCTGCCGGTGCGTGGGCCCTGCCGGGCGGGGGCGGGTGCGTGAGCCCCTGCCGGTGCGTGGGCCCTGCCGGGCAGGTTCGGGTGCGTGAGCCCCTGCCGGTGCGTGGGCCCTGCCGGGCGGGGGGCGGGTGCTTGGGTCGCTGCGGGTGGGGGGCAATGCCTGCGGCGGCCCGGGCTGGCGCGTCGTGGCTTGGGTTGCGCCCCCGTGGGCTGTGCGTCGGTGCCGTGCACGGCTGCGGCCAGTAGTTCATCCGCTCTTCATCCTTTCGGTTGGGTGCCGTGCGGCGCGGGAATGTTGGCGTGTGCATGCTCTGTCCGCACCGCCAGCCCCGTCCCACCCCCACACCGGAGGTTGATGTGTCCGGCAGTTCCGTGTACCGCCGTACCCGTACCGTCGTGGCATCCGCAGCGGCCCTCGCCGCGGCCGCGTTCGGGCTGTGGACCGGGATCGGCGCAGAGTCCGCGCACGCCGCGGGCGCCGTGCCGAGCCCGGACCACGTGGTCGTCGTGGTCTTCGAGAACCACGCGTACAGCCAGGTCATCGGCTCTTCCAACGCCCCGTACATCAACTCGCTGAAGTCGGGAGGTGCCAACCTGACGCAGTCGTACGCCGAGACCCACCCGAGCCAGCCGAACTACTACGCCATGTTCTCCGGCTCGACGCAGGGAATCACCGACGACAGCTGTGTCACGCCGGGGTTCTCCTCGGCCCCCAACCTGGCCTCGGAGGTGATCGCGGCGGGAAGGAGCTGGGCCAGCTACAACGAGTCCCTGCCGAGCCAGGGCTCGACAACCTGCAGCAGCGGCAACTACGCCCAGAAGCACAACCCGTGGTTCGGGTTCAGCAACGTGCCGACGTCCAGCGCCAAGACGTTCGCCCAGTTCCCGGCCGACTACACCCAGCTCCCCCAGCTGTCGTACGTGGTCCCCAACCTGTGCAGCGACATGCACGACTGCTCGGTGTCCACCGGTGACACCTGGCTGAAGAACAACCTGGGTGCCTACGCGACCTGGGCCAAGACCCACAACAGCCTGCTCGTCGTCACCTTTGACGAGGACAACCGGCTGAGCGGGAACCGGATTCCGACCGTGCTGTACGGGCAGCCGGTGACGGCCGGGTCGTCCAGCTCGACCACGTACAACCACTACGACCTGCTGCGCACCCTCGAGGACAGCCAGGGGCTGACCTCGCACGCGGGCAACGCGGCCTCCGCCGAGGACATCACCGGCATCTGGGCGTCCTGACGTGTACGTAGCGGACAGCCGCGCAAGCACGCCGGCGTCCGCGGACGGTGCCGTCCGGCCAGTGGCCGGGCGGCGCCGTGCCGCGATCGCCCCCACCGTGCTCGCGCTCGGAACGGTCAGTCTGGTGACCGACGTGTCGTCCGAGATGGTCACGGCCGTGCTGCCGTTGTACCTGGTCAGCGGCCTGGGTCTGTCGCCGTTGGGCTTCGGGCTGCTGGACGGTGTGTACAACGGTTTCTCGGCGGTCGTACGGCTGGTGGGCGGGCATCTCGCCGATCGCGGCGGCGGGCGGCACAAGTGGGTCGCCGGGTTCGGGTACGCGGTGTCGGCCGTGTGCAAGCCGTTGCTGCTGGTCGCGCACTCCCTGACCCCGATCGGGCTCGTCCTGGCCGCCGACCGCACGGGGAAGGGGCTGCGGACGGCGCCTCGGGACGCCCTCATCTCGCTGTCCAGTACGGCGGAGTCGCGGGGGCGGGCCTTCGGGGTGCACCGGGCCATGGACACGGCGGGTGCGCTGCTCGGGCCGCTGGTGGCCTTCCTGATCCTGCGAGCCACGGTGGACGGCTACGACGCGGTGTTCACCGTCAGCTTCTGTGTCGCGGTGCTGGGCGTGCTGATCCTGCTTCTGTTCGTGCCCGGCGGGCGCGGTGGCGTGGTCGCGGACGAACGGCCCACCCTGCGGGGAGCGGTGGGGCTGTTGCGGCGGCGGGGACTGCGGCGGATCGCGGTGTGCGCACTGCTGCTGGGGCTGGCCACGGTCAGCGACTCGTTCGTCTATCTGCTGCTGCAGCGCCGCCTCGGCGTCCCGGACCGCTGGTTCGCGCTCCTGCCGCTCGGTACGGCCGCCTCCTTCCTGCTGCTGGCGGTGCCGCTCGGGCGGCTCGCGGACCGGGTGGGCCGGTGGGCGGTCTTCGTCGGCGGGCACGGTGCCCTGCTGGTCGCGTACGCCTTGCTGCTCACGGCGTGGCACGGCTCGGCCCTGCCGTACGTCGTCCTCGCCCTGCACGGCGCCTTCTACGCGGCCACCGACGGCGTGCTGATGGCGGCGGCCTCGGACGGGGTGCCGGAGGCGCTGCGCTCGTCGGGGCTGGCCCTCGTGCAGACCGGGCAGGCCGCAGCCCGGTTCGCCTGCAGTCTGCTGTTCGGCGCGGCCTGGACGGTGTGGGGCGACCGGGCGGCGCTGGCGGGCGCGGCGGTGGCGCTGGCCGCGTGTGCCGCCTTCTCCCTCACCCTGCGCCCGAAGGGGACGGTGCCCGCATGACCGTACGCAACCGCGTCCTGATCCTGGTCGCCGCCGTCGCCGTGCTCGCGGTGGTGGGGGTGGCGTCCGTGCTGCACGCCTCGGCCCGGGCCGACCGCCGTGACCAGGCGCAGGCGGGCGGTCCTCGGGTCACGGCGGGGGCGGTCACGCTGACCGGGCACGGGCGGATGGTGTTGCGGAACATGGCGTGGGGGCCGCACCGGGACGAGCTCGTCGGCGTTCCGGCCGGCGATCCGTCGGGGGCGCGGACGGCGTCCGGCGTCAAGTGCCTGCGTTTTCATGCCGCTTCGGGGACGGGTGTGTGTCTGCAGGCCGTACACGGGCCGGTGTCGGACACGTATCGCGCGCTGATCCTGGACGCCCGGTTGCGGACCGTGCATCGGTACGACGTCCCGGGCATCCCGTCGCGCGCCCGGGTCTCGCCGACGGGTCGTTTCGCCGCCTGGACGGCGTTCGTGGGCGGTGACTCGTACGCCGGGACGAACTTCTCCACGCGTGCGGCGATCGTGGACACGAGGAGCGGTGAGCTGATCCCGTCCCTGGAGGCCTTCCGGATCGTCAAGGACGGGCGCACGTACCACGCGGCGGACGCCAACTTCTGGGGCGTGACGTTCGCGGCGGACGATCGCACGTTCTACGCGACGCTCGCGACCGGGGGCAGTACGTATCTGGTCCGGGGCGACCTGCGCGCCCGCACGGTCACCACCGTGCACGCGAACGTCGAGTGCCCGTCCCTCTCGCCCGACGGCACGCGGATCGCCTACAAGAAGCGGGGCGAGGGCCTGCCCAAGGACGCCCCCTGGCATCTGTACGTCCTGGACCTGCGCACCATGCGGGAGACTCCGCTGGCCGAGCGCAGGAGCGTGGACGACCAGGTGGTGTGGCGCGATGCCCGTACGGTCGTGTACGCGCTGCCCGGTGACTACGGCGCCGATCTGTACGAGGTTCCGGCGGACGGCTCGGGGGCGGCGCGGCGGATCACCACGGCTGCGGTGTCACCGGCGTACGTCGGATAACCGCACCGTCGCCAGCCCGCGTGACCTGGGCGGATTCGATCTCGTTGACCAGGGCGTGAAGAAGATCACCGCTCTCGCAGCGCTCACCGCCGCCGGTCTCACGCTCGCCGCCCCCGCCCACGCCGACAGCGACGGCACCCGCGGCCGCATCAACATCGCCGGCCGGCCCCTGTCCCCGGACAAACTCTGTGAGACGGCCCTCGGGCTCGTCCCGCTCACCGCACCGTGGACGGGCAGCTCGGTGCACGACGCCTGCAACAACCGCGAGCACGTCCATCACGAACGGTCCCAGCAGCCCCGCTCCGGCTCCGCCCCGGACTCGGACTGGCGGTGAAAAGCCGGCGGCTCGCCCCGGGGGCGGGCCGCCCGTTGCGGGCAGGCGCGGAAGCCTGCCCCGACGTGTGGTCAGTCAGTCATCGTTGGTCTTCGCCGGTCGTTGTGGGCCACCCGTCGACGGCCCACAGACGGCCCGGTGGGAGCCGAGTTCTGCGAGTTCGGCCAGTAACTCGCAAGGTCCTGCGGGATTCAAGTTGCCGCCGTCTGACGCCGCTCGCCGGCCGGTCGCGTCAGGCGCGTTCCGGCTCGTTCGTCTCCTCGGTGGCTGCGGCCCGGGTGCGACGGCGGCCCAGCAAGGTGCCTCCCGCGATCACCAGGCCGATGGCGATGACCCTGGCGGCCTGGTAGTAGCCGGACGCCGGCTCCTGCGGGGTGCCGGGCAGCCGGAGAAAGACCCACGCTGCCGCGAGGCCCCCGAAGACGATCAGTGCGACCGCCCCCCACGTCCCGAGGCCCGCCCACCAGGGCCCCTGGTCGTAACCCCGCTCGTCGCTCTGCTCAACGTCTGTGTCGGCCACGGTCTGTTCTCCTGGGCGTGTGGTGACGGTCGCGCGGGAAGACGCGGGCCGGACCCGGAAGGTTCACCGGGCCCGCACGGCCGATCCGAGTTCCTCACACGCGCGGCCACGGCCGCGGAACCACGGTCAACGTCCGCAAGGCGATCTTCAAGCGGAACCGTTTCCGCGGCCGGCCTTCAACGGTCCCGCCGCCCAGTCCGCCCACGGCGCCTGCCCTCCAGGGCCTCTCTGACGGCCACCCACACGAACGCCAGCGAAGCGGCCATCAGCAGGACATCGCGCCATGACTGCCCCAGCCAGACGTGCACGACAACAGCGGCGCCGCCGAAGCCAAGCACCGCCAAACCGAACCTCACCCAGCGGCGTGCCTCCGGGGACCGCGACCGCCCGGTCGTCCGCCGCCCATCCGTCATGTCCAACTTGTACCACGAAGGGATGGTCTGCGTCCGAGATCCGCGTCATCTGCGACCCCGCCGCAAGTTCCGCGACCCGTGGACGGGCAAGCCGCCCACCCGGCTGATGATCCTGACCACCGAGCTGCCGAACTTCGGCGACTCCTCCGGCGTCATCGCCCGCCTGGAGCGCGTCGGCCGAATCACCGAGCCGCCCTCGTCCCGGGAAGAGCCGCCCTCGTCCCGGGAATCGGTGATCCTGTCATTCCCGTCCCTTGATTCACCGTCTGCAGGTAAACCGGATGGAGAGTCCGGGTCGCAAGCGGCCGGCCTCGGTCCGGCAACGCCGGCGGGTTCTCCGGTCCACCCCTGAGCCGACTCCCAGGGCCGCACAGGCGCGGCTACGGCGCGGTGAGCATCCGTTCCGACGGCCCAGAGGCGGCCCGGCGCTCGCCAGACGCACCGGGGCCGGCGGTCCACGACCGTCGGCCCCAAGGGATCGTTTCGGCGGAAACCCGCCCTCGCCTGCCCCTACAGCACCGGCAGGTTCTTCCGCAGCTCGAACGCCGTGACCTCGGACCGGTACTCCTCCCACTCCTGGCGCTTGTTGCGCAGGAAGAAGTCGAAGACGTGTTCGCCGAGGGTCTCGGCGACCAGGTCGCTGCGTTCCATGAGGGTCAGGGACTCGCCGAGGTTCTGCGGGAGGGGCTCGATACCCATCGCGCGGCGCTCGGCGTCGGAGAGGGCCCAGACGTCGTCCTCGGCGCCCGGCGGGAGCTCGTAGCCCTCCTCGATGCCCTTCAGGCCCGCGGCCAGGAGGACGGCGTAGGCCAGGTAGGGGTTGGCGCCCGAGTCCAGGGAGCGGACCTCCACGCGGGCCGAGCCGGTCTTGCCGGGCTTGTACATCGGGACGCGGACCAGGGCGCTGCGGTTGTTGTGGCCCCAGCAGATGTAGGACGGGGCCTCGCCGCCGGCGCCGGCCGTGCGCTCGGAGCCGCCCCAGATGCGCTTGTAGGAGTTCACCCACTGGTTGGTGACCGCGGAGATCTCCGCCGCGTGCTTGAGCAGGCCCGCGATGAAGGATCGGCCGACCTTGGAGAGCTGGAATTCCGCGCCGGACTCGTAGAACGCGTTCCGGTCTCCCTCGAAGAGGGAGAGGTGCGTGTGCATGCCGCTGCCCGGGTGCTCGGAGAAGGGCTTCGGCATGAAGGTCGCCTGCACCCCCTGCTCCAGCGCCACCTGCTTCATGACCAGGCGGAACGTCATGATGTTGTCGGCCGTGGAGAGCGCGTCGGCGTAGCGCAGGTCGATCTCCTGCTGGCCGGGCGCGCCCTCGTGGTGGGAGAACTCCACCGAGATGCCCATGGACTCCAGCATGGTGATCGCCTGGCGGCGGAAGTCCATGCCGACGTTGGTCGGGGTGTGGTCGAAGTAGCCCGAGTTGTCGGCCGGGGTGGGGCGGGAGCCGTCCAGCGGGCGGTCCTTCAGCAGGAAGAACTCGATCTCGGGGTGGGTGTAGAAGGTGAAGCCCAGGTCGGAGGTGCGGGCCAGGGCACGCTTCAGCACATAGCGGGGGTCCGCGAAGGACGGGGAGCCGTCCGGCATGAGGATGTCGCAGAACATGCGGGCGGTGCCGGGGGTCTCCGCGCGCCAGGGCAGGACCTGGAAGGTGGAGGGGTCCGGCTTGGCGATCATGTCGGACTCGTAGACACGGGCGAAGCCCTCGATGGCCGAGCCGTCGAAGCCGATGCCCTCGTCGAAGGCCTGCTCCAGCTCGGCGGGGGCCACGGCGACGGACTTCAGGAAGCCCAGCACGTCCGTGAACCACAGGCGTACGAACCGGATGTCGCGCTCCTCCAACGTCCGGAGCACGAACTCCTGCTGCTTGTCCATCTTCCGCTACCCCATCCTTGCTGGTCAGGCCGCCTGTCCCCCGTCCCGCGGGAGGCGGTCGGGCACCTGAGCATCCCACCACAACACCATTTCATGCGCGTTGCGGACCTTGATCGCGGATGCATCCTCGGCCTGAACGCCTCTCGTACGGCAGGTGTACTGCCGTGTCGCCCATCTTGCCTGCTCGGACCGATATCCGTAATGGCCGATTCGCCGAAGGCGTGACCGATGCCACGACCGCTTAATTTGCATCTCAGATGCAACTTTTCCTAGGGTTCTGATCAGTTGAGCCGATTGGAGTTCCGATGCTGTCCGAACAGTCCGCAGCCACCGTCCGCGCCACTCTCCCCGCCGTCGGCGCGGCCATCGGCGAGATCACCGAGCGCTTCTACGCCCGCCTCTTCACCGCCCACCCCGAACTGCTGCGGGACCTGTTCAACCGCGGCAACCAGGCCTCCGGCGCCCAGAAGCAGGCCCTCGCCGGATCCATCGCCGCCTTCGCCACCCACCTGGTGGAGCACCCGGACCAGCGGCCGGACGCGATGCTCGGCCGCATCGCCCACAAGCACGCCTCCCTCGGCGTGGCCCCCGAGCACTACCCGATCGTGCACGAGCACCTCTTCGCCGCCATCGCCGACATCCTCGGCGAGGCCGTCACCCCCGAGGTGGCCGCCGCCTGGACCGAGGTCTACTGGCTGATGGCGAACGCGCTCATCGCCATCGAGAAGCGGCTGTACGAGGAGAGCGGCAGCAGCGAGCGCCGGCCCTGGGAGGTCGTGGAGCGCATCGAGGAGACGGCGGACGTCGTCACCTTCCGGCTGCGGCCCGCCGACGGCGGCCCGGTGCGCGGCTTCCGCGCCGGCCAGTACGTCTCCGCCCAGGTCGAACTGCCCGACGGCGCCCGGCAGATACGGCAGTACAGCCTGTCCGGCGCGCCCGGCGACACCCTCCGCCAGTTCAGCGTCAAGCGCGTGAGCGGCGACGACGCGGCGCCCGACGGCGAGGTCTCGAACCACCTCCACGCGCGCGTGCGGGTCGGCGACGTCGTCCACCTGTCCGAGCCGTACGGCGACCTCGTCCTGGACGCCGACGGCGCCGGGACCCCCCTGCTGCTCGCCTCCGCCGGCATCGGTGTGACCCCGATGATCGCGATGCTGGCCGACCTCGCGGCAGGCGGCCACGGCGGCCCGGTCACCGTCGTCCACGGCGACCGCTCCCCCGCCGACCACGCCCTGCGCACCGACCACGAGATGTACGCCGGCAAGCTCGCGGGCGCGTCCGTGCACTTCTTCTACGAGCGGGACGCCGAGCCGGGCACCCGCACCGGCCTGGTCGACCTCGCCGGCATCGCGGTACCGGCCGGCACGCGCGCGTACCTGTGCGGCCCGCTGCCGTTCATGCGCGTGGTGCGCACCCAGCTGATCGAGAAGGGTGTGGCACCGGCCGACATCCACTACGAGGTGTTCGGCCCGGACCTGTGGCTGGCCCGGCAGGCCGCCTGACCCCGCTCAGCCGCGGTCGTGCGCGCCGGCTTCCTTCCTCACCCTTTCCATGAGGGGCCGGAGCTCGTCGGCCAGGCCCCCGAAGTCGGCGGCGCGGCCGTCCGACCACTGGGCCATGCCGACCACCAGCAGCCTGTCGTCGCCGGCGAAGGCCTGCGCCACCCCGCTGTCCGCCGGCAACGTCTTCAGACCGGATCCGGCGGGCGGCCTCAGCACCGGCACCTCGTAATCCGTGTCGTTCATGGTCAGGATCGTGGTGAGGCGGACGACGTCGGCCCGGTCCTTCATGCCGAACGCGACGATCGTGTACTGGTTGTCCGACCCGTCCTTGTACAGGGCCCCGATCACACCCTGACAGCCTTTGCTCTCGCGGATCAGCCGGGCCAGGTTCGGGCCGATCGCGCTCGTGCAGTTCGGGCCGCCCGTCTGCATGACCTTGGCATAGCCGTCGACGTGGGCAGGGAACGCCTGGTCCTCGGTGAGCATCGGCATCGACGCCGTGGACGCCTCCGCGGGGGCGGTCTTCCGGCTGGGCGGGTGTCCCGCCGCCCTGGCCGCCGTCTCGTGCCGCGTCCCGTGCCCCGCGCTCAGCCCGAATCCCACCCCGGCCACCACCGTGACGGCACCGGCGACGGCCGTCGCCGCCAGGAGCCTCCGGCGCCGCGGACGCTTCGCGGCGGCCTCGGCCTCGGTCCCGCGCTCAGCCGCGCCCGGCTCGCACATCCCCGTGCCGCGGGTCCCCCCGCTCTTCTCGAACTCCCTGACGAACTCGTTCCACCGTTCGTCGTCCGTCCCCTGGTTCCCCTCCATCACGCGCGCACCTTAACGCCCACTGGTGAACGCGCCGCGTCGAGAACCGTCAACCGCCTTGCGGCCCACGGGAGATCCCCAGCAGCAGCGGGCCCGTCGGCTCGGCGACCAGCTCGGCGACCGTGACCGGGTCCAGCGCCGCGTAGAACGCCTCCTGGGCCCGGCGCAGGGCACCGCGCAGGCGGCAGCCGGTGTTCAGCGGGCAGGGGGCCGTACCCGCCGTACCCTCGCAGTCGACCACGTCCCCGTCGCCCTCGAAGGTGCGCACCACCGCGCCGACCGAGGCGGTACGGCCCTCGGCGGCGAGGGCGAGGCCGCCGCCCCGGCCGCGCCGGGCGTCCACGAGGCCCAGGTGCTGGAGTTCGGCGACGACCTTCGCGGCGTGCGTGTAGGGCACGTCCATGTCCGCCGCGACCTGGCGTGTGGTGGGCGTGGCGTCGGCCGCCACGGCCAGTCGCATCAGGACGCGCAGGGCCAGGTCGGTGGAACGCAGGAGCCGCATACCACGAGCGTAGGTAATGCGCATCCGCGGTTCAAATTATCCGTCGGTCAGCTCTTAGCCGGGCCCTCTCTACGGAAGCCCGCCCCCTCCCCATTACGATCGGCGGGCCCCACCCTTCCCGTTGCCGGCCCTTTCCCCAGAAGGACACCTCATGGGTTCCGCCAAGAACAGCAGCGCGGCGCGCAAGGCGCGCATAGAGGAGATGCGCCGTGCCGAGCGGGCGCGCGAGCGCCGCAACCGCGCGCTCACCATCGCCGCGAGCGTGGTGGTCGTCGCCGGCCTCGTGGTCGGCGGTGTGGTCCTCGTGAACTCCCAGTCCGACAACAAGAAGAACAGCGCGAACGACTCCAAGACCTCCTCCGGTGACTCCGGGCACTGGACCACCGGCAAGGACGGCGTGCAGACCTGGAGCGGCAAGCTGCCGCGGACGCACGTGACGGCCAAGGTGTCGTACCCGATGCACCCGCCGGTCGGCGGCAACCACAACCCGATCTGGGCGACCTGCGACGGCACCGTCTACACCAAGCCGCTGCAGGACGAGAACGCCGTGCACTCGCTGGAGCACGGCGCGGTCTGGGTGACGTACACCAGCAAGGCGAAGAAGGCCGACGTCGACGCGCTGGCGGCGAAGGTGAAGAAGACGTCGTTCTCGCTGATGAGCCCGTACGAGAACCAGGCGGCGCCGCTGATCCTGTCGGCCTGGGGCCACCAGGTGGCCGTCAAGAGCGCGGACGACCCCGAGGTGAACAAGTTCTTCAAGGCCTACGTCCAGGGCCCGCAGACCCCGGAGCCGGGCGCCGCCTGCACCAGCGGGGCGATGTAGTGAGGCGTCGGCACGTCGGCTGGATCGCCGGGGCCGCGGCGGCGGTGCTCGTCGCGGCCGGCGCGGTCACGTACGCGGTCGCCGAGAACACGAGCGGCGGGCCGGCCGTGCAGACGCCGGCCGCCGAGTCGGCGGACGCCGGGTTCGCGCGGGACATGGCCGTGCACCACCAGCAGGCCGTCGAGATGTCGTACATCGTCCGGGACCGCACGAAGAACGAGGAAGTGCGGCGGCTCGCCTACGACATCGCGCAGACGCAGGCCAACCAGCGCGGCATGCTGCTCGGCTGGCTGGATCTGTGGGAACTGCCGAAGGTGTCGGAGAAGCCGCCCATGGCCTGGATGGGCATGGGCGACATGCCCGAGCGCGGGGACGGCTCGCTGATGCCGGGCATGGCGACGAACACGGAGCTGAGGAAGCTCCAGTCGCTGAGCGGCAAGCAGGCCGAGATCCTGTACCTGCAGCTGATGACGGACCATCATAAGGGCGGGATCCACATGGCGGAGGGCTGTGTCGCCAAGTGCACCGTCGGCGTGGAGAAGCGGCTCGCGCAGGGCATGGTCGACGCGCAGCAGTCCGAGCTCCAGGTGATGGCTCAGATGCTCAAGGAGCGGGGCGTCGCGCCACGTTCGTGACCGGCGGGTTCGTGACCGGCGGTTCGTACCGGCGATCGGTGAACGGTGAACGGGTGGTTCGTGAACAGCGGCCACACACTTCCGTTACACAACCGTGAGGCACGAAAGGTGCAATTCGCCCCACGTGACGGCTACTTGAGCTTCTCTTGACCTTTCCGTTCCCCTGGCATGAACCGTTCATCGAAAGAGTGACCCCCATCGTGTGATCCATACGGCCGACCGAACCGCCGCGGGCCGGCACGCGGACGCATGACGCATCGACCACTACATGCATGCGAACCGCATCGCAGGGGGTTCTATGAGATCCAACCGCGCCAAGCTGCGCGCCGTGAGCATGGCAGCGACACTGCCCATGGTCGCCGGCGCGCTGGCGCTGGGCATACCCGCGGCACACGCCACGGACAGCCCCGCTCGTTCCGCACTCAAAGGCACCAAGCCGCTGTGGGCCACGCCCAAGGCGGACAAGGGCGCTACATCGAACAGCGCCCAGGTGAACGCCCGGGTCTACCTGGCCGGCAAGGACGCGGCGGGCCTCGCCGCCTACGCCAAGGCCGTGTCCGACCCCAGCTCGCCGCTGTACGGCAAGTACCTGAACGCCAAGAAGGCGCAGGCCCAGTTCGGGGCCACCAAGGCCCAGGTGGCCGCGGTCAAGTCCTGGCTGACGTCGGCCGGCCTGAAGGTCACCGAGGTCACCCAGCACTACGTCGCCGTCTCCGGTGACGTGGCCGCCGCCGAGAAGGCCTTCGGCACCCAGCTGCACAACTACGCCAAGGGCTCGGCGACTTACCACGCCCCGGCGCAGGCGGCCACCGTGCCGGAGGGCCTGAAGGGCGCCGTCCTGACCGTCACCGGCCTGGACAACGCCCCGCACAAGGCCAACCACGACGACCAGCTTCCGCCGCCGGACGCCGTGTTCAAGAACTCCGGGCCGTTCTCCTCGTACTACGGCTCGAACATCGCGACGACCCTGCCGGACGCGTACGGCGGCAAGATCCCGTACGCGATCAAGGGTTACACCGGCAAGCAGCTGCGCGCCGCCTACGGCGCGGGCGACTACACCGGCAAGGGCGTCCGCGTCGCCATCACCGACGCCTACGCCTCCCCGACGATCGCCTACGACGCGGGCACGTACGCGGTCAAGCACGGTGACGCGGCCTGGAAGACCGGCCAGCTGCACCAGGCGCTGCCGAAGAACTACACCAAGATCAAGGAATGCAAGGCCGCAGGCTGGTAC
Source organism: Streptomyces sp. NPDC054783 (assembly GCF_053611725.1). Classification (NCBI taxonomy): domain Bacteria; kingdom Bacillati; phylum Actinomycetota; class Actinomycetes; order Kitasatosporales; family Streptomycetaceae; genus Streptomyces; species Streptomyces sp. NPDC054783. The sequence goes on along the minus strand of NZ_JBSHAY010000004.1, from coordinate 372,317 downwards.
GGCGAGGAGACCCTCGACGTCGAGGCCGTGCACGCGGTCGCGCCGGACGCCGACGTCACGTACGTGGGCGCCGCGTCCTGCTACGACAACGACCTGCTCGACTCGCTGAGCAAGGTCGTCGACAACCACCTGGCCGACATCGTCTCCAACTCCTGGGGCGACGTCGAGGCCAGCCAGACCCCGGATCTCGCGGCCGCCTACGACCAGGTCTTCCAGCTGGGCGCGGTGCAGGGCATCGGCTTCTACTTCTCCTCCGGTGACAACGGCGACGAGGTCGCCAACACCGGTACGAAGCAGGTCGACACCCCGGCCAACTCGGCGTGGGTCACGGCGGTCGGCGGTACGTCCCTGGCCGTCGGCAAGGGCAACACGTACGAGTGGGAGACCGGCTGGGGCACCGAGAAGGCGACCCTGTCGGCCGACGGCAAGAGCTGGACCAACTTCCCCGGCGCCTTCACCTCGGGCGCGGGCGGCGGCATCAGCAAGACGGTCGCCGAGCCGTACTACCAGAAGGGCGTCGTCCCGGACTCGCTCGCCAAGGCCAACAGCGCCGACGGCAACCGCGTCGTCCCGGACATCGCGGCCATCGCCGACCCGAACACCGGCTTCCTGGTCGGCCAGACCCAGACCTTCTCGGACGGCTCGCAGCAGTACAGCGAGTACCGCATCGGCGGCACCTCGCTCGCCGCTCCGGTCATCGCGGCGGTCCAGGCCCTGGCCCAGGAGGCGCGCGGCGGCAAGGCGATCGGCTTCGCCAACCCGTCGATCTACGCCAAGTACGGCAAGGGCGTCTTCCACGACGTCACGGACAACCCGACCGGCTCCGGCCTGGCGGTCGCCCGCGTGGACTTCGCCAACGGCTTCGACGCGTCGGGCGGGCTGCTGTACTCGGTCCGCAGCCTCGGCAAGGACAGCTCGCTGAAGGCCGTGAAGGGCTACGACGACGTGACGGGCGTCGGTTCGCCGGCGAACGGCTACGTGCAGTCGTACGCGAAGAAGCACTGATGTGCTGACGCTCCGCTGAGGGGCGGGGGGCGTGGGGTCCTGGTGACCTCACGCCCCCTTTGCGTTACGCAGGCGGTGGGGTGCGGGCCCGGTTCGCCCGACCGTGTTCGCCCCCGTCCTCCGGGCCCCGCAAAGCGGCAGCCCGCCGACGGGGGAAGATCGGCGGGCTGCCGGGGTGTTGCCGCAATGGCTCAGTGGACGGAGTGTTCCTCCAGCGGGAAGGTCCCGGAGACGACGTCCTCGGCGAACGACTTCACCGCGTTCCCCATGACCTCACGCAGATCGGCGTACTTCTTCACGAACTTCGGCACCCGGCCGGAGGTCAGCCCGAGCATGTCCGTCCAGACCAGGACCTGCGCGTCCGTCTCGGGACCGGCGCCGATCCCGACCGTCGGGATGTGCAGCACCCGCGTCACCTCGGCCGCCAGCTCCGCCGGGACGAGTTCGAGGACGACGGCGAAGGCGCCGGCGTCCTGTACGGCCTTGGCGTCGCGCAGCAGCTGCTGTGCCGCCTCCTCGCCGCGCCCCTGCACGCGGTAGCCCATCGCGTTCACGGACTGCGGGGTCAGGCCGATGTGGGCCATGACCGGGATGCCGGACTCGACCAGGAGCCGGATCTGCTCGTGCGAGCGCTCGCCGCCCTCCAGCTTGACCGCGCCGACGCCCGCCTCCTTCACCAGCCGGGTCGCCGAGCGCAGCGCCTGCACCGGGCCCTCCTGGTAGGAGCCGAAGGGGAGGTCGCCGACGATCATGGCGCGCTGCGTGCCGCGTACGACGGCCGCCGACAGCATGGTCATCTCGTCGAGGGTGACGGGCACGGTCGTCTCGTACCCGAGGTGGCAGTTGCCCGCCGAGTCGCCGACCAGGATCACCGGGATCCCGGCCTCGTCGAAGACGGACGCGGTCATCGCGTCGTAGGCGGTGAGCATGGGCCACTTCTCGCCGCGTTCCTTGGCGAGGGTGATGTCGCGGACGGTGATGCGGCGGGTGCCCTTCCCCCCGTACAGCGCCTTGCTGCCGTCGGAAGGCTTGTGCTGGGCAGCCGAAAGCTGCGTCATGGCAACGGCTCCTTCAGTCATCTCGAGGCGCCCTGACGGCGTCCCCGGATCGCTTCCATGGTGGCACCTCGTGCCAGTCAGGGCCAGGGGGGTCGGCTGTGATCCCCACCCATGGCCGATCCGCGCCCCTGCCGGACGCGAGCCATGAACGAGCCGTGTAAGGCCTTGGTAAAGAAGTTAGATACGAGACCGTTCCGTATCGAAATGGCCTTAGGCTCGAACACATGACAAGTCCCGTCCCTGCCTCCCGGATACCGGAAGCGGTGCACCGGCGCCGTTGGGCGATCCTCGGCGTGTTGATGCTGAGCCTGCTGATCGTGGTGCTCGACAACTCGATCCTGAACGTCGCCATCAAGACCATCTCCAGCCCCGCGCCGACCGGCCTCGGCGCCACCCAGGGCCAGATCGAGTGGGCGATCAACGCCTACACCCTCGTCTTCGCCGGCCTGCTGTTCACCGCCGGCCTCATCGGCGACCGCCTCGGCCGCAAGAAGGTGCTGCTCGGCGGCATCGCCGTGTTCGGCATCGGCTCGATGCTGGCCGCCGAGTCCGGCTCGCCGGGCCAGCTGATCGCCTACCGCGCACTGATGGCCCTCGGTGCCGCCTTCGTCATGCCCGCCACCCTCGCCGTCCTGATGAACGTCTTCGAGCGCGAGGAGCAGCCCAAGGCCATCGGCATCTGGGCGGGCGGCGTCGGCCTCGCGATCGCCATCGGGCCGATCACCGGCGGCGCGCTCCTCGACCACTTCTGGTGGGGCTCGGTCTTCTTCGTCAACGTACCGATCGTGATCGTCGCACTGGTCCTGATGACCTGGCTGGTGCCCGACTCCCGTGATCCCAGGCCCGGCCGCCTCGACCCCGTCGGCGTCGTCCTGTCCGTCGTCGGCCTGGTCCTGCTGGTCTACGGCATCATCAAGGGCGGCGAACTCGCCGACTTCACCGACGCCAAGGTGCTGGCGACCATCGTCGCCGGTCTCGTCGTGCTGGCCGGCTTCGTCGTCTTCGAGAAGCGCAGCGACCACCCGTCGCTCGACATCACCTACTTCAAGAACAAGGTCTTCTCGGCCGCCATGACCGCCATCGCGCTGGTCTTCTTCGCGCTGATGGGCGTCACGTTCTTCGGCGTCTTCTACACCCAGAGCGTGCGCGGCTACTCGCCGCTGGAGTCCGGTGTGCTGATGCTGCCGCTCGCCTGCGCCCAGCTGATCTTCGCGCCGCGCGCCCGGCTGCTGGTCGACCGGTTCGGCAACAAGGCCACCACCACCGCCGGAATGGTGCTGATCGCCGCCACCCTGGCCGCGTTCGCCACGTTCGAGGCCGACACCCCGATCTGGGTCCTCGAGGTCGTCTTCTTCCTCATGGGCACCGGCATGGCGCACATCATGACCCCGACCTCGGTCGTCATCATGCAGGCCCTGCCGCGCGAGAAGGCCGGCTCCGCCTCCGCGCTCAGCAACACCTTCCGCCAGGTGGGCGGCGCCCTCGGCATCGCCGTACTCGGCTCGGTGCTCGCCGCGTCCTACCGCAACGGCATCGAGGACAGGCTCGGCATGCTGCCGCCCGCCCTGCGCGACAAGGCGGCCGAGTCCATCGAGGCCACCCTCGGCATCGCCGGCAAGCTCGGCCCGCGGGGCAAGGCCCTGGTCACCCCGGCCAACGACGCGTTCCTGCACGCCATGCACGTCACCGCCCTGTGCGGAGTGGGCGTGGCGCTGATCGGCGCCGTGGTGACGGCCCTGTTCCTGCCCGGCAGGCCGCCGGCCGCTCAAGCGGGCGAGCAGGAAGCGGAGTTGGTCGCGGCCGCGGACTGACGCGGACCGCGGTCGTACAACGGTCGTACGCAGTCGTACACGGGGGAAGGAGGCCGCTGCGGGACAATTCCCGCAGCACAGTGAGAGGACGGACGACGTGAGCCTTGCCGAGAGCCGGCCGCGACCGGACGGGCCCGTGCGGGGGCGACCCCGCAGCGAGGCCGTGGAACGGGCCATTCTGGAAGGCGTGATGAAGCTCCTGGAGGACGGCGTACCGCTCGCCGAACTCTCCATCGAGCGCGTCGCGCGCACGGCCGGGGTCGGCAAGGCCACCATCTACCGCCGCTGGAGCGGCAAGGAGGAACTGTTCGTCGACGTCATGCGCGCCGCCGAACCCCCCGACCCGGTACTCCCCGGCACCTCCATGCGCGACGACCTGGTCGCCCTGCTGGAGTCGCTGCGCCAACGCGGCCTGGTCAGCCGCTCCTCCGCGATCCTGCACAACGTCTACGCCCAGATGAAGTCCAGCCCCAGGATCTGGTCGGCGTACCACGCCGCGGTCGTCGAGCCCCGGCGCGCCCTCGGTCTCGAAGTGCTGCGCCGCGGACAGCGCAACGGCGAACTGCGCGCGGACGTCGACCTGGAGCTGGCCAACGACATGTTCGTCGGCCCCATGCTCGTGCGCTCCGTCCTGCGCCGCGACGGCGCACTGCCCGAGGGCCTGGCCGAGCAGATCGTCGACTCCGTTCTGGAAGGCCTACGGCCCGTCAGCTCGACAGCCTCGTAGCGCTCATGTGCGCGTTCTGTCACAGACCCCACGGTTTCGGGGGTAACCGGAACTCCCTGCCCCGCCTCGATCGTCCTCGTCTTCCGTACGGCCGTCATGGGACGGCGGGAGCGGAGCCGATCATCCCCTAGGGTCGGAAGAACACGGGGGAACGACGGTGTGCACGGCAGGCAGTGAGGCAGACGGTATGGCGCAGCAGGCGTACATGACGGAGACGGACAACGGCGGCTCGGGGCCCGAGCGACCCGGATCCCGGCTTCGGCGCCTGGTGCACCGCCTGCTGGCCGGCTGGCGCGGCGACCCGCGCATCTGGCGCCGGGGCATCGTCCTCGCGCTCCTCGCCCTCCTGCTCGCCCTGGTGATGCTGCTGCACTCGCGCATCCCGAACCAGGTGGGCAACCTCGGCAGCCTCACCGAGACGTTTCTGCCGTGGCTCGGCCTCGCCGTCCCGGTACTGCTGCTCCTCGGGCTGCTGCGGAGGTCGGCGACCGCGCTGATCGCCGTACTCCTTCCGGCCGTCGTGTGGCTGAACCTCTTCGGCGGGCTGCTCACCGACAAGACGGGCTCGGGCGGCGACCTGATGGTGGCGTCGCACAACGTCAACGCCGAGAACCCCGACCCCGCCGCGACGGCCCGTGAGGTGGCCGCCTCCGGCGCCGACGTGGTGGCTCTGGAGGAAGTCCCGGGGACGGCCGTGTCCACCTACGAGGAGGCGCTCGCGCCGACGTACAGGTACCACGGCATCGAGGGCACGGTCGGTCTGTGGAGCAAGTACCCGATGAGCGACGCGCGGGCGGTGGACATCAAGCTCGGCTGGAAGCGCGCGATGCGCGCCACCGTGACCACGCCGAAGGGCCCCATCGCGGTGTACGTCGCCCATATGCCCTCGGTGCGGGTGAAGGTGGAGGCCGGGTTCACCGCACGGCAGCGCGACAAGAGCGCCGACGCGCTCGGCGAGGCCATCGCCGACGAGCCGCTGAAGCGGGTGGTGCTGCTCGGCGACCTGAACGGCACCATGAACGACCGTTCGCTCAACGCCGTCACCTCCCAGATGCGCTCCACGCAGGGCGCGGCGGGCAGCGGCTTCGGGTTCAGCTGGCCGGCGTCGTTCCCGATGGCGCGGATCGACCAGATCATGGTCAGGGGCATGGCTCCGGAGAGTTCCTGGACACTGCCGCGCACCGGCAGCGACCACCTTCCGGTGGCTGCCCGTGTGAAGCTGGACACGTCGGCGTAACCCCTTGGAATACTGGGCCTGAGAGGCTTTGTTCCGCAACTGAACATAAGATGTACGGAACTCCGCTCTCCAACTCCTCTCTGACTTCGAAAGGCACAGGCCCTTCATGCCCCTGGCCCTGCTCGCTCTGGCCGTCGGCGCTTTCGGCATAGGTACGACCGAGTTCGTGATGATGGGCCTGCTGCCCGACGTCGCGGACGACCTGCACATCTCGATCCCCGCCGCCGGTCACCTGGTCTCGGCGTACGCGTTGGGCGTGGTGATCGGCGCCCCGCTGCTGGCCGCGCTCACGGCCCGCATGTCCCGCCGCACGGTCCTGATCGCCCTGATGGCCCTGTTCGTGGCGGGCAACGCCCTCTCGGCGTTCGCCCCCGGAAACGACTCCCTCCTGGCCGCCCGCTTCCTCAGCGGCCTGCCGCACGGCGCCTTCTTCGGCGTGGGAGCGGTCGTCGCCACGACCATGGTCCCGCCGGAGCGCAAGGCCCGCTCGGTGTCCCTGATGTTCCTCGGCCTGACCGTCGCCAACATCGCGGGCGTACCGGCGGCCACGCTGATGGGCCAGCACCTGGGCTGGCGGGCCGCCTTCCTGGGTGTGAGCGCGATCGGCCTCGCGGCGATCGCCTCGCTGGCGCTGCTGATCCCGCACGACCGCGGACACGCCGCCTCCTCGAGCGGCCTGCGCGGCGAACTGGCCGCGCTGAAGTCCCTCCCGGTCTGGCTGGCCCTGGGGACGACGGTGGCGGGCTTCGGCGCGCTCTTCGCGGCCTACAGCTACGTGACCCCGATGCTGACCGGGTCGGCCGGGTTCGCGGAGGGCGACGTGACACTGCTCCTGGCCCTGTTCGGGGTGGGCGCCACGGCGGGCAACCTGCTGGGCGGCCGCCTGGCGGACCACTCGCTGCGGGGCACGCTGTTCGGCGGCCTGGCCTCGCTGGGGCTCGTGCTCCTGCTGTTCCCCCTCCTCATGCGGGCGGAGTGGAGCGCGGCGCTCGCGGTGACCCTGCTGGGCATGGCGGCGTTCATCACGGGTTCGCCGCTGCAGCTGATGGTGATGGAGAAGGCGGCCGCGGCTCCCTCGCTGGCCTCCTCGGCCAACCAGGCGGCCTTCAACCTGTCGAACGCCGGCGGCGCCTGGATCGGCGGCCTGGCACTGGCGGCGGGCTTCGGTACGACGTCCCCCGCGCTGGCCGGCGCCATGCTGGCGGTGCTGGGGGTGGGCGTGGCGAGCGTGGCGTACGCGGTGGACCGGCGCCGGGTGACTCCGTCGGCGGGGCGGGAGAGGCTGGTCGCCTCCCACGTGCCGGAGGGGTCGGGGGCGCTGCAGCACTGACCCCGGGCGTGTCGGCGTGCTGTCGGTCGGCTGTCGGTGGTTTGTCGGCGGGCCCTGGCACCGTCTTCCCCATGACGCGAATCGATGACAACCCCGTCGGCGGAGGCCACGCCGTGACGGTGCGGGGGCTGGTCAAGCACTACGGCGAGACCAAGGCGCTGGACGGTGTCGACCTGGACGTGCGCGAGGGCACCGTGATGGGTGTGCTCGGTCCGAACGGCGCCGGCAAGACCACCCTCGTGCGGATCCTGTCCACCTTGATCACCCCGGACGCCGGCCGGGCCACCGTGGCCGGGTACGACGTCGTACGGCAGCCCCGACAGCTGCGCCGGGTGATAGGGCTCACCGGGCAGTACGCCTCCGTGGACGAGAAGCTGCCCGGCTGGGAGAACCTGTACATGATCGGCCGGCTGCTGGACCTGCCCCGCAAGGACGCCCGCGCCCGCGCCGACGAGCTGCTGGAGCGGTTCTCCCTGACGGAGGCGGCCAGGCGGCCGGCGAGCACGTACTCCGGCGGTATGCGGCGGCGGCTCGATCTCGCCGCCTCGATGATCGGGCGGCCGGCCGTGCTGTACCTCGACGAGCCGACCACCGGACTCGACCCCCGTACCCGCAACGAGGTGTGGGACGAGGTGAAGGCGATGGTCGGCGACGGCGTCACCGTGCTGCTGACCACCCAGTACATGGAGGAGGCCGAGCAGCTCGCCTCCGAGCTGACCGTGGTCGACCGCGGCAAGGTCATCGCCAACGGCGGGATCGAGGAGCTGAAGGCCCGCGTCGGCGGACGCACCCTCCGGATCCGGCCGGTCGACCCGCTGCAGCTGCGCCCGCTCGCCGCGATGCTGGACGAACTCGGCATCACGGGTCTCGCGACCACCACCGTGGACACCGAGTCCGGAACCCTGCTGGTGCCGATCCTCAGCGACGAGCAGCTGACCGCCGTGGTCGGCGCCGTCTCCGCGCGCGGCATCACGATCTCCTCCATCACCACCGAACTGCCCAGCCTGGACGAGGTGTTCCTGTCCCTCACCGGCCACCGCGCCACTGCCCCGCAGGACACCACGCCCGCCGACTCCCGCGAGGAGGTCGCCGTATGAGCGCCCACCCGTCGTCCACCACCACCCTGAACGAGACGCTTCGCGCCGCCCCTTCAATCACCACCATCGCCCCCGCCGACGCCGACGTCCGGATCCCGCTGCGCGGGCATCTGCGGCACACCGGCGCGCTCATCCGCCGCAATCTGCTCTGGATCCGCCAGGACCCGGAGTCGATGTTCGACGCGCTGCTGATGCCGGTCGTCTTCACCCTGCTGTTCGTGTACGTCTTCGGCGGCTCGATCGGGCAGGCGCTGGGCGGCGGCCAGGGGAAGTACGTGCAGTACGTCATCCCGGGCATGATCGCGATGATGAGCATGACGCTGTCCCAGGGTGTCGGCACCGGGTTCAGCCAGGACTTCAACAGCGGCGTCATGGACCGGTTCCGGTCACTGCCGATCGGCCGCGGGTCCGTGCTGTTCGCGAAGATCGCCGTCGAGCTGGGGCGGATGCTGTTCGCGACGGCCGTGCTGATGGTCGTCTCCGTCCTGGTCGGCTTCCACATCACCCACTGGGCGGGCCTGTTCGCGGCGGTGGGTCTGTCCGCGCTGTTCGCCTCCTCGATCATGTGGGTGTTCCTCACCCTCGGCGTGATCCTGAAGAACGCGCAGTCCGTGCAGGCGATGGGCTTCCTGGTGCTGTTCCCGCTGCAGTTCGGCTCGTCGATCTTCGCGCCGACCAAGTCGATGCCTGGCTGGCTGCAGGCCTTCACCGACTACAACCCGCTGTCCACGCTCGCGGACGCGGCCCGCGGCCTGATGGTCGGCGGCCCGGTGGCGCACGACCTGTGGGTGACCGTGGCCTGGTCGGTGGCGATCACGGCGGTCATGGCACCGGTCGCGATCCACAAGTTCCGCACCAAGACCTGACGTTCGCCCACCCGGAGCAGGACGTCTCAGAGCAGGGCGGTGGCCTCCGCGAGGGAGAGGCCACCGCCCTCGGCGTACGCGGCCCGGTAGGCGGGCTCGTCCAGGGTGCCCCGGATGCGGTCCTCGGCCATGTCGTGGCACCGGCGCTCGACCCCGGAGAGGATGTGCCCGGACGGCAGGAGGGCGTGGGCGGCGCCCAGGCAGCGGGCGGCGTCGACGGCGCGGCTGCCGCCGTCGACGCGGGCGAGGGCCATCGCCGCGGTGTAGAGGCAGACGGAGTCCAGGTGCGGGGCGATGGCCCGGGCCAGCGGGTCCTGAGCGAGGCGCATGGCGCGCCTGACCTGGCCCAGGGCGTCCTCGGCACGGCCGTCGAGGGCGTCCAGCCAGGCCTCCTGGGTGAGGATCATGGAGTCGAAGACGACGAAGTGCGCGATCTTGAACTCCTCGCGCAGCAGGTGCAGTTGCTCACGGGCCTCGGCGGTACGGCCGGTCAGGCCGAGCCAGCAGGCGAGGAACAGCCGGGCGGCGGGCATGGCCTCGTTGAGGGAGCCGTCCCTGCTCGCGATGACGTCCCGGAGCAGTTGCTCGCCGCGCTCCGTGTCCCCCGCCTCCATGAGCACGCTGCCGAGGCGCGCGCGGAGGATGGCCATCTGGCCGCGGGCGCCGAGGCGTTCGGCGTGTTCGATGGCCGCCCGGTAGTCGGCGGCGGCCTCGCGGTTGGCGCCCTGGCGCTCATGGGCCTCGCCACGGGCGGACAGCGCCTCGGCGGTGCCCCAGCCGTCACCGAGGCGACGGAAGAGCTCCAGGGCCTCCTCGGCGTCCCGGGTGGCGTTGCCCGCCCAGGCGGCGCGATTGGCGAGGAGGTTGGCGCGCATCTGCAGGGCGCCGGCCAGCTCCCACTCGAAGCCGGGGGTCTCGCGGCAGGTCCGCACACAGGCGTCGATGACCTCCCGCATCCGGTCCACACCGCCGGTCAGCATCACGGCGAAGAACCACAGCATGCCGGGCGCGCGGCAGGCCTGCGGCAGCCCGGGGTGGTAGACCCGGGTGATGGCGTGCAGCTTGGCCTGGGCGGCGGGGGTCTGCCAGCTCTCCAGGTCATGGTCCATGCAGGCGAGGTGGGCGAGGTGGACGCCGCGCCGGGCCTCGGCGAGGATCTCACCGGTGTACGGGGGCGGGGCGTCGGTGCAGCGCTGCCACACCGGCTCGGCGGGCCGTGCGGGTCCGGCGAAGGGGTCGGGGCCGAGCGCCATGACCTCCTGGCACCAGTTGCGGGTCTCGATGCGCAGGTCGCGCATCTGCCAGAACCACACCAGGGACAGCACCAGGCACAGCCCCTCCTGCTCGTCACCCGCGGCGACGGCGTGCCTGAGGGCGGTGCGCAGGTTCTCGTACTCCAGCTGGAACCGGTCGATGGCGGTGCGCTGTTCGGGGCCGCGCAGCAACGGGTCGGTGGTACGGGCGAGTTCGCGGTAGTACGTCAGATGGGCGCGCTCGGCGTCGGCGCGGCACCCGGTCTCGTCCAGCCGCTCGCCCGCGTACTCGGCGACGGTCTCCAGGAGCCGGTAACGCATCCCGCCCTCCGCCGAAGGGGCGGCCACCACCAGGGACTTGTCGACCAGGGAGCCGAGCGCGTCCAGGGCGACGGGCCCGCACACGGCCTCGGCTGCGGCCAGGTCGCAGCCGCCCGCGAAGACGGACAGCCGGGCGAGGACGTCCCGTTCGTCCGCGTCGAGCAGCTCCCAGGACCAGTCCACGACGGCCCGCAGGGTCTGCTGGCGGGGCAGGACGGTGCGGCTGCCGGAGGTGAGCAGCCGGAAGCGGTCGTCGAGCCGGTCGGCTATCTGACGGGAAGTCAGCATCCGCAGCCGGGCGGCCGCCAGCTCGATCGCGAGCGGGAGTCCGTCGAGCCGCCGGCAGATCTCCGCGCAGGCCTCGGGGTCGTCCTCGATACGGAATCCGGGCCGGGCCGCCGCACCACGGTCGGCGAGCAGCCGCAGCGCGACCGGCTCGGGCAGCGGCTCGACCGGGCGTACCAACTCCCCGGGGACGCCGAGGGGTTCGCGGCTGGTGGCGAGGACGGTCAGCTGCGGGCAGCGGGCCAGCAGGCGCTCGGTGAGGTGGGCGGCGGCCTCGATCACGTGCTCGCAGTTGTCGAGGATGATCAGCATCCGGCGCCGGGCGCAGTGCTCCACGATCCGTTCGAGAGGGTCGTCGTACCGGTCGGTGACCGCGCGGATGCTCTCGGCGCCGGCGCCGTGCAGCACGGTGTCGCGGGCGCCGATCGCGGTGAGCACGGCCTGCGGCACGGCCTCGGGGTCGTCCACGGGCGCCAGTTCGGCCAGCCACACCCCGTCGCGGGCGGTGTGCCGTACCGCCTCGGCGGCCTCCTGGGACAGCCGGGTCTTTCCGGCGCCGCCCGGACCGAGCAGGGTGACCAGGCGGGCGGCGGTCAGGTCGGCGCCGATGGCCTCGATGTCGGTCTCCCGGCCGACGAAGGAGGTGAGCCGGGCGGGCAGATTACCCGGAGCCGCCGGCACGGGCCTCGGCGCCGGGGTTTCCTCGGCGGTCAGCAGCTCGGTGTGCAGGGCGCGCAGTTCGGGCCCGGGATCGGAGCCGAGCCGGTCCGCCAGCAGCCGTCGTACGTCCTCGTAGGCGGCGAGCGCCTGGGCCGGGCGGCCCGCGTCGCGCAGGGCGCGCAGCCGCAGCGCCTGGAGCGGCTCGTCCAGCGGGTGGTCGTCGCACAGGGCGGCCAGCTCGGGCAGCACCTGCTCGGCGTGGCCGAGGGCGAGGGCGGCGGTGTGCCGGGCGCGCAGGGCGTCGAGCCGGCGGGTCTCCCAGCGGGCCGCCTCGGCGTGGTGGTCGGGCAGGTCGGCGAGGGCGGGGCCGCGCCACAGGGCGAGCGCGTCGTCCAGGACGGCGGCGGCCTTGGCCGGGTCGCGGTCGGCGAGGGCCCGCAGGCCGTCGCCGGTCAGCCGCTCGAAGCGGGTGAGGTCGACGTCGTCGGGCGCGGCGGTGAGCCGGTAGCCGCCCTCGGCGGAGGCGACGGCGTCCGCGCCGAGGGTGCGGCGCAGCCGGCCGACCAGCGCCTGGAGCGCCCCGGCGGCGTCGGCGGGCGGGTCGGCGCCCCAGACCTCGTCGATCAGCACGCCCGCGGGCACGGTCCGCCCGGCCCGGAGCGCGAGCACGCCCAGCAGGGCGCGCAGCCGCGCCCCGCCGACCGGGACGGCCGTACCGTCGGGGCGGAGTACCTGCGTGGTGCCGAGCAGCGAAAAGCGCACGGGGTCCATTGTCGCCGGAGCGGTCACCGGTGGTCACCGGGTTGCGGCGGCGTGCCGTCCGGGAGCTCCAGGGCCGTGCCGTCGCAGAGCTCCAGGGTGACGAGGGCGCCGCGGGTGCGGCGCACCCTTCCGCGGCCGTCCACCGTGCCGCGGTCCACCTCCTCGAACCACTTCGGGCAGCCGGCGGAGGGCTCCGGCGTGACGGTGCCGGGCACCGGTTCGAGGCCGCGTCCCGTGCCCCGGAGCACGACTCCACCCTGCGGCTTCACGGGTCCGGGCTCCGGGTCGGGCAGCCGGAAGCTGTACTCCTCGTGGACCAGGTCGACGGCGTGGACCCGGCCGACGGCGGGCCGGTCCGGGTCGCCGTGGTTCTCCACCCACGCCCCGGCGCCGTACCCGTGGCCCTCCCGGACGCCTTCGGCGTCGTAGGCGACCAGCGGCCAGGACACCTCGTCGCCCACCGCGAACGGTGTGCCGCAGCATTCCATCTGCCAGTCCTCGTAGAACACCCTCATCCGTGGCATCCCCCCAGGGTCCAGGAACCGGACGGCGAGCGCGAGACGTTTCCCCCGCGGGGGCGCGGCCGGTACGGTCGCACTCCGCACCGTCCCCACCGCACAGGAGCCCGCCGATGACCACCGCCACCACCCGCCGCGGCGACCGCCGGGTCAGTCCCGTGTTCATCGGGATCCTGGCCGTGACGGCGGTGACGGGCTGGGCCACCTGGACGGGGTATGCGGCACGGCCGGGCGTCGCGGTGTTCCTGTTCGTGACGGCGGCCTGGATCGTCTCCCTGTGCCTGCACGAGTACGCGCACGCGCGCACGGCCCTGCACAGCGGCGACATCACGATCGGCGCGAAGGGCTACCTGACGCTGAACCCGCTGAAGTACACGCACGCGCTGCTGAGCATCGTGCTCCCGGTGCTCTTCGTGATCATGGGCGGGATCGGTCTGCCCGGCGGTGCGGTGTTCATCGAGCGCGGCCGGATCCGGGGCCGCTGGCGGCACAGCCTGGTCTCGGCGGCGGGCCCGCTGACGAACGTGCTGTTCGCGGCGGTGTGTACGGCGCCTTTCTGGCTGCACGCGCTGGACGGCGTGCCCGCCGGCTTCCAGTACGCGCTGGCGTTCCTGGCCCTGCTCCAGGTGACGGCGGCGATCCTGAACTTCCTGCCGGTGCCGGGCCTGGACGGCTACGGCGTGATCGAGCCCTGGCTGTCGTACAAGGTCAAGCGGCAGGTGGAGCCGTTCGCGCCGTTCGGCCTGCTGTTCGTGTTCGCGCTGCTGTGGGTACCGTCGCTGAACCACGCGTTCTTCACCTGGATCTACGACATCCTCGACGGCCTGGGGATCACGGTCGACCAGCGCTACTGCGGCGAGGCGCTGTACCGCTTCTGGCAGGGCACGCCAGACGGCTGCCTGGTCAGCCCGTGACGGACTTGCCCTGCCCGGCACCGGCCCGGTCGCGCTTGACGTAGTACCAGGTCATGTTGGACGTCAGGCCCGCCAGCAGCACCCAGACGATTCCCAGCCAGCTGCCCCGGAGGAAGGAGACGACGGCGGCGGCCACGGCGAGGACGCAGACGGCGAGGGTGTAGAGGGCGAGTCGCCGGGTCCGGGTGGGCGGGGGCAGAAGGGGCATGACGGGAGACTCCTGTCGGGGGACACTGCTCGGTACTGCTTCGCCGACCAGTGTCCCCCATCCGCTCACACGTCGGTGATGCGGAGCCCGGCGTGTGCCTTGTAGCGGCGGTTGACGGAGATCAGGTTCGCGACCAGCGACTCGACCTGGTGGGCGTTGCGCAGCCGCCCGGCGAAGACACCGCGCATGCCGGGGATGCGTCCGGCGAGGGCCTGCACGATCTCGACGTCGGCCCGCTCCTCACCGAGCACCATCACATCGGTGTCGATCTGCTCGATCTCCGGGTCCTGGAGCAGGACGGCGGACAGGTGGTGGAAGGCGGCGGCGACGCGGGAGTCCGGCAGCAGGGCGGCGGCCTGCTCGGCGGCGCTGCCCTCCTCGGGCCTGAGGGCGTACGCACCCTTCTTGTCGAAGCCGAGCGGGTTGACGCAGTCCACGACGAGCTTGCCGGCCAGTTCGTCGCGCAGGGCCTTCAGCGTGTCGCCGTGGCCGTCCCACGGTACGGCGACGATCACGATGTCGCTGCGGCGCGCGGCCTCGGCGTTGTCGGCGCCCTCGACGCCGTGGCCGCATTCCCGGGCGGCGGCCTGGGCGCGGTCGGCGGACCTGGAGCCGATGATCACCTTCTGGCCGGCCCTGGCGAGCCGGTAGGCGAGGCCCTTGCCCTGCGGTCCGGTGCCGCCGAGCACGCCGACGACGTACCCGGAGACGTCGGGCAGGTCCCAGGGGTCCTTGGCGGGAGCCTTGGCCGGGGTCTGTGCGCTGTCGGTGGAGGTCGTAGAGGTCATGGGTGCGACTCTACGTCGGGGAGGGGTACGGCACCGGCCCACCCGAGCCGCGCCACCGGAAGCCGGCGGAAGGTGATGGTCTCGTAGGCGCTGAAGTCGCCGGTCTCGTAGAGGAGTCCGACGGTGTCCGGGTCGACGCGGACCAGGTCGGAGTAGGCGGCGGGCAGCCCGTCGACGGTGCACGCCGTGCGCCAGGTGGTGCCGCCGTCGGTGGAGGCGCGGATCGTCATCAGGGCGCGGAAGGCGGGGTCGGCCGGGCCGGAGTAGAGGAGCAGGTCGGGGCACCGGAGCTGGAGGACGGAGGCCTGGCAGACGGGCGCGGAGAGTCCCGCCTGCGGGCGGAAGGGTCTGACGAGTGTCCTGCCGCCGTCCGCCGAGTGGGCGTCGGCGCGGTTGCCGGGCGAGGCCGAGTCGGTGCGGGTGTTGAAGTAGACGCGGCCGTCGGGGAGTTCGGCGGCGGTGGTCTCGTTGACGTTGATGTACTCGTCGGTGTTCTCGGCGAGATACCCGAGGTACCAGGTCTCCCCCCGGTCGTCGCTGAGCAGGCAGTGGCCGCTGTTGTACCGCGGTTCGGCGCCGGTGTCGGGGTCTGTGCCGCTGGGCGGCAGGGTGTGGTTGGCGGGGACGAGGACGCGGCCGGTGCTCAGCTGGAGGGCGTGGCCGGGGGTGGTGGCGTACCAGCGCCAGCCGGGCTTCTTCACCTGCGCGGTGATCTCCCGGGGCACGGACCAGGTCGCCCCCTCGTCGTCACTGTGCCGCACCCACACCCGCCGACCGCAGGCGTCCGGCACCCGGCCGCGCAGGATGGCGGCCTCGGTGGCGGTGGCGGCGGACCGGATGTGCACGAGCAGGATGCGGCCGGTGTCGAGGACGACGGGGGCGGGGTTTCCGGCGAGGTCGTGCCCGTTGCTCGCGGCGACCTGGAGCGGGCCCCAGGTGCGGCCGCCGTCCGTGGACCGCTTGAGCACGATGTCGATGTGCCCGTGGTCGGCGGCGGAGCCGGCGCGGCCCTCGCAGAAGGCGAGCAGCGTGCCGGCGCGGGTGGCGACGACGGCCGGTATCCGGTAGCTGGCATAGCCCTCGCGTCCGGCGCGGAAGGGGACGGTGACGTCGGTCATCGGGCGGCTCCTGGGGACGCCTGCGGTACGGACGAGGCGTTGTACGTCCCCGGGGCGGGCGAATTCCGGGTGAACTCCGGGTCACGAGTGACCGGTTTGCGGCAGGATGCGGGCGCATGGACGCCGTACGGGTCGCACTGCTGCGGGAAGTGCTCGCCGGGACCGAGTGGCTGGGGGCCACCCGGAGATTCGCGGGGGTGCTGCGCGGGTCGGTGGTGGCGCACGGGGGCGGGCTGCTGCTGGTGGGCACGCCGGAGTACGAGCCGTGGCATCTGGCGGCGCATCTGGTGGACGAGGCCGCGTGGTCCGGGACGCCCGAGCTGGCGCCGACCCTGGTACGGCATCACGCACGCCCCTCGGACCCGCCTCACCTGGCCGTGGGGCCCGGCCGGATCGGGGCGGCGCGGCGGGGTGAGACCCTGCTGGTCGTGGCCCCCCAGGAGCCCGCGCCGCTGCTGGAGCGCGTGCACGACGCCCGCCGGGCCGGGGTGACGGTGCTGGCGCTGGGCGCGGGTGGCGGCGACCTCGCCGCGATGGCGCACGACACGCTGGCCGTACCGCAGGGGGCGGAACTGGACCTGGACACCGTCCAGCACCTGGTCAGCGCCGCGGCCGGGGAGAACGGGGGCGGTGTCTCACCGAGGGTTCGGCGGAGCTTGCGGGACCGTCTGTCGAGGCTGGCGGAGATCCTGACGGCCCCGCCACCCGCCCCGTGGTGAGTGCTGCCCACCGGCCTGGGGGGCGGAGCCCCCGGTGGGCACCGGGAAAAACAGTTGCCCGGTGATCCCGGTCGGCCGAACATGCCTCAAGTGATCCGCGCCCTGCTCCCCGACCTCGCCCCCTGGAAGACCTCCGCCGACTTTCGCCGGCTCTGGAAGTCGGGGCTGATCAGCAACTTCGGCAGCTTTCTCACCTTCGTCGCGCTCCCGGTCCAGCTGAAGGACCTGACGGAGTCGACCGCGGCGGTGGGCGCGATCGGTGCCGTGGAGCTGCTGCCGCTCATTCTCTGCGGTCTGTACGGCGGTGCCCTCGCCGACGCGCTCGACAAGCGGAAGCTCATCGTGCGGACGGAGGCCGGGCAGGGCGTGCTGAGTGCTGTCCTGCTGCTCAACGCCCTGGCCCCGCACCCCGCGCTCTGGCCGCTGTACGCGGTCGCCGCCCTCTCCTCCGCCCTGGTCTCCGTGCAGCGCCCGGCCCTGGACTCCCTGTGGCCCCGGATCGTCGCCCACGACGACATGCCCGCCGCGGCCTCGCTGAACTCCCTGCGCTGGACCGTCGGCGGCGTCGCGGGCCCGGCCCTCGCGGGCGTGGTCGTCGCCTACGCGGGCCTCGGCTGGGCGTACGCCGCCGACCTGCTGACCTTCGTCGTCTCGCTGGCGTACATCATCCGGATCGCCCCCTCCCCCGCCTCCCACGAGGCCTCGAAGCCCTCCCTGAACGCCGTCCTGGAAGGCGCCCGGTACGCCTGGAACCGCAAGGAACTCCTCGGCACCTACGCCGTCGACCTCGCGGCGATGTTCCTGGCCATGCCGTTCGCGGTGCTGCCGTTCCTCGCCGACGAGCTGCACGCCGACTGGGCGCTCGGCCTGATGTACGCCGCAGTCCCGGCCGGCGCGCTGCTGGTGAGCCTGACCAGTGGCTGGGCCTCCCGGATCCACCGGCACGGACTGATGGTGCTGCTGTCGGCCAGCGGCTGGGGTCTGGCGGTCGCGGCGGCCGGGGTGTGCGGGAACGTGTGGCTGGTCCTCGTCCTCCTGACCGTCGGCGGCGGCTTCGACATGGTCAGCGGGCTCTTCCGGTCGGCCATGTGGAACCAGACGATCCCGGACGAGCTGCGCGGCCGGCTCGCCGGGATCGAGCTGCTGTCCTACTCGGTCGGCCCGCAGCTCGGTCAGGTCCGGGCGGGCGGCTTGGCAGCCTGGGCGGGCGTACGGAGCTCCGTCGTCTCCGGCGGGCTGGCCTGCGCCGGTGCCATGGGACTGCTCGCGCTGTGCCTGCCGGGGCTCATGACGTACGACGCCCGCACCAACGAGCACGCGGTACGGATGCGCGAGCAGCGCACGGCCGTACAGGCCTGATCAGTCCTCCTCCTCGCCGCTCCCGCCGGCCGGCGCGTCGTGCCAGCGCGGGTCGTTCTCCCACTGGAGGTTGCGCTCGGCGGCGGTCTCCATCGCGTGCCGGGCCTCCTCCGGCGAGGCGTACGGCCCGAAGCGGTCCTTGCCCGGGCACTCCGGGCCCTCCTCGACCTTCTTGTGCTCCAGGCAGTAGTACCACTCGCCCGGCTTGCCGACGGTGCGCTTCTTGAACAGGGGCATGAACAGCTCCTCTCGCCAACGACATGATCCCCCAACTCCGCTCGATAGACTCGCTGCCATGTCTGGCCAGTCGCTTCTCGTACCGGGGGAGCTGTCCCCCACCCGTTCTGTCCCCGGAAACATCCGCCGCCCCGAGTACGTCGGCAAGCCCGCGCCGGCGCCGTACACCGGTCCGGAGGTGCAGAGTCCGGAGACCATCGAGGCGATGCGGATCGCCGGCCGTATCGCCGCGCAGGCGATGGAGGAGGCCGCGAGGATCATCGCGCCGGGGATCACCACGGACCAGCTGGACAAGGTCGCCCACGAGTACATGTGCGACCACGGCGCCTACCCCTCCACGCTCGGCTACCGCGGCTTCCCGAAGTCGCTGTGCACCTCGGTCAACGAGGTGATCTGCCACGGCATCCCGGACTCGACGGTCCTCAGGGACGGCGACATCGTCAACCTGGACGTGACGGCGTACATCGGCGGGGTGCACGGCGACAACAACGCCACCTACCTGGTCGGGGAGGTGGACGAGGAGTCCCGGCTGCTGGTGGAGCGAACCCGGGAGGCCCTGAACCGCGCGATCAAGTCGGTCAGGCCGGGCCGGCAGATCAATGTCATCGGCCGGGTCATCGAGTCCTACGCCAAGCGTTTCGGCTACGGAGTCGTCCGCGACTTCACCGGCCACGGCATCAGCTCCTCGTTCCACTCGGGCCTGATCATCCCGCACTACGACAGCCCGCACGCGACGACGGTCATGCAGCAGGGCATGACGTTCACGATCGAGCCGATGCTGACGCTGGGCACCCACGAGTACGACATGTGGGACGACGGCTGGACGGTCGTGACGAAGGACCGCAGGCGGACGGCCCAGTTCGAGCACACGCTGGTGGTGACGGAGACCGGCGCGGACATCCTGACCCTGCCGTAGCGCCGCGTTCGCTTCTGCCACGACCGCACGGCCCGCCCTCTGCGAGGGCGGGCTTTCTCCTGTAGACTTTTACCGACAGGATGTCGGCAAGATGGGACGGCCTCATGGACTCCTTCTCGACCCTCATCCGCGCCGCGTCCCACGAGGCACACGTGGAGGCGGAGACGTCGGCGTTCATGAGCGACCTGCTCGGCGGCCGGCTGGGCGTGGCCGCCTACGCGCGCTACACCGAGCAACTGTGGTTCGTGTACGAGGCACTGGAGCGCGGCACCGGGCGGCTGGCGGCGAATCCGGTGGCGGGGCCGTTCGTCCGGCCCGAGCTGTTCCGGCTGGCCGCGCTGGAGCGGGACCTGGCGCATCTGCGGGGGCCGGGGTGGCGGACGGGCCTGAGTGCCCTGCCCGCCACGCGGGAGTACGCGGCCCGGGTCAGCGAGTGCGCCGAGCGCTGGCCCGGCGGCTATGTCGCCCACCACTACACCCGCTACCTGGGCGACCTGTCCGGCGGCCAGATCATCCGCGACCGGGCGGAGAAGACCTGGGGGTTCAGGCGGAAAGGCGACGGGGTCCGCTTCTACGTCTTCGAAGGCGTCCCCAACCCGGCTGCGTTCAAGCGGAGTTACCGGCAGCTGCTGGACGGGATACGGGTGGACGACCTGGAGAAGCAGCGGGTCGTCGGTGAGTGCAAGCAGGCTTTCGCCCTGAACACCGCGGTGTTCAGGGCGCTCGGGGACGAGTTCCCGCTGAGCGCCTGACACTCGGGGCGACTAGCGCTCCAGGAACACCCGGCCCCCGACCTCCACCCACCCCTCCGGCTGGGGTGCGGTCAGGATCTGGGAGCCCTTGCCCTGGGTGATGTTCAGGGCGCGGCCCAGTTGGTCCGTGAGCAGCAGGGCGGCGGCGCCGGTGGCCTCGTCCTCGTCGATGCCGTCGTCGCGGCCGGGGAAGGCGCGGGCGCGGATCCGGCCGGCCGCCTCGTCCTCCCAGGCCCAGGCGTACACCCACGCGCCGGGCGGGGGCACGTCGAGGGCGTCGACCTCGGCCGCCGTGCCGTACTGGCGCAGGGTGCGCGGCGGCACCCACTCCGCGCGCGCCTCGATCCAGCTGAACTCGCCGTCCAGCCGGGCACCGACGACGCCGGCGGGCGTGACCAGTTCGGGCACGTCGAGCAGCCAGGCGGTGCCGACGCAGGGGTGACCGGCGAAGGGCAGGCGCAGGGTGGGCGTGTAGATGTCGATCACACCGCGCTCGGGGTCGTCCACGAACACGGTCTCGCTGAAGCCGAGTTTGGCCGCCAGCTCCTGCCGGTCGCTCCGCTCGGGCAGCCCCGAACCGTCGCGGACGACGCCGAGCTCGTTGCCGTAGCCGCCGTTCGGTCCGCAGAAGACGCGGAGTACGTCGTAGTCAGTCACGGGGGAATTGAAACATCGCGGCGGCCGCGAGCGCGTCCCAGGCGGGGGCGCCGCCGGTCAGGGGCCAGGAGTAGGTGCGGGCCGTTTCGAGGGGCAGCGAGGACAGGGTGTCACCGTAGGCCCGCAGCATGGCCTCCCGCTGCCGCTCGGCGCCGGGGGTGTCGGGACGGCCGGCGAGCCGCGCCAGCCTGGTCTCGTGCCCGTCGGTCACCTCCTCGGCCGTCCGGCGCCAGTCCTCGTCGTCCGGCAGGCGGGTCAGCACCACGCAGGGCGGGGTCCGCCCCTCCGCGAGCGCCGCGACCGCCCGGTCGTGTCCGTCCAGGAGCAGCCAGCCGTCGAGGGCGGTGACCCACCACAGCAGAACCGGCGCCAGAGTGCCGTCACGGGCGTGCTTGCGGTAGGCCTTCACCCGCCCGGCGTCCGGCGGCGAGAGCGGGCGCAGGGGTACGACACCGTGCCAGCCCTTGGCGGACCAGTCGAGATGGCAGGCGGGCCAGTCCCGGACGAAGTCCTCCGCGTGCCAGACGTACGGCGGGAACTCGTTGCGCACCCGCAGGTGCCAGCGCGAGTCGTGCAGGGGGCCTTCCTCCGCCTCGTCCAGCCACCGCGCGTACGCGTGCACCCAGTTGACGGAACCTCGCATCGCCGCCGAGCGAATCGGCGTCAGGGGCGGGCGGCAGCCCTCGTACCGGTGCAGGTGCACCCCCTGGTTCCACGCCTCCACGCGGCCGAGCAGCACGATCCGGTCGCCCTGCCGCAGCACCATCCGGCCGCCGTCGGCCACCTCGAACCGCAAAGGGGGCGGGCCCGGCCGGTCCCGCACGTCCAGCACAACGCCCTCGTCCGCCACCAGTTCCCTGCGCACGCTCCCCATGGCGGTCACCCTCCCACCCCGGGGGCGCGGTGGCGATGGCGAGGGCGGGCGACGACATCGACCCGGCCGCCGACGACGCGGGCGGCCCGGTGGAGTTCCACGGCGCCCACCAGGCCGGCATCGCCACCGATCGGCCTGCGCGAGGGTCTGGAGACGTCGCTCGTCGTCTGCATCCTGATCGCCTACCTCGTCAAGACCGGCCGCCGGGACGCCCTGCAGCCGATCTGGATCGGCATCGGCATCGCGATCGCCATCGCGATGGGCTTCGGCTGCGCCCTCGAATTCGGCTCCCAGGAGCTGACGTTCGAGGCGCAGGAGGCACTCGGCGGCTCGCTGTCGGTGGTCGCCGTCGGCCTGGTGACGTGGATGGTGTGCTGGATGCGGCGCACCGCCCGGCACCTGCGGTCGGAGCTGCACGGCAGGCTGGACGCGGCCCTCGCCATGGGAAACGGCGCGCTGGTCGCCACCGCCTTCCTCGCCGTCGGCCGGGAGGGCCTGGAGACCGCGCTGTTCGTGTGGGCGTCGGTGCACGCGGCGTCCGACGGCACCCCGCACCCCTGATCGGCGTGGCGCTGGGCCTCGCCACCGCCGTGCTCCTCGGGTGGCTGTTCTACCGGGCGCTCTGAGGATCAACCTGGCCAAGTTCTTCACCTGGACCGGCGGCATGCTGGTCGTGGTCGCGGCGGGCGTCCTCGCCTACGGCTTCCACGACCTGCAGGAGGCGAACTGGCTGCCCGGCCTGACCCACCTGGCCTTCGACATCAGCGACACCGTCCCGCCGGACAGCTGGTACGGCACGCTGCTGAAGGGGGTGTTCAGCTTCCAGCCCGACCCGACCGCCCTCCAGGTCACGGTGTGGCTGCTGTACCTGATCCCGGCACTCGCGATCTTCCTCGCCCCGGTAGGGTTCGCCTCCGGAAAGGGGAAGGTGAAGGGACCCGATGAGCAGGGATCGCAACCCGCGCAGGCTCCGCAGGCGTGACCGTAACGCACTCATAGCGGCCTCGTTGACCGCTTTGTCGCTGACGGTGAGCGGATGCGTGGTGGTGCACGGGGAGCGCGAGGTGCTCCCCGCCGCCACCCGCGCCGAGGCCGCCAAGGCGCTCAACGCGTTCACGACCGCGTACAACAAGGCCGACAAGGCCTACGACAACTCCCTGGACGCGCCCTACCTCACCGGCCCGTTCGGCGACATCACCGCCGCGCGGCTGAAGGCCGGGCACGCCAACAGCCCCTCCGGCAACCCGAACCACTTGCCGCTGAAGCTGTCGGACGTGAAGGTCACGATCCCCGAGAAGGCCGGCTGGCCGCGCTGGTTCGTCGCCGATGCGAAGGGCAACAAGACCGGCGACCTGCGCTGGCTGATGGTGTTCACCCGGGGCGACCTCGGCGAGCGCTGGCGGGTGGCGTACGTCACCCTCGTGGCGCCGGGCTCGGTACCGGCGTTCAAGACGGACAAGGACGGCTGGGCCGAGGCGGTACCGGCCGGCTCCCGGCAGCTCGCCGTCGCGCCCGGGAAGCTGAGCCAGGAGTACGCGACGTACCTGAAGAAGGGCGGCCAGGACTTCGCCGACGGCAGGTACACCAGCGTCGAACGCGCCGACCGGGCCAAGCGGGCCCGCAAGCCGGGCCTGGTCACCCAGTTCATCGACGGCCCGCTGACGAACGGGACCTACGCGCCGCTGGCGCTGCGCACGGCGGACGGCGGGGCGCTGGTGTTCTTCACCACCCACCACTACGAGAAGCAGACCGCCGCCACCGGAACCACCGTGCCGGTCACGAACAAGGACGTACAGGCACTGACGACGGGCGAGGTGAAACAGTCCCTGACGCTGCAGTTCATGTCCGCAGAGGTGGCCTTGGACCCGGCGGGGAGCGGCAAGGTTTCGGTGCTGGGGCGGGTGCCGGGTCTCACATCGGCGCAGGGCGAGTGAAACGCGCTGGCTAATGCCGCAGCGGCCAGGGCGCACGGTCGGCGCCCGCATGCCGCGCACAGGCATCGGTGAGCGCTTCCAGCAGGCTCAACGGATCCGGCAGCGCATGCTCCGGCCCCCGCACCCAGCGCACCTGCTGATCGTCACCGGGGAGCCGGGCGGGCGGTACGAGGACGTACGACCCCCGGCAGTGCCAGCGCAGGCCCGGATGCTCGTCCATGGTCTCGGGGCGGCAGTCCAGCTCGCACGGCCACCACTCGTCCTCGTCCTCGGGGGTGCCGCGGGTGAGGGTGAAGAACAGCATGCGGCCGTCGTCGCTCTCGGCGACGGGCCCCACCTCGACGCCGGAGCCGAGCAGCCGCTCCAGCGCCTCCCGGCCGGCCTCCAGGGGCACGTCCAGGACGTCGTGCGTCATGCCGGTCGCGGTGATGAAGTTGGCCTGCGGCTGGTGCCGGGCCCAGCGTTCGATCTGGGCGCGGTCGGTGGTGGACTGCGTCTGCCAGGCGAACGACACCGGGTGCCGGGCCGGGGTGGGACAGCCGACGCGGTCGCAGGAGCAGCCGTAGCCGGGGGCGGGGTGCGCGGCGGGGGCGAGCGGCAGGCCCGCCGCGGCGGCGCCCAGCAGCAGGGCCTCACGGCCGCCGTCGTCGGCGGCTTCCTTCGGTCGGCGTCCAAGCAGCCACTGGGAGAGTTTGCCCTGCCGGCCGGACCGGCCGCCGAACGTCGCGCTCATCTATCCCCTCAGTCTGGTCGTCGCCTCGCTGGTGTGCGGACAGTGTGCCTTATCGTCCCATCTTCGTGCGCTTGGGGGTGTCTGGGGTTCCGATTCCGTGCAGGGCGTAGTCGACCAGCGTGTCCGTGTAGTCGTGGGAGATCGGCCCGGTCCGTTGCAGCCAGCGTTGCGCGAGCGGCGAGACGAACAGTTCCAGGGCGATGCGGGGGTCGACGTCGGCCCGTACCGCGCCGGCGTCCTGCGCGGCGCGCAGCCGGTGGACGTACAGCTGGAGCTGGGGTTCGAGGAGGCCCGCGACGACCTCGCGGCCGAGCGGCTCGTTGACCAGGCCCTCGGCGGCCAGGGCCCGGGCCGGTACCTCGAAGCGCGGGTCGAGCATCTGGTCCACCGTGATCCGCAGCACCGCCTTGAGGTCGGCGGCGAGGTCGCCGGTGTCCGGGATGGTGTACGGCACCTGCCCCGCTTCCTCGGCCGCCTGCGTGGAGAGGTCGAGGAACGCCTCCAGCAGGACGTCCGCCTTGGACGACCACCAGCGGTAGATCGTCTGCTTGCCCACCCCGGCCCGCGCGGCGATCGCCTCGACGGTGGTCTTCGGGTAGCCGACCTCGCCGACCAGGGCGAGGGCGGCGGCGTAGATCGCTCTGCGGGACTTCTCGCTGCGGCGGGTGGCGTCGGGAGCCGGCTTGTTGACCATGGGGCGACGCTAACAAGCCGCGGCGGCTACGCGGACGGCTCCTCGGGCGAGTCCTCCGGCGGCCACGGGTCTCCCCACTCGGCGTCCCGGGCCGCCTTGTACAGATGGCCGTGGCGTTTGGTGACCGTCGTACGGGCCAGCCGTTCGCCGGCCTCGCACAGGTCCAGCAGCACCTGGCCCTTGCGGATCTGCGGGCGCCGGACCACGCGGGAGGGGGCCGGCACGGCGGCCAGGCGGGTGGCGGCGACGTACGAGAACTTCTCGTCCTCGTAGGGCAGGGTGCCGCCCTTGACCTGGCGGTGCAGCGAGGAGCGGGCGACCCGGGCGGAGAAGTGGCACCAGTCCCGGCCGGGCTCGATGGGGCAGGCGGCGCTGTGCGGACAGGGGGCGACGACGTGCAGTCCGGCGCGGATCAGCCGGTCGCGGGCCTCGATGACGCGGGCGTAGCCGGCCGGGGTGCCGGCCTCCACGATCACCACGGCCTGCGCGGCGGACGCGGCGGCGTCGACGAGGGCGGCGCGGTCGGGCTCGGAGAGCTCGTTGAGGACGTACGACACCGTGACGAGGTCGGTGGCGTCCAGGGCGAGGTCGGCGCCGATCCGGGCGCGCTGCCAGCGGGCGCCGCGCAGGACCGGGTTGGCGGCGGCGATCTCCCGGCCGAGGGCGAGGGCGGGCTCGGCCCAGTCCAGCACGGTGACGCTGCGCTCGCCGGGCCAGGTCGCGGTGACGGCCCAGGTGGCGGCGCCGGTGCCGCCGCCGACGTCGACATGGCTGCCGGGCGTCCAGCCGGGGGCGGCCTGTGCGAACGCCTCCAGCGCCGAGTGGACCGCTTCGAAGGTGGCGGGCATGCGGTAGGCGGCGTAGGCGGCCACGTCGGCGCGGTCGCGGAGGATCGGGGCGTGGGTGGGGGTGTCGCCCCGGTAGTTGGCGATGAGCCTGTCGACGGCGCCCGCGGCTTGGGTGGGCGGGAGTCCGTCGAGCAGGTCGGCGAGGCTTCTGCGGAGGGCTTCCGCCGGTGGTACGGGGGCGTTCACCCGGAGATTCTATGGCGCCCTGCACCGGCGCGGACCCTGCCGGGGGCTCCGCCCCCAGACCCCCGTTTCCCAGCCGACCCGGAACCGTCGGCCGGAGGGCCGGACTCAGACCACCGCCCTCGCCAGACGGGTCGCCAGTCTCGCCCTCGGCCCGCTGTCCGCGGGCCTGCGCCGCGGATGCACCGTGTTGGCCAGCAGGATCAGGAACGTGTCCGTCCTCGGGTCGAGGACGAGCGACGTACCCGTGAAGCCCGTGTGTCCCGCCGCCCCGTGGCCCGCGAGTTCGCCCATGAACCACGGCTGGTCGACGGCGAAGCCCAGCCCCGGCGGGGTGAGCAGCAGCTCGACGAAGTCGGGGCCGAGGATGCGTGCGGGGCCGTAGGAGCCGCCGGCGAGCAGGGCGCGGCAGAAGACGGCCAGGTCGCGGGCGGTGGAGAAGAGCCCGGCATGTCCGGCGACCCCGCCCAGCGCCCAGGCGTTCTCGTCGTGGACCACTCCTCGCAGCATCCCGCGGTCCGCCTTGGCCCAGGGCCGCCGCTGGTCCTCGGTGGCGGCCGCGCCGGGGCACGGCCCGAAGCCGGTCGCCGTCATGCCGAGCGGGCGGGCGATGCCGTCCTGGACGAGGACGTCGAGGCCACGGCCGGTGATGCGTTCCAGCACGGACTGGAGCAGGAGCATGTTCAGGTCGGAGTACAGGTACCGGCCGGGCTCGCCGGTCGGGGCCTCGGCGCGCAGCAGGGCGAGCCGGGTGGCGTCGTCCGGGCAGTCGTACAGCGGCAGCTCGGCGCGCAGCCCGGAGGTGTGGGTGAGCAGCTGCCGCACGGTGATGCCGTGGGCGGCCGCGGCGTGGAAGTCGGGCAGGTAGTCGCCGACCCGGGCGTTCATGCCGAGGGTGCCGCGCTCGATCTGCTGCACGGCGGCGACGGAGGTGAACAGCTTGGTGAGGGAGGCCAGGTCGAAGGGGGTGTCGACGGTGGCCAGGACCCGTGCGGTCGGCGGCAGTTCGACACCGTTGTCGGTCTCGGGATCGTAGCCGGAGTAGCGGACGGCCCAGCCCGTGGCCTCGGCCACGGCGATCACGGGTCCGCGTCCGGCCAGCACGACGGCGCCGGCCGCCCA
Organism: Streptomyces sp. NPDC054783; assembly: GCF_053611725.1. NCBI lineage: Bacteria > Bacillati > Actinomycetota > Actinomycetes > Kitasatosporales > Streptomycetaceae > Streptomyces > Streptomyces sp. NPDC054783. The sequence continues at coordinate 345,331 of NZ_JBSHAY010000004.1, read as the reverse complement.
GGGGCGGTCTCCGGCGGTGAGGGCGTGCACCTCGCCGACCAGGTGCCCGAGTTCGGCAGGGTCGAGCCCGGCCCGTTCCGGTGTGTCGACGCGCAGTCTCGGTGCGCTCAGTTCTCGTCTCCCTCCGACCCCGCACGAGTGTTCCCACACGTGTTCCAGGGACGGCACATTCCCATGAAGCAGGCCGCCGCGACCAGTGCTCCCGCCAGTTGGACCACCGCCATGGGTACGGCGGTGTGCTCTCCGGCGACGCCGACGAGTGGTGAGGCCACCGCTCCGACGAGGAAGGAGGAGGTGCCGAGCAGGGCGGAGGCGGAGCCGGCGGCGTGCCGGGTGCGCAGCAGGGCGAGGGACTGGGCGTTGGGGAGTGTGATGCCCATGGCGGACATGAGGACGAACAACGCGGCTGCGATCGGCGGCAGACCGACCTCGCCGAGGACGCCGGTGGACATCAGCAGCAGGGCGGCCGCGGCGAGCACGATCACCGTAAGACCGCAGGCCAGCACCTTCTCCAGGGCGACCCGGCCGACCAGCAGCCTGCCGTTGACCTGCCCGGCGGCCACCAGTCCGACCGAGTTGAGGCCGAACAGCAGGCTGAAGGTCTGCGGGGAGGCGCCGTAGATCTCCTGGACGACGTATGGGGAGGCGGATATGTACGCGAACAGCGCGGCGAAGGCGAAACCGCCGGCCAGCATGTAGCCCGTGAAGGGCAGGTCGGCGAGCAGGCCGCGCATCGCACGCAGGGCCGCCCCGACTCCCCCGTCGTGCCGTTCCGCGGGCGGCAGGGTCTCGGGCAGCCGCAGCCAGACGAGCGCGGCCAGCAGCACGCCGACGGCCGTGAGGACGACGAACACGCCCCGCCAGTCCGTCACCCGCAGGATCTGCCCGCCGATCAGCGGCGCCACGACCGGAGCGACCCCGGAGATCAGCATCAGGGTGGAGAAGAAGCGGGCCATGGCCACGCCGTCGTACAGGTCGCGTACGACGGCCCGCGCGATGACGATCCCGGCGGCGCCCGCGAGGCCCTGGGCGAGGCGGAAGGCGACCAGCGTCTCGACGTTCGGCGCGAGGGCGCACAGGGCGGTGGCGAGGAGGTAGACGGCGAGTCCGGCGAGCAGCGGACGGCGGCGGCCCCAGCGGTCGCTCATCGGGCCGACGACCAGCTGCCCGAGGGCCATGCCCAGCAGGCAGGCGGTGAGGGTGAGCTGGACGGTGGCGGCGGGCGCGTGCAGGGATCCGGTGACCGCCGGCAGGGACGGGAGGTACATGTCCATGGCGAGCGGGGGTGTCGCGGTGAGGCCGCCGAGGACGAGGGTGACGAGCAGGCCGGTGCGGCGGGTGGCGGCGGATGTCCGGGCCGGGGTGGGCGACCGGTGGGTGTCCGGTGTCGGTGCCGCCGCGCGCTCGGGCATCTGTCCCCTCCCTTTGGTGAAACGGCCGCCTTGGTGAAACGGCCGCCTGCCGAAAACGACCGGCACCCATGCTCTCAGCTCGTACACACTGCCGGGGCACACATGACCGATGGGTGGGGCGAGGGTGGAGCAGAACGTGCGCCGGGGGATTCTCGCGACGGGCGGGATCGCGGCGGTGGCCTCGCGGCGGCCGGAGTCGGCGGAGGCGTGCGCCATCGGGGTCCCCCCGGCGTGAGCACAGCCGAGCCTGGGGGGCGGGGCGGCGCGGGCGTGCGGCGACGGGGAGTCGTCGGCGACGGACCCGGACATCGATGTCGTGCACGTCGCCGCCCACCCGGCCGACGGGCCGTCGCGCGGTGGCCGTCGTCCGCGGCGGTGGGCACCCGGCCGCCGTCGTGAGGTGGCCGCCATTCCCCGGTAACCGCATGACGGACACGGTATTCCGCATGGCGGACTTGCCGCCTACGCTGCGGTGCCATGACTGACAGGGAATCGAAGATCGCGGTGGTGACCGGTGCCGGGTCCGGCATCGGGCGGGCCGTCGCCGTGGAGCTGCTGCGGGCCGGCTGGTCGGTGGCGCTGGCCGGCCGGCGCACCGAGACGCTGGCGGAGACCGCGGCGCTGGTGCCGGAGGGCGCCCCCCTCGCGGTACGCACCGACGTGTCCCGGCCCGAGGACGTGGACGCGCTGTTCACGGCCACGGTGGACCGGTTCGGGCGGGTGGACCTGCTGTTCAACAACGCGGGGACCTTCGGGCCCGGCGGGGTGCCGGTCGAGGAGCTGTCGTACGACGCCTGGCGGCACGTGGTGGACACCAACCTCAACGGGGCGTTCCTGTGCGCCCAGGCGGCGTACCGGCGGATGAAGGAGCAGGATCCGCAGGGCGGCCGGATCATCAACAACGGGTCCATTTCCGCCCATACACCCCGTCCGCTCTCCGTCGCCTACACGGCGACCAAGCACGCGCTGACCGGCCTCACCAAGTCCCTGTCGCTGGACGGACGGCCGTACCGCATCGCCGTCGGGCAGATCGACATCGGCAACGCGGCGACCGACATGACGGCCCGGATGCAGACCGGCGCGCTGCAGGCGAACGGCGAGATGGTCCCGGAGCCGGTGATGGACGTGGCCGACGTGGCGCGGACCGTGCGGCACATGGCCGAGCTGCCGCTGGAGGCGAACGTGCAGTTCACGACGGTGCTGGCGACGGCGATGCCGTACATCGGGCGGGGCTGAACCCACCACCGCAAACGGAATTCGAACATCCGCGGTATTGCGGCATGTCGAGCCTATATGCTCAACTTTCCTTCACGAGAGCTTCACAGTTGGAGCACGTGGATTCCGCAGCCATCGCCAAGGGGGGATGCGACGGCCGTTCCACCGGGCCGGAGTTGGGGGTGGACCTCGCGACGGGACGCGAGGTGCACGCCGGTCGGTGGAACGGCCGTCGCACTGTTCAGCGCCGGTGCCGGCCCCCGGGCTCCGGGTCGCCCACGGCCCCGTCGGACCTCTCGGCCCCCTTGGACCTCTCGGCCTCCTCGGACACTTGGGCCGCCGAGACCGCCCTGCGCCGCCGCTTGACCACCATCGCCCCGGCCGCCGCCAGCAGCAGCGCCGTACCGGCCGCGCCCTCCACCAGCCGTCCGGCGGACGGGCCGCCGGAGCCCGAGGAGGGCGCGCCGGCCGCCGCCTGTGCCGCGTTCCGCACGGGCGCCGCACTCGCCTTCGCCCCGCCCTCGCTGAGCGGATCGACCAGCGCGCCCACGGCCCGCGCCGAACGCCCGCGCCCGAAGCCCCAGTCGAGCAGCGCGGCGGTCTGCTCGTAGACGGCGTTGCTGCCCTCGGCGGGATGCATGACCGTCACCAGCAGGGTGCGGCCGCCCCGGGTGGCCGCACCGGTGAAGGTGTTGCCGGCGTGGCTGGTGTAACCGTTCTTGACGCCGATCAGGCCGTCGTACGTCCTCAGTCCCCACGCCCCGGTCAGCAGGCGGTCGGTGTTCTGGATCTGGAAGGTCTTCTTGCCGCCCGCCGGGAAGTCCGCGGTCCGCGTGCCGCAGTAGCCGCGGAAGTCGGCGTCCTTCAGACCGTGACGGGCGAACAGCGTGAGGTCGTACGCCGAGGAGATCTGGCCCGGGTGGTCGAAGCCGTCGGGGCTGACCACATGGGTGTCCAGGGCCTGCAGGTCCTCCGCCCTGGCCTGCATCTCGGCGACCGTCCTGGCGATGCCGCCGTTCATGTGGGCGAGCACGTGCACGGCGTCGTTGCCGGAGCGCAGGAACACGCCCTGCCACAACTGCTCGACGCTGTAGGTGATGCCGGGCTTGATGCCGACCAGGCTGGAGCCGGCCGGGACGTCGGCCAGGTCGGAGTCCTGCACCGTGTACCGCTCGGTGCGGTCGAACTTCTTCAGCACGGTGTCCGCGAACAGCATCTTCAGCGTGGACGCGGGCGGGAGCCGCCGGTGCGCGTTGAACGCGGCGAGAACCTCGCCGCTCGCGCAGTCGGCGATCAACCAGGAGAGGGCGGAGAGCTTCTCGGGCAGTCCGGAGGCTCCGCGTACCTGGACGCCCGTACGGGCCAGTTGCTCGCCGCCGATCACGGTCGCGGCGGAGGCCGGGGTGGTCGCGGACAGGGGAAGGGCGGCGGCCGTCAGTCCGAGGACGGCACGTCGGCTGAGCCGGGAACATTCGCGCACTCGGGGACGGTACACCGCGCCCAGCAGCGGATTCGGCAGCGCGGGCCCGTCACGGCCGTGGAATTTGCCACGTTATGAAAATCCGATGAGTCACCCGGTTTTCTCAGCCCTTGCACACCCCTCGCCCAGGGTGGCTCAAAGGTTCCTCCCTAACTTGTGGCCGCGCCCACGGCGGGCGCCAAGGACCTTCGAGGAACGGGATGTTTGGCATCTGTCTCAAGCGCGAGCTGAGCCGCCGCAGGAAGGCCGCTCTGGTCATCGCGATGGGTCTGGCGCTCGGTATCGCGCTGGTCATCACCGTCAACTCGGTGTCGGCCGGCATGACGCAGGCGCAGGACAAGGTCCTGAAATCGCTCTACGGCCTCGGCACCGACATGACCGTCACCAAGGCCCGGTCGGCGCCCACGGCGGGCAGCTCGCAGGGGCCGCGATTCCAGTTCGACGCGAAGTCGAGCAGCAAGACCAGCCAGAGCTCGGACCGGGTGATGACGCAGGGTGGCCAGGCCCTGAAGTCCTCGCTGGTCCAGCGGGTCGCCGCGCAGCAGGGCGTGGCCTCGGCGGTCGGGGCCCTGTCCCTGAACGTGACCAAGGTCGACGGCTCCTTCACCCAGGGCAAGGCCCAGTCGTCCGGCAGCGGCGGGCAGCAGGGCGGGCCCGGTGGAAGCGGCGGTGGCCGGCCGCAGGTGCAGGGCGGCGACGCCGGCTTCAACGTCAACAGCTACTCCGTCGCCGGTGTCGACGTCACGAACCAGGCCCTCGGCCCGCCGGCCACGATGGAGATCACCTCCGGGAAGACCTTCACCTCGGCGCAGACGGACGCGAAGGTCGCGGTGGTCGCCAAGTCGTACGCCTAGGAGAAGAAGTACAAGGTCGGCTCGACCTTCAAGATCTCCGGCACCACCTACACCGTCACCGGCATCGCGACGCCCGACAGCGGCGAGTCCACCACCGACGTCTATCTGCCGCTGAAGCAGGCCCAGTCGCTCGGCGACGCCAAGAACGAGGTCACCACGATCTACGTCAAGGCGGCCGACTCGAAGCAGATCGCGGCGGTGAAGAAGCGCATCCAGGCGAACATCTCCGGTACGACGGTCACCACCTCCTCCGACCTCGCCGCCACGGTCTCCGGCTCCCTGTCCACCGCCTCCGACCTCGCCACCAGCGTCGGCAAGTGGCTGTCCGTCGCCGTGCTCGCCGCCGCGTTCCTGGTGGCCGCGCTGCTCACCTCCGCCGCCGTCTCCCGGCGGGTGCGCGAGTTCGGCACGCTGAAGGCGCTCGGCCGGCCGAGCCGCAGGGTGACCCGGCAGGTGGTCGGCGAGTCCGTCGTCAACGGCCTGATCGGCGGCGGCCTCGGCATCGCCCTCGGTCTCGCGGCCGCCTACACCGTCACGGCGGTCAGCCCGAAGCTCACCGCGCAGCTCGGCGGCACGGGCGGCGGGACGGGCGGCGGCCCGGCCGGCGGTCCCGGCGGCGGTCCCGGGCAGCAGTCGGCGAAGAACACCCTGGAGATCGCGCTCTCCGCGCCCGTCTCCCCGACGACCATCGCGCTCGCCGTCGGCCTGGCGGTGGCCGGCGGCCTGATCGCCGGCGCCATGGGCGGCTGGCGCGCCTCCCGGATGCGCCCGGCCGACGCCCTGCGCAGCGTCGCGTAACTCCCCACCCCTGCCTTCCTCACCTTGGAGCACCCATGTACAGACTCACCGGCGTCACCAAGCGCTACACGCGGGGCAAGGAGACGGTGGACGCGCTGCACGGCATCGACCTCACCATCGCCGACGGCGACCAAATCGTCATCCAGGGCCCGACGGGCGGCGGCAAGTCCACCCTGCTGCAGATGATCGGCGGCCTGGACCGCCCGTCCTCCGGCAGCGTGGAACTGGACGGCGTCGACCTGGCGACCATCGGCGAGGCCCGGCTGACCCGGCTGCGCGCCGAGAGGATCGGCATCATCTTCCAGTCCTTCAACCTGATTCCGACGCTCACCGCCCAGGAGAACGTCGAGACGGCCCTGGTCCCGCTCGGCGTCAAGCCCGCCGAGCGCCGCGAACGGGCGGCGGAGGCCCTGCGCTCGGTCGGCCTCGGCGAACGCCTGACCCACGTCCCCTCGGAGATGTCCGGCGGGCAGCAGCAGCGGGTCGCGATCGCCCGCGCGCTGGTGAAGGACCCCAAGGTGCTGCTGGCCGACGAACCCACCGGCAACCTCGACGAGGGCACCCGCGACGACATCATGGCCCTGCTGGAGGGCCTGTGGCGGGAGCACGGCCTGACCTTCGTCCTGGTCACCCACGACTCCTCCATCGCCCGCCGCGCCCCGCGCCTGGCCACCATCGAGGCCGGGCAGCTCACCCTGACCGAGCAGCGGCAGTACAGCGGCTACGGCTACTGAAGCCGGCCGCGGCGGAGTCGCTCACCTGCCAAGGACCCGGTCGATCTCGGCCAGTTGCCCGGCGGTGAGCGGCCCCTTCTCGATGGCCCCCGCGTTCTGCTCGGCCTGCGCGACCGACCGGAAGCCGGGGATGGGCACGGTGCGCGGACTGCGGGCCCAGATCCAGGCCAGGGCACCTTGGGCGACGGTACGGCCGCCGCTGGTGAGGACGTCCCGCAGGGCGTCGACACGAGCCACCCAGCCGTCGTCGGCCCCGTCGCCGTCGTACCCCTGCATCCAGGCCGGCGGCCGACTCCGGATGTCCCCCGCCTCCAGCGGCCCGCTCCGCCGCCCGGCCAGCAGCCCCATGGCCAGCGGACTGCGGTTGATGCTCGCAAGCCCCATCCGCTCGCACAGCTCGAGGAGTTGCGGCGCGTCCTGCAGGACGTTGAGGGCATGCTGTACGGCCGTGCAGTGCGGTCCCTCGGCGAAGACGGCGGCGCGGTCGGGGTCGTCGGTGCTCCACGCGTAGGCGCGGATCAGCCTTTCCCCGACCAACTCCTCGCACAGGTCCCGCAGTTCGGCGCCGCGCGCCGGGTCGGCGTCGGACAGGTGGAACTGGTACAGATCGATGTGGTCGGTACCGAGGCGGCGCAGGGAGGCGGTGAGGGCGCGCCGGGCGTACTCCGGGGTGTCGTCGCCGCCGGTGAGGGTGCGGGTGTCCGGATCGAAGACGTTGCCCCACTTGGTGGCGAGCACGACATCGGCGCGCCGCTTGCCGAGGGCGCGGCCGAGGACGGTCTCGCTGTGTCCGGTGCCGTAGACGTCGGCGGTGTCGAAGAAGGTGACACCGAGGTCGAGCGCACGGCGGACCGCCCGCACGGACTCCTCGTCGTCCACCTTCCCCCACCCGAGCGGCTGCCCGTCGGCGGACTGCCACTCCCCGCCGACGGCCCAGCAGCCGAAGCCGAGCGGGCTGACTTCGATCCCACTGCGTCCCAGAGTTCGCTTCGTCGTCATGCCCAGGGACGCTAGGAGTTGAAGCACACACGAAGGCAAGCCCCAGGAGCTTGTTACGCCTGCCCGGTCTCGAACCGTGAGATCCGCCCGTCGTCCTCGACGATGAAGGTCCACTTGGTGCGCATCTCGCCCCAGGCGTCGTTGCGGTAGCGGGCGATCAGGGCCCGGCCGCCGGAGGACTCGTTGTCGACCTCCATGTGGCCGTTGGAGGAGAAGATCTCCCGGTCGATCCACTCGGCGAGGTCACGGTCGGAGCCGTCGTCGGCCATGGTGGCGCCGGGGGCGAGCAGCGACATGAAGCCCTCCCTGTCGTGGGAGTTGACGGCGTTGACGAAGGCCCGGACGGCGGGATCGCTGAGTTTGGCTGGCTGAATCGTCATGGCGCAAGGCTCACACCACTGCCCCGGACCCGCCACCCGAACGCCACCCACAGCGGGCCCGCTGGTGTGAAACCTGCGACGGTGGACACACGAGCTTCTCCGCCTCTCCGCCTCTCCGCTTGGGAGTCACCGTGAGCTGTTTCGACCGACGTGACCTGGGCCTGCTGCTGCTCCGGTTGGGGACCGGCGGGGTGCTGGCCGCGCACGGCGCGCAGAAGCTGTTCGGCTGGTTCGGCGGGCACGGCCTGGAGGGCACGGGCCAGTTCATGGAGTCCGTCGGCTACGCGCCCGGGAAGGCGAGCGCCACCGCGGCAGGTTTGGCGGAGGCCGGCGGCGGCACCCTCCTCGCCCTGGGCCTCGCGACCCCGGCGGCGGGCGCGGCGGCAGCCGGCGCGATGGCCGGGGCGGCGACGGTCCACATGCCCAACGGCTTCTTCGCCCAGGAGGGCGGCTACGAGTACGCGGCGAGCCTCGGCCTCGCGGCAACGGGCCTCGCGGTGACGGGCCCCGGCCGCCTCTCCCTCGACCACGCCCTCGGCCATGTTTTCGACCGGGGCTGGATGGTGCCGGTGGCCCTGGGCGTCACGGCGGCGGCGACGGCACTGGTGATCGGGGCGCGGAACCAGCGGCTGCGGACGAAGGCGGAGGGGGAGCAGGAGGTGTTGTTCGAGGAGTAGCAGGTCGCCGGCAGCCGATAGCCGGTACGGCGTGGTGCCGGAGCCATGGGAAGCTGCCCGGCATGACCGATCAGGACACCGCCGGCACCGCCGCCCCGGCCCTCTGGCCGACCGTCGACGAACTCTGGTCCCGCCTGGAGGCCACCCGCAGGCACGCAGGTCAGGAGGGTCTGCTCCTGCGCATTCTCAAGCTGTCGGAAGAGGTCGGCGAAGTCGCGGAGGCGGTGATCGGGGCCACCGGCCAGAACCCCCGCAAGGGCGTCACCCACACGTGGGAGGACGTCCAGGCGGAACTGTGCGACGTGGCGATCACCGCGCTGGTGGCGCTTCGGACGCTGACGCCTCGGGCGCGGGAGGTGTTCGAGGGGCATCTGGAGGGGGTACGGGAGCGACCGCTGAAACCGCCGGCAAGCCCGGAAGGCCGGCAGACGCCCGAACCCCGGGCACCACGCAGACCCTAGCCGCACACCCCGAGCCCCTTCCGGAAGGTGCGGCACGTCAGTCGGCTTCTGTCTTGATCACTCGCCACGACTCTGACCGCGACGGGAGCCCTTGCCCTCGCCGCACCCGCCGGCGCGCATGCCACAGCGATCGGCGCAACTCCCGTACGCATCCTTCGAGTACGGCGTTGGCGGCATGGCCATGAAGATGCCGACGGGATACATGTTCACGCACATCATCCGTGGCAGCGGGCTACGCCGACACCGACAACCGGACCTAGCGCACGTCCCGGGGGAGGACGCACACCAAGTGCGAGATCGGCCCGATGCGGAACCAGCCCGGGAAGCGCGGCGGCGGCGAGCCGGGGGCGCCGCGTTCCTCGTGGGGCTCGTCGTCACGCTCGGCGCGGGGGCTAGGTTGTCGAGCTGCGAAGCCAACGGCGGCGCGCCCGATGCCATCGAGCGGAGTTCAGTCTCCAGGATGCCGGACACCGAGGACAGCCACGCGACATCCAAACGGCGGCAATCGGTAAGCACCGTAACGGTCGTTCCAGATCGAGCCCCACTCGATCCGCGATCCGTGAGTGGTCAACTCGACCACTTTTCTATTCGGTCGGCATCTCGCAGGCATTGCTCGTCGCACGGTTTGCCGCATGACGGTGACGCCTGGCTTCGCTCGTTCACGACCATCTCTCTCCTTGCTCGTCAGCATAGTCCTGCCGGCCTTCGCCCCATGCCACCTAATCGGTGCAGTGGAACTTCTTGGTTTCGCGAGGGACGAAGTCGTTGACGAAACGTTGGAGTTTCTTGTAGCCGGTGGGGGTGTTCTCGACGCGGTCGCCGAAGAAATAGACCGCGAAGGACATGTATGCCGTCCGAGAGGTGCAAGTGGCCTGAACCACGGCGTGGTCGCTTCCGATCACCGCATGTCCCGGGAAGGACACGGCCCGCTCGACGGCGTACTTGTACGGTGCTCCCACGGCCTTCCAGTCCACCGGGTCCGGGGCCCGGTCCTGCCGCATGATGTCGACGTACAGCACCCGGTGACCGTCGGCACTCAGGGTGCAGCCGGCACCCGGCTGAGCCTCCAAGGCGGTGTACGTCTGCTTCACCGACCCGTCGTGCGGGATGAGTGGTGACAAGGCCGCCTTCGACACAGAGACCTTGCAGAAGTCTGCGGGGACGGTGGCGTGGGTGCTGCAGCCCGCCGCCGCTGCCATGACGGCACCGCACAACAAGGCCGCCGCCATACGCCTCGGTGTCGTCACTGAGCTCCCGCCAGGCCGCGGGCCTGTGCATTGCCGTTATTGGCCGATGTGTTGATCTGGTCGTACATGCCCTGTCCGTGCGAGTAGTCGGTGTGGGTGTCGGCCCAGCGGGAGTTGGTCTCGTACCACTGGTTGGCAATGGCGTTGAGCTGGTTCTGGCGATGGTGGAAGGTCGCCTGGCTGTCGCTGGTCAGCTTGTCCGCCTGATGCTGCTGTTCGTCCATGATCCAGGCAGTGGTGATCACATCGGCTCCACGCTGCAAGGCATCGCCGTAGACGGGGACGAAGTTCAGCATCCCACCGGAGAGGTGGTAGCTCCATGCCTTGTCCCACGTGTAGTCGTGCTGGTTACCCTTGAGCGCGAGGTACCTGCGGGCTCATTGTCGTCGAAGCGCACGGCTACGGCCGTATTGCGAGCGCTCGCAGCGCTTGAGGGAGGGCGCCGGTTTCAGAGTGATGCGACGACCGGCGCGGCGTGCAGAGCCCTGAGGCGAAAACCCCGTGGCCACCGCCAGCCAGCGTGCACAACCACGCGGGAACTCCCAGGAAACCGCAGGTACAGGCGGGAACCCCGACTGCACGCACTGGGGCTCTGACCAGGAAGTATCCCCTGGTCAAAGCCCCGATGGCAGACGAGTCGGGCTGTACGCCGGGTTCTGTTCCCCGGTGCCCTCGCGGGCGTCGGGGCGACGGCCATCCATCTAGGGCCGGTGTTGCCACCGGTCTCGTGCGGTCTACCCGCGGACTCGGGCGGGCAGCCCTCGAGCGTCCGCGCAGAAACACCGGAGTGTTTCCTTTTGACCTTGCTCCGGGTGGGGTTTACCTAGCTGCCCAGGTCACCCTGGGCACTGGTGGTCTCTTACACCACCGTTTCACCCTTACCAGGGGCCTGAGCCCCGGGCGGTTTGCTTTCTGTGGCACTGTCCCGCGGGTCACCCCGGGTGGCCGTTAGCCACCACCCTGCCCTGTGGAGCCCGGACGTTCCTCGGGAAGCCCCCTAGGGGGACTCCACGCGGCCGTCCGCCCGGCTCGTCTGCCGTGTCGACCATGGTACCGGGCGCCGGGAGCGGCGCGGACCCGCAGCCGCCGTCGCCAGGACCGAGCCGGTCAGGATCAGCGCGAAGGCCACCAGGATCGTGGGAGTCAGCGGCTCGTTCAGGAAGATCGCGCCCGCCGCCACCGCCACCGCCGGGTTGACGTACGTGATCACCGTCGCCCGCGTCGGCCCCGCCTCCTTGATCAGCTCCAGGAACGCCACGAAGGCCACCGCCGTGCAGAGCACGCCCAGGCCGGCCAGGGCCATCAGGGCGGAGGAGGACGGGATGGAGGACGGGAGCGTCGCTGTCGCCAGCGGGGCGTAGACCAGCGCGGCCAGGGTCAGGCAGGCCGAGGTCAGGTGGAGTGACGGGACGTCCTTCATGCGGCGCGCTGCTATCAAGGGAGCGGTCGCGTAGCCCACGACCGTCACCAGGACCTCCGCGAGGGAGCGGCCGTCGCCGCCGGTCAGGTGGGGCAGGGTCAGGACGGTCACGCCGGCCAGGCCCAGGGCGAGGCCGGGCAGCCGGCGGGCTCCCAGGTGTTCCGTGTCGCCCAGGAGACGGGCCGCGATCAGGCCCACGATCGGTACCCCCGCGATCAGCAGGCCCGACGTCGAGCTGGACAGGTGCCGTTCGGCGTCCGTGAGGGTGAACCAGGGGATCATGATCTCCAGGCACGCGAAGGCCAGCATGGGGCGCCAGTGGGTGCGTACGGTCGTGAGCAGGCCGCCTTGCCGTACGGCGAAGGGGAGCAGGAGGGCCGCGCCGAGTGCGCAGCGCGTGAACACCAGCACCGGCGGGGACACCTCGGCCACCGCCACCTTGATCATGAGATAGGGGATGCCCCAGATCACTCCCATGAGGGAGAACAGGAACCAGCCACGTGCAGTCATACCGTGAGTTTCGGCCGGCGCCTCACCGGGCGTCTTGAACGCTGTTGCGGTACGCCGCCGGCGTCACCCCGAGCACCCTGCGGAACCAGCGGGTCAGGTGGGCCTGGTCGGCGAAGCCCACCAGGCCTGCCACCTCGGCCGGGCGCAGGCCCGCCTCCAGCAGTCCTCGCGCCCTGCTCACCCGGTACTGGGCGAGCCAGGCGTACGGGGGTATGCCCATGGTCGTGCGGAAGGCGCGGAGGAGCTGGTAGCGGGACAGGCCCAGCTCGGCCGCGAGGTCGGCCAGCGGTGGGGGCGCCGTGAGGTCGTCGGCGAGGCGGTCACGGACCGTCAGGGCGATCGCGCCCGCGCCGGGGATCTCGTCGCAGGTGGCTCTGGCCGTGGAGTGGCGGCGGGCCAGGGCGGTCAGCAGCCAGGGCAGGACGGACTCGGCCTGCAGCGGGTCCGGGCAGGCGGCGAGTTCCGCGTGGGCGCGGCGCAGGGCCCTGGCCAGCTCGGGGTCGTCCACGAGGGGTTCGCGGAAGTGCGGGAGGCCGCCGAGGGTGCCGTCGGCCAGGAGGGACGGCTCGGCGTACAGGGCGCGGTAGGCGTAGCCGTCGGTGGCGTTGCCGGGGCCGCCGGTGTGCATCTCGCCCGGGTCGAGGACGACGATCGTGCCGGGGCCGGTGCGGATGTGGCCGCCCCGGTAGTCGATCACCTCGCTGCCGCCGACGCAGACGCCGATCGTGTACTCGTCATGGGCGTGCGGGGCGTAGGTGTGCCGGCGGAAGTTCGCCGTCAGCAGGTCCAGCGGAGGCCCGCCGTGGCCCAGCCGGGCGCGCGTCCACAGTGCTTGTTCCGCCATCCCCCATCACCCCTTCCGGCCAAGAGTGCAACGCCTTCGGGCCCCGCTTCCATGCCGCGTCCGGGCCGGTGTCCGCGGGACACCGGCCGTGGATCTCCAGGATGACCATGCCGTGGGCGAAGGCCCAGGTGGCGCGGGCCGTGTCGATGTCCCCACCAACGCCGCGGTGACGGCATCGCCGCGCGGTACTCCAGGCCGTCGGGGAGTTCGGCACGGGGCAGGGGCTGTTCGGTGGCGAGACGGTCAAGGCGAGGTGGAGGGCCGGGTGCGCATCGCCCCGGCGACCTCCGGGACGGCCGGGGCCGGGTAACGCCACGCCTCAGGGGACCATGCGCTCCAGGGCCCCGAACGCCGACTCCAGCCGCATCCGGTGATCCCGCGCCACCTCCTCCACCCGGTCCCCGGCCAGCAGTCGGCAGGCGGAGGTGACGTAGACCGTGCGGTACGCCGCCACGGTCAGGGCCGCCAGGAGGTGCGGGTCCGGCACGCCAGTCCCGGCGAGGGCCTCGGACAGTGCCCGCTCCACCTCCTCGACGCCCTCGCGGGCGCGGGCGCGCAGGGCGGGGGAGGCGATCACGGTCCGCCAGAAAGGCAGGAAGGTCTCCCCCACCCCGCTCAACGGGTGCTGCCGGTCGAGGAGTCGGAGCGCGAGCCGGCGCAGGGCGGCCAACGGGGTCTCGTCCGGCGTGCGCTCCCGTACGGCAGTGGCGAACAGCTCGACGGCCTCCGGGATGCGGTCGAGGAAGAGATCTTCCTTGCGCGGGAAGTAGTTGAAGACGGTCATCGCCGAGACGTCGGCGGCCCGGGCCACTTCGGCGACCGTCACCGCGTCGAAGCCCCGCTCCACGAAGAGCCCCGTCGCGATGTCGGAGATCCGCTGCCGTGTGGCGCGTTTCTTGCGCTCCCTCAGCGGAAGCTCCTCGTCCCGTTCCTCGTCCATGCATAAAACTATAGCCACAAAAAACTTTTAGTCACTACAGTGAAGTCTCATGACGACGACGGATCACAGGGACTACGACGTGGTGGTGGCCGGCGCCGGCCCCGTGGGCCTCTTCCTCGGCTGCGAGCTGGGGCTCGGCGGGGCGCGGGTGCTGGTCGTGGAGCGGCTGGCCGAGGTCGACGAGACGATCAAGGCGGGCTCGGTCAACATCCCGAGCGCGGTCGCCTTCCACCGGCGGGGGCTGCTGCCCGAGCTGGCGGCGGTGTGGGAGGCGGCGCGGGAACGGCTGCGCGCCTTCCGGGAGGGCGGCGGGGCCAAGGGCGCCATGAAGACCCCGCCCAAGTTCGCGGGGCACTTCGCCGGGATCACGCTGGACCCCGACCTCTTCGACGACTCCGACCCCGCCTGGGAGGACGTCGGCCCCGCCGCCGGCAGCGGGCTCGGCGTGCCCCAGGCCGAGCTGGAGAAGATCCTGGCCCGGCGGGCCGCGCAGCTCGGGGTGGAGGTGCGCCGGGGCGTGGAGCTGACCGGCTTCGACGCCGACCCGGACGGGGTCGCCGTACACACCGGTGACGGGACGGTCCGGGCCGGCTGGCTGGTCGGCTGCGACGGCGGGCGCAGCACCGTCCGCAAGCTCGCCGGGTTCGACTTCCCGGGCACGGACCCGGAGATCACCGGCTATCAGGCGGTCGTGGAGATGTCCGGCGACGAGCGACTGGGCGTGGGCTGGAACACCACCGACGTGGGGACGTACGTCAACGGGCCGTTCCCCGGGCGGATCCTCACCGTGGAGTTCGACGGTCCCCCGGCCGACCGGACCGTCCCCGTCACCGCCGATGAGCTGCAGGCCAGCCTGCGCCGGGTGTCGGGCGTACCCGAGGTCACCGTCCACAAGGTGATCACCTCGACCCGGTTCACCGACAACGCCCGCCAGGTCACCGAGTACCGCCAGGGCCGGGTGCTGCTCGCGGGGGACGCGGCGCACGTGCACTCGCCGTTCGGCGGGCAGGGGCTCAACCTCGGCATCGGGGACGCGATGAACCTGGGGTGGAAGCTGGCCGCCGTCGTACGGGGCACGGCACCCGAGTCCCTGCTGGACACCTACACCGCCGAGCGGCATCCGATCGGCGCCTGGGTGCTCGACTGGACGCGGGCCCAGATCGCGGTGATGCGCCCGGACCGGCACGCCCGCGCCCTGCGCCGGGTGGTCACCGACCTGGCGCTGACCAGCACGGGAACGACCTACCTCGTCACGAAGATCTCCGGCATCTGGCAGCGCTACGACCTGCCCGGCGACCATCCGCTGACCGGCGCCAGCGCCCCCGACCTGGTGCTGGCGGACGGCTCCCGGCTCGGCGACCGTCTGCACGCCGGCCGCGCCCTGCTGCTCGACCTCGCCGACGACCCCGCGCTGCGCGCCCACGCCGAGGGGTACGGCGACCGGCTGGACGTCGTCACGGCCGCGTGCCCGGACCGCCCGGGCCTGAAGGGGCTCTTCGTGCGGCCGGACGGTTTCGTCGCCTGGGCCACCGAGGACGAGGGCGGCAAGGGCCTGCCGGAACCCCTGGAACGCTGGCTCGGCCTGCCCCAAGCCGCCGCTCGACCCTGCCGCGACGTCCGGCCGAGGTGATCCGCCGCGCGCTCACTGTCCTTGTGGGACAAGGGAGATGAGGATGCCGGCAATACCGGGGCGGTTGGCGGGGCACGAGGCGCGGCTCTACGCGAGCCTTGCGTCGTGGCTGTCCCGGCGCGCTCGGGGCACCGCCGGCGGGCGGGCGTTCGGGTACACGCGCGGACAGGGTGCGACGATGGCCGGACTCGCCTTCGTGTGCGTGGTCGAGACGGTCGGCGTGTCCGCGATGCCGCGCGGCATGCCCACCTCCCACGACGTGCTGCTGGTGCTGGACCTCCACACCGTGCTGTTCGTCGTCGGCCTGCACGCGGCCTGCGTGGTCCGCCCCCATGTGCTGACACCGGAGGCGCTGCGGGTGCGGTACGGCGTCCATGTGGACCTGCGCATACCGCTGGACGTGATCAGCGCCGTGCGCCGTGCGCCGTGCGCCGGGACACGCGGAGCATGCACACTCCGGCGGACGAAACGCTCCAACTCGCCGAGTCCGTCACCCACATGTCCCTCCTCGGCCGGACGCGCGAGGTGAGCGTGGTGCGGCTGCACACCGACGACCCCGGCATCCTCGTCAAGGCGCTCATGCCGCAGTGAAGAGGATCTTCGCGCTGCCCGGGTCGGCCCGGACCAGCCGGACCCGCAGGTGTTCGCCCAGCGGCAGCCGGTCGCCCTCGACGCGGCCGATGACCGCCGGGGAGTCCAACTGGACGGTGCCGACGGTCGGCCGGTGCTCGTCGACGTCCACCACACAGCCGGCGAAGACGTCACCGACCCGGTCCCTGAGCAGGGCCGCCTCGACGATGTCCACGCACTCGCGCTCGACGGTGCCGGCGATCCGGGAGCCGTCGGCCATCCGCCGGGGCAGCGCGTCGAGCGTGGCGAGCACCCAGTCGGGCGGGGCCTGGCCGGCGACGGCGGCGAGGCAGAGCTCCGTGGCGTAGCGGTCGGCGAGGCGGCGCAGCGGGGCGGTGCAGTGGGTGTAGGGGGCGGCGACGGCGGCGTGGGTCGTGATCGCGGGGAGCGCGCCGTTCCGGAAGACCGTGTAGCCGGCGCCGCGCAGGAGAGTCGTGCACTCCTGGAGGAAGGCCGCGTGGTGGGCGTCGTGCGGGTCCAGGGTCCGGATCAGCGCGGCGTACGACACATGGTGCGGCCAGTCGATGTGCAGCGCGGTCGCGGTGCGCCGCAGCCGGGCCACGGCTCCGTCCGGGGCGGCCGGCAGGATGCGCAGGATGCCCGTGCCGTACGCGAGCATCAGGTCGGCGGCGGCCATGCCGGTGAGCAGGGACAGCTGGGCGTTCCAGGCCTCGGCGGGCAGCGGGGCCCGGTAACCGAGGACGTAGGTGTGGTCCTGCTCGGTGATCTCCTGCTCGGGCACGTTCAGGGAGATGCCGCCGCGCTCGGTCTCCTGCCGTTCCCGGGCCTCGCCGATCTCCTTGAGGAGCGCGACCGGCTCCTCGGCGGCCTGGGCGTCGATCTCCTTCTGCACGCGCGCGTAGCCGAGTTTGGCGCGGCTGCGGACCAGGGCCCGGCGCACGTCGACGGCGATGGTCCGGCCCTCCGCGTCCAGGTCGATCGTCCACAGCACGGCCGGGCGGACCTGGTCCGGCAGCAGGCTCGCCGCGCCGTCGCTGAGCACGGTGGGGTGCAGCGGGATCCTCCCGTCGGGGAAGTACAGGGTGTTCACCCGCCGGTGCGCCTCCGCGTCCAGCGCCCCGCCGGGTACGACGAAGGCGGCGACGTCGGCGATGGCGTACCGGACCCGGTAGCCGGTGCCCTGCCGCGAGAGGTGCGTCGCCTGGTCGAGGTCGGGGGAGCCGGGAAGGCCGAGGGTGAAGAAGGGGATGTCCGTGGCGTCGTACGACGGCAGGGCGGGCGCTTTCGCCGCGCGCTCGGCCTCGGCCCGGACCTCGGGCGGGAAGTCCTGCGGCAGCCCGAGCTCGGCACGCAGCGCGGCGAGGGCGGCCCGCAGCGGCGCCTCGGGGGCGCCGGTCACGCGGATCTTGCGGCGGGGCATACAGCGAGCGTAGGTCGGGGCCGCGGGGGCGGCACGCCGTACGCTGTCGCGGAGGTCTACGTAAGGAGTACGTGTTGCTGGTCCTGCTGCCGCCCTCGGAAGGCAAGGCGAGCTCGGGCGAGGGCGCCCCGCTGAACCTGGAGTCGCTGTCCCTGCGGGGGCTGACCGCCGCGCGGGAGGCCGTGCTCACCGAGCTGGTCGAGCTGTGCACGGGGGACCCCGACCAGAACGAGAAGGCGCGCGAGGTGCTCGGGCTGAGCGAGGGGCTGCGCGGCGAGGTCGCGAAGAACACCGGGCTGCGAACGGCCGGCGCCCGCCCCGCCGGGGAGATCTACACCGGTGTCCTCTACGACGCCCTCGGCCTGGCCACCCTGGGCGCGGCGGCACAAAAGCGCGCGGCCGACTCGCTGCTGGTCTTCTCCGGGCTGTGGGGCGCGGTGCGGGTGACGGACCCGATCCCCTCCTACCGCTGCTCGATGGGCGTGAAGCTGCCGGGGCTCGGCGCGCTGGCAGGGCACTGGCGGGCACCGATGGCCGAGGTACTGCCGGAGACGGCCGGGGACGGCCTGGTGCTGGATCTGCGCTCCTCGGCGTACGCGGCGGCCTGGAAACCGAAGGGCGAGCTCGCGGGGCGCACGGCGACCGTACGGGTGCTGCACGCGCCCACCCGGAAGGTGGTCAGCCACTTCAACAAGGCGACCAAGGGCCGGATGGTACGGAGCCTGCTGACGGCCGGTGCCGCGCCCGGGAACCCCGCCGAGCTGGTGGAGTTGCTGCGGGAGCTCGGGTACGTCGTCGAGGCGGAGGCGCCGGGCAGGGCGGGCAGGGCGTGGTCGCTGGACGTTCTGGTGGAGGAGATTCACTGACCGGACTTTCGGGGCATTGCAGTATGCGCAACGGTCGTTGCGTGTGCTGCAGCCGCTGGGCACGATGAGGGCATGACCTCACCGCTGCCCTCCTCTTCGGCTGCCTCCGTGCTGGATCTCGCGCCCGTCGTGCCCGTCGTGGTCGTCTCCGACGCCGCCGACGCCGTACCGCTGGCGCGGGCGCTGGTGGCGGGCGGGCTGCCGGCGATCGAGGTGACGCTCAGGACGCCGGGGGCGCTGGACGCGATCCGGGCGATCGCCGCGGAGGTGCCCGAGGCCGTCGTCGGCGCGGGCACGGTGATCACGCCGGAGCAGGTCGGCGCGTGCGTGGCGGCAGGGGCGCGGTTCCTGGTCAGCCCGGGGTGGACGGACGCGCTGCTGGCGGCGATGCGCGGGTCCGGGGTGCCGTTCCTGCCCGGGGTGTCGACCGCCTCGGAGGTGGTGGCGCTGCTGGAGCGCGGGGTGCGGGAGATGAAGTTCTTCCCCGCGCAGGCGGCGGGCGGTACGGCCTATCTGAAGTCGCTGGCCGGCCCCTTGCCGCAGGCCCGCTTCTGCCCGACCGGCGGGATCGGGCCGGTGACCGCGCCGGAGTATCTGGCCCTGCCCAACGTCGGCTGCGTGGGCGGCAGTTGGATGATCCCGGCGGAGGCGGTGGCCGCCGGGGACTGGGCGCGGATCGAGGAGCTGGCGCGGGGCGCGGCGGGGCTCGCCGGGCTCAGGGACGCAGGTGGGACGTGTCGTTGAACAGCCGTACGCTCGCGTTGCCGTCCGCGTAGTAGGCCACCGCCGACAGGGAGGCCGCCGACAGTTCCATGCGGAACAGGGACTCGGGCGGGGCGCCGAGGGCGAGGCGGACGAAGGTCTTGATCGGGGTCACATGGCTGACCAGCAGGACCGTGCGGCCCGCGTGGGCGGCGACCAGCTTGTCACGCGTGGCGGCGATCCGGGTGGCCGTCTCGGCGAAGCTCTCGCCGCCGCCGGTGGGGTGGGCCTCCGGGTCGGCGAGCCAGGCGTTCAGGTCGTCGGGGTGGTGCTCGCGGACCTCGCCGAAGGTGAGGCCCTCCCAGGCGCCGAAGTCCGTTTCGCGCAGGCCCTCTTCGATCGTCACGTCCAGGCCGAGGCGGGTGGCGACGATGGCCGCGGTCTCGCGGGTGCGGGTGAGGGGGGAGGCGATGACGGCCTGGATGGTGCCGCGCCTGGCGAGTGCCTCGGCCGTGCGGTGGGCCTGTTCACGGCCGGCGGCGGAGAGGGAGGGGTTGGTGCCGCCGCTGCCGGAGAAGCGTTTCTGGGGGGTGAGGGGGGTTTCGCCGTGCCGGAGGAGCACGAAGGTGGCGGGGGCGCCGAGGTCAGGTGCGCTGCTCCAACCCGGTGTGGAGACGTGCTGCTCGTCGGGGGCAGTGGGGCGCTGCTCGCTGAGAGGTGCCTCCCCCACGCTCGGCTTCGCTCGCGCGGGGGCACCCCCATCGCCCGCCCGTGCCGCCCCAGCGGCACGACTGCCCGAAGCTGCGGCGGCCGAGGCGTCCAGCGCTGCCGTGGACTGGGACGGTGACCACTGTTCTCCCCTCACCCCCGCGTCCATCGCCTCGTTCGCCAAGCGGTCCGCGTGTTTGTTCTGCTCGCGGGGGATCCACTCGTACGTGACCTGCTCCGGAGGGAAGATCGACCTCGCCTCCGCCGCCAAGGGCTTCATGTCGGGGTGCTTGATCTTCCAGCGGCCCGACATCTGCTCGATGACCAGCTTGGAGTCCATGCGGACGTGGACCCGGGCCGACGGGTCGAGGGTGCGGGAGGCGCGGAGGCCGGCCACCAGGCCACGGTATTCGGCCACGTTGTTCGTGGCGACGCCGAGGTATTCCGCCACCTCGGTCAGGTCCTCGCCCGTGGCCGCGTCACGCACCACCGTGCCGTAGCCCGCGGGCCCCGGATTGCCCCGCGACCCGCCGTCCGCCTCGACGATGAACTCCCGCACCTCTGAAGCCCCTTACCGACTCTTACAGACCCGACTCGGCCGTACGCACCAGGATGCGGCGGCAGTTCTCGCAGCGCGCCACCGTGTCCGGAGCCGCCGCGCGGATCTCGTTCAGCTCGGTGATCGCCAGCTCCTGGCGGCAGCCCTGGCAGGTGCGGGCGTACAGCTTGGCCGCGCCGATGCCGCCCTGCTGCCCGCGCAGCTTGTCGTAGAGCTTGAGCAGGTCGGCGGGGATGCCGGCCGCGATGACCTCGCGCTCCTTCGTCACCGTCGCCACCTCGCCGTCGATCCCCTCGAACGCGGCGTCCCGGCGACCGCTCGCGTCGTCGATCTTCGACTGCACCGACGCGACGCGCTCGGTCAGTTCGCTCACCCGCTCCTGCGCGGCCTCGCGGCGCTCCATGACCTCCAGCACCACGTCCTCCAGGTCGCCCTGGCGCTTGGCGAGGGAGACGATCTCGTGCTGGAGGTTGGACAGGTCCTTGGGCGAGGTGACCGCGCCGGAGTCCAGGCGCTGCTGGTCCCGGACGGCGCGCTGGCGCACCTGGTCCACGTCCTGCTCGGCCTTGGTCTGCTCGCGTGCGGTGTCGCTCTCCTCGGTCTGCGCGGCGACGAGCAGGTCCCGCAGCTGGGTGAGGTCCTTGTTCAGCGAGTCGATCTCGGCGTGCTCGGGCAGCGACTTCCGCTTGTGCGCGAGCTGCTGCAGGCGGACGTCGAGGTCCTGGACGTCGAGGAGTCGGATCTGGTCGGCGGGCGCGGCGTTCAGTTGGGGGCTCCCGAATCAGCTAGAGGTGCTGGACGCCGCGTGGGCGGTCCAGGGGTCGGTGACCGTCTTGGAGACGTGGACGCGCAGGTCCCAGCCGTGGCGGTCGGAGATCTCGTCGAGCTGGCTCGCGGCCAGCTCGCACCAGGGCCACTCGGTGGCCCAGTGCGCCGCGTCGAGCAGCGCGAGCGAAGTGTGGGCGACGGCTTCGGACGCCGGGTGGTGGCGCAGGTCGGCGGTGAGGAAGGCGTCGGCACCGGCCGCGCGGACCTGGTCGAAGAGGCTGTCGCCGGAGCCGCCGCTGACGGCGATCGTACGGACGAGCCGCTCGGGGTCGCCGGCCACCCTGATGCCCTGCGCGGTGGCGGGCAGCCGCTCGGCGGCGCGCGCGGCCAGCTCACGGACGGTGAGCGGATGGTCGAGTTCGCAGACGCGGCCGAGGCCGCGGCGGCCCTCCGGATCGGTGGGGTCCGGGACCAGGGGGCGTACGACCCTCAGGTCCAGCGCGCCCGCGAGCGCGTCCGAGACACCCGGGTCCGCCGTGTCGGCGTTGGTGTGGGCCACGTGCAGCGCGATGTCGTTCTTGATCAGCGTGTGCACGGCACGGCCCTTGAAGTGGGTGGCCGCGACGGTGGTCGTCCCGCGCAGATAGAGCGGGTGGTGGGTGACCAGCAGGTCGGCGCCGAGCTTCACCGCCTCGTCGACGATCTCCTGCACGGGGTCGACGGCGAACAGGACCCGGGTGACCTCCTGGTCGGGGTCGCCCACGACCGTGCCGACCGCGTCCCAGGACTCGGCCCACTCGGCGGGCCACAGGTTCTCCAGCGCGGCGATGACTTCAGACAGACGGGGCACGAAGGCAAGGCTACCTGGCTGGTCCGGGCGGCCGTACCGCATCCGTCCGGTCTGGCCCCGCTCAGCACAAAGGCCCCGCTTTCCTCAGGTGAATCGCTTCTGCACCACACGTACGTGTGAAGCCGGAGCCGCCCCGTCCCCCGCCTGTGCGTACGAAAACTAGCGTTCGTCGCCGGAGGTGACCGAACGATGACGGCCTGTGCGATCGAACCCCCCTCCACGGGCGGGCACGACGGTGCGCCGGGAACGGCGTTCGCCGTGACGGCGGACGGCGCGTACGCGGCCCGGCT
The DNA here is from genome assembly GCF_053611725.1 of Streptomyces sp. NPDC054783. Taxonomy (NCBI): domain Bacteria; kingdom Bacillati; phylum Actinomycetota; class Actinomycetes; order Kitasatosporales; family Streptomycetaceae; genus Streptomyces; species Streptomyces sp. NPDC054783. The sequence goes on along the minus strand of NZ_JBSHAY010000004.1, from coordinate 322,976 downwards.
CGCCCCGGCCGGGGACTGCTGGTTCCCGGAGCGCTGGACCCTGGACGGCCCGGAGCCGTACGCGGTGCCGTTGCCCGGCAACCAGCCGGAGGAGCCCGGCACCGAGGTGCAGCCCCTGTCCGACGGCCGGGTGCTGATCCACCGGCTGGTCGAGCACCGGCACGCATTCTCGCTGCTGTACCCGACCGGCCCCGGCACCGGTGAGCTGCCACTGGGCGCGGTGGAGTGTCCCGAGCCCGGAACCCGGCTCACGCTGCTGCCGCCCGCTCCGGGAGGCGTACGGGCGTACGCCCTCGCCGTCGGGCCGCGGTCGAGTGCGGTGTGGCTGGTGGCGGGCGGGGCGTTCGGGCCCGAGCGGCTCGCCGAGGTGCCGGGGCGCTGTTCGGGCGGGGTCTGGCTGGACCGTGCCGGGCGGATGCTGGCGCTGGACCGGGAGCCCGCCGACGGGCCGGTCAAGACGGTCGTGGTGGACCTGGAGCGCGCGGAGGTCACGCCGCTGCTGCAGATCGCGGCCGGGAGCGACGACCGGCTGCTGCTCGCCGACCCCGACAGCGGGCTGCTGCTCATCTCCTCCGACGCACCCTCGCCGGGGCGGGAACGGCTGGGCTGGGGCGTGCTCGGCAGCACGCTGCCGGTGCGCTTCCCGGAGTGCCTCAGGGTGCCGGACTGCGCGGTGCGGCCGTTCGCGATCCAGCCGGGGCAGGTGCTGATGCCGGAGAACTGCGCGGTGGCGCTGCGCGTCGACGGGCCGTTCGGCAACAGCTGGGTCGGCATCTGGCGGCCGGCGGGGCGGGAGGTGACCCATCTCCCGGCGCCCGGGGGCTGGCTGGCCGGGGCCGGGCTGTGGACACGGGACGGGGTGCTGCGGCTGCCGTACGCCACGGAGGAGACTCCGTGCGGCGTGGCGGAGCTGACGGTACCCAGGGGGGAGACGGCCGCGGGGAGCGGTACTGCCGCGGCCATGGGGGGTTCGGGGGGATCCGGGGGCACGGGTCCGGAGGGTCCGGTCCGGGACGGCACGGCTTCCGGGGCGCTCGGGGCGTCCCCGGAGCCGACGGAACCGGATCCTCCGGCACCTGCGGAACCGGGCGCTCAGGAGCCTGCGGAACCGGGCACTCCTGGGCCCACGGCATGGGGCACTCCGGAACCCACGGCCCCCGGCACTCAGGAACCCGCGGCATGCGGCACTCCGGAACCCACGGCATGCGGCACTCCGGAACCCACGGAACCAGGTACTCCGGAGCCTGCGGAACCGGGCGTTCCGGGGCCGGTGATGGCGCGTCCTGTGCCCTTGCAGCAGGCGCCTCTGGGACGTCTTGTAACGAACTAGTGCCGGTTGGCGTGTGCGCCTGGATTCGGCCCGTGGTGCGCCGGTTACACTCGCCCGGCTGTACGAAAGATCATGTTGACGGGGTGAATACTTCCGATGAGCGACACCAGCACGACGAACCAGCTGTCTGCCGACTCTCTGGAGGCTGCCGGCCACGGCCGGCACCGGGGCCGGATCGCGGCCCAGGAGAGCGAGTCGGCTCCGCACGGCCGGCACCGCAAGCCGGCCGAGGAGACCGCGGAGGCGGCTGCCTGACGGTGGGAACGAACAGAGGGGGCGTCCGAAGGGCGCCCCCTCTTCGCCTTTCCTGGCCCGGTGCCACCCGGTGCCCACCCGTTGTCACCCGCGTTTGAGCCCGAGCACCTCCGCCGCCGCGAAGGTCTCCCCCGGCGGCCGGTCCGCGTAGTGCGGGGTGAGCAGCGCGTCGAGCTCGTCGTAGCTGAACGTCTCCTGCCTGCTGTCGAACCTCGCCCGCACCCGCGGCCGTTCGACGATCGCGACCATGCCGCCGTGCACGACGAGCAGCTGGCCGTTGACCTGAGCGGCGGCGGGTGCGGCCAGGTAGCCGACGAGCGGGGCGACATGCTCGGGCGCCAGCGGGTCCAGGCCCTCGGCGGGCTGCTCGAACCCGGCGAAGACGTCCTCGGTCATCCGGGTCCGGGCGCGCGGGCAGATGGCGTTGGCCGTGACGCCGTACCTGGCGAGGGCGAGGGCGGTGGAGGTGGTCAGGCCGACGATTCCGCCTTTCGCGGCCGCGTAGTTGGGCTGGCCGGCGGAGCCGGCGAGGAACGCTTCCGAGGAGGTGTTGACGATCCGCCCGTAGACCTTCTCTCCCCCGGCCGCCTTGGACCGCTCCCGCCAGTGCCGGGCGGCGAAGTGGGTGGTGTTGAAGTGGCCCTTGAGGTGGACGCGGATCACCGAGTCCCACTCGTCCTCGGTCATGGAGAAGACCATGCGGTCGCGCAGGATGCCCGCGTTGTTGACGAGGACGTCGAGCCTGCCGAACTCGGCGATCGCCAGCTCCACCAGTTCCTCGGCCTGTTGGAAGTCGGCGACGTCTCCGGTGTGGGCGACCGCCCGGCCGCCCTGTGCGCGGATCTCGGCGGCGACCTGTTCGGCCGGTCCCGCCGAGGCCTCGCCCGAGCCGTCCCGGCCGGGCTGCCCGTAGTCGTTGACGACGACGGCCGCGCCGAGCCGCGCGAGTTCCAGGGCCTCGGCGCGGCCGAGCCCGCGTCCGGCGCCGGTGACGACGGCGGACAGCCCCTTCAATGGCCCCTCGGATGGCAGTGCCATGCCGGTCCCCGTCCTCAGATCTCGATGCACGTACGCAGGGCGGTCCCGGTACGCATCTGGTCCAACGCCTCGTTGATCCCGGCCAGTTGGACCCGGTGGGTGATCAGGCCCGCCAGGTCGACGCGGCCGGCCCGCCACAGGGCGATCGTGCGCTCGTAGGAGTGCAGCACGTCGCCGCCGCCGTACATGGACGGCAGGATGCGCTTCTCGTCGAAGAACAGCTCGAACATGTTCAGCTGCAGGAAGTCGTCCATGGCGCCGGCGCCGACGACGACGAGGGTGCCGCCGCGCCGGGTGTTCTCGTAGGCGGTGCGGGCGGTGGCCGACCTTCCGACGACCTCGAAGACGTAGTCGAAGCCCTCGCCGCCGGTGACCTGCTGTTTGGCGTCGGCCAGCTCCTCCGGCGCAACCGCCTTCGTGGCGCCGAACCTGAGGGCGGACTCACGCCGGGAGGCGACCGGGTCGACGGCGACGATCTCGGCGGCGCCCTTCAGCCGCGCCCCCTGCACCGCCGAGATGCCGACGCCTCCGCATCCGATGACGGCGACCGACGAACCGGCCTCCACATCGGCGGTGTTGAGGGCGGCGCCGAGACCGGTGGTGACCCCGCAGCCGATCAGCGCGGCGATGTCGAAGGGCACGTCGTCCGGTATCGGCACGGCGCAGCCGGCGTCGACCACGACCTCCTCGGCGAAGGTTCCGGTGCCGGCGAAGCCGAAGACGTCACCGCCGGAGCGCTTGAAGTTGGGGGTGCCGGCGTTCATGAACCCGGCCAGGCACAGCTCGGTCTGGCCGCGCCTGCAGGCCGGACAGGCGCCGCAGGCGGGCAGCCAGCAGATGACGACCCGGTCGCCCGCCTTCAAGTGCCGTACGCCTTCCCCCACTTCGAGGATCTCGCCCGCGCCCTCGTGGCCCGGCACGAACGGCGCGGGCTGCGGCAGCACCCCGTTCATCGCGGACAGGTCCGAGTGGCACAGCCCGGTCGCCCGCACCCGGACCCTGACCCTGCCGGGGCCGAAGCCCACCGCCTCGACGTCGTCGAGAACCTCCAGCTTTTCCTGGCCGATCTCGTGCAGTACGGCTGCGCGCATGGTGCGGCTCCCCTCGATACTGGTTTCAGGAGTGCTCTACGACGGTGTCCGCGAGGACCGGCGCATCGCCCCGCTCGACGGAGCTCACCTCCACCCGGACGCTCCCCTCCCGCCGCCACATGCGGATGCGCAGGGTCTCCCCCGGGTAGACGACGCCCGCGAACCGGGTGGCGTACGACCGCACCCGGCTCACATCGCCGCCGAGCAGCGTGTCCACGACGGCCTTGAGCGTGATGCCGTAGGTGCACAGCCCGTGCAGGATGGGCCTGTCGAAGCCGGCGAGCTTGGCGAACTCGGGGTCGGCGTGCAGCGGGTTCCAGTCGCCGGAGAGGCGGTAGAGGAGGGCCTGGTCCTCGCGGACGGCGCGTTCGACGGTCCTGTCGGGCTCACCGGTGAGCGGATCGAGCCGGGCGGAGGGGCCCCGGTCGCCGCCCCACCCGCCCTCCCCCCGTACGAAGATCTGGGCGTCGTTGGTCCACAGCGGGCCGTCGGCGTCGGCGACCTCGGTGCGCAGGACCAGGATGGCGGCCTTGCCCTTGTCGTAGACGGCGGCGAGCCGGTTGGTCGCGGTCGCCGCGCCCTCGGCCGGGATGGGGCGGTGGATCTCCAGCGCCTGTCCGCCGTGCAGGACCTTGGCGAGCTCGACCTCGACACCGGGCATGGACAGCCCGCTGATCACGCCGGGTGCGCCGGAGCCCGCGACGGTGGCGAAGCTCGGCAGGACGTGCAGCCGGGACTCCAGGGTGTAGCGCAGCTCGTCGGGGTCGGTGGCGGGGTCGTCCTTGTCGGGGTTGGCTCCCGCGCCGATGCCGAGGTGGTAGAGCTGGACGTCCTTGGTGGTCCAGGAGATCTCGCCGGTCCGGGGTTCGGCCGCGAGGGCTTTCGCTGCGTCGATGGGCATACGGCTCCTGACACTGGCGGTTCAAGACCCCGGCGCGGACGTCCGCACCGTCGGCCGCACCGAGGTCGCTACGGGCCGATCTAGAACGCGTTCCAGTCCGGCGCCCTCTGTATAGCCCAGGGCTCCACAGTTGTGAAGGCTCCTGACACTGTGTCAGCTCAGGTGAACAGTGACATTTGTACCGCCCGAGTCCGTACATGCGCATCTGCCGGGGCGGGGCCGCGCTCCTTAGCGTCGTAGGCATGACACAGACGGAGAACACCGCCGTGTCCTTCACGGGGGCGGTCAAGACGTACGGCGCGGTGCGCGCCGTGGACGGGGTGGACCTGCGGATCGGGCGCGGGGAGACCGTGGCGCTGCTGGGCCGCAACGGCGCCGGCAAGTCGACCACGATCGGCCTGCTGCTAGGGCTGTACGAGCCCGACGCCGGCGCCGTGGAACTGTTCGGCGCGGCGCCCGAGCGGTCGGTGCGCGCGGGCCGGGTGGGCGCGATGCTCCAGGACGCCCGGCCGGTGCCCCGGGTCACCGTGGGCGAGCTGGTCACCTTCCTCGCCTCCCGCTATCCCGCCCCGATGCCGGTCTCGCGGGCCCTGGAGCTGGCCGGGATCGCGGACCTGGCCGGGCGGCGGATGGACCGGCTGTCCGGCGGGCAGGTCCAGCGGGTGCGGTTCGCTCTCGCGCTGGCCGGGAACCCGGCGCTGCTGGTGCTGGACGAGCCGACGGCGGCGCTGGACGTGGAGGCACGGCACGCGTTCTGGGAGTCGATGCGCGCGTACGCCCGTCGGGGCCACACCGTGCTCTTCTCCACGCACTACCTTCAGGAGGCGGACGCGTACGCCGACCGGATCGTGGTCATCGACCGGGGCCGGATCGTCGCCGACGGCACGGGAGAGGAGTTGCGGCGCGCGGCGGACGGCAACCTGGTCGCCGTGGACCTGGCGGGGCGGGACCCGGCGTCCTTCGGCCTGCTGCCCGGGGTGCACTCGGTGGAGGTGCGGGACGACAGGGTCCGCCTGCGCACCGACGACTCGGACGCGACGGTGGTGGCGCTGGCCGAGCTGGGGGCCGTCAGGGGGCTGGAGGTGTCTCCGGCTTCCCTGGACGACGCATTCTTGGCACTGACGGCCGGTGGACGCCCCCCGAAGGGGCGCGGAGCTGTGTCCGACATGCGGCTACCGTCGCGTGGGCGCGAGCAACCGATGACGGTCCGCACCCGAACGGAAACAGTCTGATGCCGGCCTACATACGACTCGAAATCCGCCGCACCCTGCGCGACACGGGCTTCGTCATCGGCGGCATCGCCATGCCCGTGATGATGTACCTCCTGTTCACCAACCTCGGCGGCAACAACGGGAGTTGGAAGACCGCGGCCATGGTCGGCATGGCAGCCTACGGCGCCGTGGGCTCCGCGCTGAACACCGGAGGAGCCGTCGCCGAGGACCGTGCCGTCGGCTGGCTGCGGCAGCTCCGTGTGACCCCCATGACCCCGCGCGAGGTGGTGACCGGTCGGGCCCTGACCGGCGTGGTGACCGTACTGCCCTCGATCGTCGCGGTGCTGACGGCGGGCGGACTGGTCAACGGCGTACGGCTGGCGGCCGGCCAGTGGGCGGCGATCGCGCTGCTGCTGTGGCTGGGCTCGGTCCCCTTCACGCTGCTCGGCCTCGGCAACGGCTACCGGCTGACCGGGCCGAGCACCGGCGTGGTCAACATGGTGTGCAACCTGGGGCTCGCGGTGCTCGGCGGCCTGTGGTTCCCGATCAGCCTCTTTCCCGGCTGGCTGCAGGCCCTGTCGGCGTACACACCCACCCATCGTTTCGCCGAGCTGGGCACCGCCGTATCCGAGGGGCACGCACCGGGGGCCGGTGCCATCATCGTCCTGACGGCCTGGCTCGTTCTGTTCGGTTCGTACGCTGTGCTGTCGTACCGCCGTCGCGCGGGGACCATCTGACCGGGGGAAACACAGACATGACGTGGGTATGGGGAGTTCGGTGCCAGCTACAGGCCTTTCGGGCCGAGCGGCGCCAGTGGCGGGCCGAGCACGAGCGCTTCAAGGCCGCGCAACGGGCGGCCCGGAAGGAGGGCGGGGCGCCGGACGTCGACCATCCGGGCCCGCCGCCCACCGGCTTCGCCCTGCTGCCCTGGCTGCTGATGGGGATGGGGTCCTTCTCCAACCTGCTCCAGGGCAAGACCCCCAACCCGTGGGTCGGCGGCCTCGGCCTGATCGCCTTCAACTCCCTGTACATCTACGTCACCTTCCGCTCCTTCGACCGCGAGAGGCGGGCGGCTGCCTCCACCCGGGTGGCGCTGCTCCTCATGGTCCTGGTGACCACGGGCCTCGCCCTCGGCTACGGCGGCAACTGGCTGATGTTCTTCCCGCTGCTCGGCCTCGCCGTGGGCGCCGCCCTGCGCGGACCGTGGCTGGGCCGCACGGGTCTGCTGCTGACGGTGTACGCGGCCAGTGTCTCCGCCGTGCGGGGCGACTGGCAGGACGCGACGAACATCGGCTACGCCACCTTCCTGTCCAGCATGGTGACCGCCGCGATCCTCGGCCTGTCCGAGGCCGTACGGGAACTGCGCGCCGCCCGCGAGGAACTGGCCCGGCGCGCGGTGGAGAAGGAGCGGCTGCGCTTCTCCCGGGATCTGCACGACCTGCTCGGGCACACGCTGTCGGTGATCGTGGTGAAGTCGGAGGCGGCCCGGCGGCTGGCCCCGCGCGACATGGACGCGGCGCTGGGCCAGATCACGGACATCGAGTCGGTGGGCCGGCAGGCGCTCACCGAGATCCGCGAGGCGGTGACCGGCTACCGGGAGGGCAGCCTGGCCACCGAGCTGACCCGGGCCCGTTCGGCACTGTCGGCGGCGAGTGTGGAGCCGGTGGTACGGCAGTCGGGGGCGCCGCTCGAACCGCAGACGGAGGCGCTGCTGAGCTGGGTGGTGCGTGAGGCGGTGACGAACGTGGTGCGGCACAGCGACGCGCGCCGCTGTGACATCACCGTCGAGAGCGGGGCCGAGCAGGTCCGGCTCACCGTCACCGACAACGGCAGCGGCAGGGCGGTCAGCCGGCCCCAGCAGGGCATCGGCGGCACCGGGCTGAAGGGGCTCACCGAGCGCCTCGCGGCGGCGGGCGGCTCGCTCACGGCCGGCCCGTCGCCGCGCGGCGGTTTCACGGTGACCGCCGAACTCCCGGTGCAGTCGGCGGAGTTCGCGAAGGCGGCGGCTACGGCGCCCAGGGCGAGCTGACCGCCCAGGTGACGTCGTCGGTCCAGGACGTGCTGCTGTCGAAGCCGTTGGAGCCGCCGTCGCTCGCTATGTACAGGTTGTAGTCGTAGTGGCGCAGGTATCTCGTCGGGTAGTTGTACGAGGCGAACGAGGTGCCGGTGCCGCTCTTTCCGGTCTGCGGGCAGAAGGTGGCGTCGGCCCGGAACAGGGCGGTGCCGTCCATGGGCTGGCGGTAGAGCTTGAAGTCGGAGTGGCGCAGGTAGTCGCCGGGGTAGTTGCGCGACTCGAAGGAGACGCAGGAGCTGTCGGCGAGCCCCTTGCGCACGATCCAGGTGGCGTCGTTCTTGTCCAGGCTGGAGCTGCTGGAGGTGATGGCGGAGACGACGCCGGCGTTGTTCTGGTGGCGGACGTAGTCACCGGTGCAGCAGGAGGTGGTGGCGCGCAGCGAGATCTCGGAGCCGGCGCCGAGCGTGCCGGTGCTGCCGGTCGCGCCGCCGTAGCCGACGGAGACGATGTCGGCCTGGACCGCGTTGTCGGCGGCGTCGGTCGGGATGCCGGAGGTCATGACGCCCTCGAAGAAGGAGCCGATGGAGCCGTTGCTGTTGTCGCCGCCGGTGCCGAGGACGATCGCGCCCTCCTGGTGCATGGGCGAGTATCCGCTCGCGGTCGGCTCACCTCCGGAATAGGTGGTCGTCAGCCCACCGGATTGCGCATTCCCCCATTTGAGCGCGAAATGGTTCTGGCCGTTGTTCTTGAGCAGCGCGGTCACGAACGGCAGGGGGCCGGTGCCGGTGTCGGAGGAGTTCTTGCTGTATCCGGCGTCGGACTGGAACAGCCCGTTCTCCAGGTCGGCCTGCACCCAGGGGCCCTGCCCGTAGCAGGGGGAGAACCAGCACTCGGTGCCGAAGTTGATGGCGTCCATGTGGCCGTTGCCGGTGTCCTTGTTGTTGGTCTCGGCGTTGCCGTAGTCGAAGCAGCAGGCGCCGTTGACATGGGTGCCGGAGGTCACCATGTACATCCCCTCGGCGGCGCCGTTGGTGGCGACACCGGAGGTGGAGTTGTCCCGGTAGCCCATGCCGGCGGAGATCTCCAGGCCGTACACCTGGTGGCCGCCGACGGTCACCGGCAGCGCGTCGGCGGGCGCCCCGACATCGGCCTTGCCGGCCCCGCCCGCGCCCTCGACGGTGAGGTCGTTGTGGCGGGAGGACTGGTCGTAGATCCTGGTGATGATGCAGGTCGTGCCGGAGCAGAAGGAGTCCTGGGCGGCGGCGTTGGCGTATCCGCCGGCGGCCGGCAGCCCGATGTCCTTCGTGGCGCCGTCCGAGGCCCGCTGCACCTGGTAGAGCGGGCCGTTGTACGCGGAGTACAGCGCCCGGACCAGGCTGTGCGCGGCGACGCAGGGGGTGCCCGCGGCGCCGTAGACGTCACAGGGCAGCGAACTCGCGGCGGCGGCCCGGGGCGCGCCGACGCCGAGCAGCAGCGCGGCGAGGGTCGCGCAGACGGCGAGCACGGACAGGGCGGCGCTTCTCAGCCGCCGGGGGCGGGTGTGGGGGGAGCTCACGGGCACGGGGCACCTCGGATTCTCTGGGACTCTCGGTTCGATATTTCGGACGCTGTTCGATCGAAATACCGAACCTATTCGCCGTTGGAAATTGCATGGATTCCTGGAAATGCAGGGGCGATTGTTTGAGTACCGCCGGAGACCGTCAACCCCCGCCGCATCGGACAATGCCAAGTCTTTAATCGACAGCGGCTGCCCGTGCCACGAGCAACGGCTGGAAGAAACCCGTCTCTTCGGGCATCAGCCAGGCGATGGACGCGAATCCCGCACCGGCGACGAACCCACCGAGCCGCTCCCGCCCGAGCGCCCAGTAGCGGGCCCGGCGCACCCGGACCTCCCACTACCCCTTGCCCGGACGCAGCTGGAAGTGCTCCAGGTCGTAGTGCTCGCCGTCCGCGTGCCACTGCCAGAGCTGGAAGCTGACGGTCCGCCCGGTGCCGTCGGCGGGCTCGTGCACCTGCGGGGGCGCGAGACCGGACGCTCGCGCAGCAGCTCGTCATCGGGCCGGGTACTGACGAGCAGCCGCCCGCCGGGCCGCAGCACCCTGCGCATCTCGCCCAGAGCGGCGCGCACGTCCGGTTCCGTGAGGAGGTGGGGCAGCGAGTTGTCGGCACGGACGACGGCGTCGAACCGGCCACCGGGGAAGGGCAGTCGCCGCATGTCGGCGGCGGCGGCGGTGGGCAGGGCCACTCCGCGCCGGGCGGCCTCCCGGCGTGCGCGGGCGGCCGCCCGCGCGCTGAGGTCGGTCCCGACGACTCGGTGCCCCCGCAGGGCCGGCCCGATGGCCTGCGTCCCGATGCCGCAGGAGCAGTCCAGCACGGCCGCGCCCTCCCGGCCGGTCAGGGCCTCCAGAGCGACACCCTGCCGGCGGACGCTCGTCTCCCAGTCTGCGTGGATCAGGTGATGGTCGTCGGCCAGCTCGTCGTAGAAGCGCGCGGTCGAGGACTCGGGCATACAGCGAGGTTAGCGTGACGGGCGCTGCGTGGGCCGGGGTTTCCGGCCGTAATCTGAGCGCATGAACGAGATGCCCCGGGAGCACCGGACCGGCAAGTCGATTCGGGTTCTGCTCGCCGAGGACCAGGGCATGATGCGGGGTGCGCTCGCTCTGCTGCTCGGTATGGAGCAGGACATCGAGGTGGTGTCCCAACTGGGCTCGGGCGACGGCATCGTGGACGCCGTGCTCACCCACCGGCCGGACGTGGCGCTGCTGGACATCGAGCTGCCGGGCATCAGCGGGCTGGACGCGGCGGCCGAGCTGCGGGAGCAGGCGCCCGACTGCCGGGTGCTGATCCTCACCACCTTCGGCCGGCCCGGCTATCTGCGCCGGGCCATGGAGGCCGGGGCGGCCGGATTCCTCGTCAAGGACGGGCCCGTGGAGGAACTGGCCGCGGCGATCCGGCGTGTGCTCACCGGAGAGACCGTCGTCGACCCCGCGCTGGCCGCCGCCGCGCTCAGCGCCGGGCCCAGTCCGCTGACGGCCCGTGAGTGCGATGTGCTGAAGGCCTCCGTGGACGGGGCGACCGTCGCCGACATCGCCGGCAGGCTGCATCTGTCCGAGTCCACCGTCCGCAACTACCTGTCCTCCGCGATCGGCAAGACGGGCACCCGCAACCGCGCGGAGGCGGTACGGGAGGCCCGGCAGCAGGGGTGGCTGTGAGCGGGTCTTGATCCGGCGCCGGTGCTCGTCGCCCGACGACGAGCGAAGAGCGCTGTGGCGGAGGAGAATGGCAGAGGCGGCAGCTGACGGGCCAGGCCTCGTGCCGTATCGCAATCCTCGTCACCTCCCCTGCTTCGCCCCGGCTCATGTCGTCCTCCGTGCGATTCCTCCTGCGCTGGCTGATCGCGGTCCTTGCGAGCATCGCGATCGCGCGGACGCCGACGGCGTTCTCGGCACCGGCCGCGACCGGGGGAGGCGTATCGATCACCCTCAGCCCATCCGAGGGGCCGCCGGGGACCGGCGTTCACGTCGGGTTCGAGAGCTGTGTCGTGGTCACCCCCGAATCGACCAGTCCCCCCGACACCACCGGTCCCGGCGCCACGACACCCAACCCCACCGGCCCGACCACGCCCCCGCCCGGACCCACGGATGTCCGCGGGGTGCGTCACCGTGACACCTACGCACCCGGCACCATCACCTACCTGACATGGGACGGCCACGACCTGCCCTTCACGCCATCCGTGACGGACGGGACCGGCAGTGCCGAATTCCAGGTGCCGGACACAGCCGGCGTCGGCCCCCACTCCGTGACCGCGGGCTGCGCCAACGGCAGACTCGTGGTCGTCGGCGGCGGAACGTTCACGGTGACGACGACCGACAGCGGGAGTGTGACGACGCCCGCGCACCACCGTCCGTTGATCGCACTGGACCCTTCCCAGGGCCGGCCCGGCACGTCCCTGCGTGTTCACGGCGCCGGCTTCGAGGACTGCGTCCCGAGCGGGAAGCCCGACACGGTTGAACTCTCGACCAACGGCCAGATCCACGCCAGGGTGCGCGTCGCCCGCGGCACGGGCACGTTCGAGACGGAACTCCGGATCACCGACGACGCCGCTCCGGGCGACTACCTCATGACGGCAACCTGCGCCCGCCACAGAGACGTGCACGCCGAGGCGACGTTCACGGTGCTGCCCGGCGACAAGGGACGCCCCGTGCTCGTCCTCGATCCCACCGCAGGCGAGCCGAGAACGGCGGTCACGGCAACAGGTTCCGGATTCAACTGCCCGAGCGTGGACGTGGCCTGGGACGACGACACCACACTCGCCGTCACCACGGTCTCGGGCGACGGCACCTTCGCAACCGACTTCCAGGTCCCGGCGGACGCTCCCCGAGCGACGCACACCGTACGGGCCGCCTGCACAGCGGGCTCCGGCACGAGCGTCGCAGCCGGGTTCACGGTGACGGGTCCGGGACCGACCACCGACGGCAGCACCAGCCCGACCGACGGCACGAGCACCGACGGAACCGACGGCACACCGACGCCCGTCGGATGGATCGTCGGACCGTCCGCGTTCGCCGCCGTGCTGCTCGCGCTGGCCGCCACGTCGTTCCTGCTGAACCATCGGCACCCCGGTCCACGCTGGGTGCGCAAGCACATCCGCACGACAGCGCGCCCCGGGGCCGGGACGGCCGACCTGTACGAGCAGCAGGACACCGGTTCGGTGAACCGAACGGTACGGCTCGAACCCCACGCGGATCCGGGCGACCAGAGCCTCGAATGAGGTGACGCGATGACGACGACTCCCGTGGCAGAACCTCTCACGGTCAGGGCCTTCCTGCTCGGCCGGGAGGGCCCCGACTCGGGCGACGTCCTGGTCGACCCGCTTCACAGCGGCGGGGCGGCCCGAGCGCTCCTGGGCGGGGTGCGCCCCCTGACGGCTGCGGCCGATCAGGCCGTCGAGCGCGAACTGGCCTCCGCCGTCGACTCCTTCCTCGGCCAGGACCTCTTCGACGTGGCCGCGGGCGGCTGGCGCAAACACGCCGCCCTCACCGCCGCCGCGCGTCGCACCCGCGAGACCCCGGGCAGCGAGGAGGTCCTCGCGCTCGCGAGCCATCAGGTCACCTCCAGTCACCGTCCCTACATCGACGTGTTCCTGGACGGCGTGAAGGTCGGCACGCTGGACGTGGAACTCACGCTGATCTTCCGGATATCCGGGCTGGTCGCGGTCGTCCGCGACGCCCACCTCGTCGCCGTACGCAGCGGGGAGTGCGTGCTGGAGGGACGACTCGGCGTTCAGCAGATCACCCTGGCGGAGCGGCAGGGCAAGCTGGACCTGCCCGGCGTCTGGCACCTGCACGCGCCGATCCCGCTGCTGCGGAGCCGGCCGGCCCCACCGCCGCCCCCGCCTCCGGCTCACCCGCCACCATCTCCGCGCCCGCCACCGCCACCGCCACCGCCCGCAGGGGCGCCCGACCGGCGCCGGCCCCGCTGAGATGCCAAGCCCGGTCGGTGGGCCGCGGGGCCGCATCCGGCGAGAATGCGGCTCGCGGTGTGTGGCCGTGGGCTACTGGATCACCTCCGCGCTCTGGTAGGCCGTCCCTTCCGGGGCCGTGCAGGCGAACCACTCCACCGGCGAGCCGGCCACCGCCTGGGGCTCGACCACGGTGCTGGTGCCGTCCTTCCAGCCGCACTTGACGTGCCGGGCGGTGATGGCGACCGCGCCCACCACGAGCCGCTCGGGGCCGTCGGAGTTCGCCTTGCCCAGGGGGAGGGCCCCCGACATCAGGCTCGTGCCCGTCAGGGGCTCCCACCTCTTGACCGTGCCGAAAATGATCGTTCTGAGCGGGTTGTCGCCGTAGTACAGACTCGAGTAGTACGAGGTCATGCCGACCAGGTGCCGGTGCCCGTGGTCGGGAAGCGCGGCCGACTCGATGCCGTACTTGCGCATCGCGGCCAGCTGCACGGCCACCTCCGACTCGTCCCGCGGCGCTCCCCACACGGAGACGACCACACGCCAGCTCTTGCCGTGGTCCGTCCCGCGCGCCAGCTCCGTTTCCTGCGGAATGTCCACGTGCCGGTCCTCGAGGGTGGACGGCTCGGCCGCCACGGCCGCATTGCGGTCGGTGTGGCCTGGCAGCCCCGTCACCGCCAGCGTCACCCCCGTCGACCCCGCCAGCACCAGTGTCGTGGCTGCTGCCACCGCCCAGCGGCGGGCTCTGCGCCGGCGGCCGCCGCGGATGACCGCCTGGACGGGGGCTATGCCGATCTCGGCCTCGTCCGCGGCGTCCGCGAGGAGGAGGGCGATGTCCGTGTGCGTCATGTCGGTCATCCCGTTCATGTCGTGGCTCTCCCTGTCCGCGCTCATCACTTCCGCCCTCCATGCGTCACCGTCTCGGCCAGACCCGGTATGGCGCGCAGTTTCGCGATGCCCTTGGCCGCGTTGCTCTTCACCGTGCCGACCGAGCAGCCCATCGCCTCCGCCGCCTGGGTCTCCGTCAGGTCCTCCCAGTAGCGCAGGACGACCGCCTCCCGCTGCCGCACGGGCAGTTGGGCGAGCGCCTTGAGCAGCGCGCCGCGGTCGTCGGCCTGCGCGATCCGGTCCCCCGCGTCGGCGATCTCGTGCACCAGGCCCGAGTCGTCCTTCGGAGCCAGGAACTCCTTGAGCCTTCTTCTGTGTTTGCGCGCGTGCAGGTTGATCATCACGCGCCGTACGTACGCCTCGGGATCGTCGGCGGCGCCGACCCTGCGCCAGGACACATAGACCCGCTCGAGCGTCGACTGGACCAGGTCCTCGGCGGCGTGCTGCTCCCCCGTGAGGAGAAATGCCGTACGCATCAGCCGCGGCCAGCGGCCGACCATGAAGCTCTGGAACTCCTCGTTCCGAGCCTGCTTCCCGTCCCCCATGGGCACCTCCTAGATGTCAGAAGGAGTCCATGGGCGGCCCGGACCGTTGCCTCACGTCGAAGAAATTTTCCGCGGCAGCCACAGCAGCATCAGCACCGCCCCGCCCAGCAGCACCGCCGTACTGCTCCGGAAGGCCAGCGCGTAGCCGTCGGTCAGCGCCTCGGGGCCGTGGCCGCTGCCCGTGCCGGCCGCGGCCACGGTCGACATCACGGCGAGCCCGAGCGAACCGCCCATCGTGCGCGAGGTGTTGACCAGCCCCGACACCACACCGGCCTCGCCCGGTGCCGCCCCGGACGTGGCCAGGGAGGCGAGCGGGGTGGCCGCGAGGCCCGCACCGAGCATCATCAGCATCCCGGGGATCATGATCGAGGTGACGTACGCCGCGTGCGCGCTCATCGTCGACTGCCAGCCGAAGCCGGCCGCGGCGACCAGCGTGCCCAGCACCGCCACGGTCCGCGGGCCCGCGAGCCGCATCAGGCGCGGCGCCAGCTTGGAGCCGACGACCACGGACAGCGAGCTGGGTACGAGGGCGACCCCGGCCTCCAGCGGCGTGTAGCGGAGGACGTTCTGGGCGTACAGGGTCATGAAGTACCACATGCAGAACATGGCCGAGCCGGAGAGGAACATCGCCGCGTTGGCCGAGGCGACCGAGCGCAGCCGGAGCAGTCCGAGCGGCATCAGCGGGGCCGCCGTACGCGCCTCGACCAGCAGGAACAGGGCGATGAGCGCCAGCCCGGCGAACAGCGGGAGGAGCGTGGTGGCGGCCGTCCAGCCCTCGGCCTCCGTCTGCGAGATGCCGTAGGCGAGGGTCGCGAGGCCCGCCGTGACCAGCAGGGCGCCCGGCAGGTCCAGGCGCCGCCGGTCGCCGGCCCGGCTCTCGGTGAGCCAGAGCGCCGAGCCGGCCAGCACCAGCGCGCCCACCGGCACGTTGATCAGCAGCACCCAGCGCCAGGAGAGCACGTCCACGAGCACCCCGCCGACCAGTCCGCCCGCGGCCCCGCCACCGGCGCCCACCGCGGTCCAGGTGGCGATCGCGCGCGCCCGCGCCGCGCCCTCCGGCACCGCGGAGGTCAGCAGGGTCAGCGTCGAGGGGGCCAGCACCGCCGCGCCCAGTCCCTGCACGGCCCGCGCCAGCAGCAGCTGCCAGCCGTCCTGGGCGAGGCCGCCGCCCAGCGAGGCCAGCGTGAACAGGCCGAGGCCGACGAGGAACATCCGCTTGCGCCCGTACAGGTCGCCGGCCCGGCCGCCGAGCAGCATGAAACCGGCGAAGGCGATGGCGTACGCGTTCACCACCCACTGCAGGCCGGACGCGGTCAGCCCGAGGCCGGTCCGCATGGACGGCAGGGCGACGTTCACCACCGACACGTCGAGGACGACCAGGAACTGTCCGGCGCAGGCGAGCGCCACCACCAGCCAGGTCGGCACGGCCGTACGGCGGGATATGAGGGGTGTGGTGTCGGCGGCTTCCAGCATGGGTGTCATGCTCTCAACCCGGTTACGGTCCTTGCATCAGCATTTCGGACCACGGGTGCCTAGGTCGTACGGCCTGGACCGCAGGCCTGACCGCCTGCGGATCAGCCGGACCGCCCGCGGATCAGCCGGACCGCCCGCGGATCAGCCGGACCGCCCGCGGATCAGCCGGACCGCCTGCGGATCAGCGGACCGCCTGGGGATCAGAGCGCGCGCAGCACCGTCACCACCGCCGCGCCGCCCAGCCCGATGTTGTGCGCGAGCCCCACGCGCGCGCCCGGCACCTGCCGCTCCCCCGCCGTGCCGCGCAGCTGCCACACCAGCTCGGCGGCCTGGGCCAGGCCGGTCGCGCCCAGCGGATGTCCCTTGGAGATCAGCCCGCCCGACGGGTTCACCACCCAGCGGCCGCCGTACGTCGTCGCGCCGGACTCGACGAGCTTCCCGGACTCCCCGGGGGCGCACATGCCGAGCGCCTCGTACGTCAGCAGTTCGTTGACCGAGAAGCAGTCGTGCAGCTCGACGACGTCCACGTCCTCGATGCCGAGCCCGGCGCGCTCGTAGGCCTGGCGGGCGGCCGCCCTGGACATGGGCTGCCCGACGACGTCGATGCAGGAGCCGGACGCGAAGGACTCCTCGGTGTCCGTGGTCATGGCCTGCCCGGCGATCTCCACGAGACCGGTGAGCCCGCGCCGCGAAGCGAACCGTTCCGACACCACGACCACGGCCGCCGCGCCGTCCGAGGTCGGCGAGCACTGGAGCTTGGTGAGCGGCCGGTGGACCGTACGGGAGGCGAGGACGCCGGCGACGTCGTACACGTCCCGGAACTGGGCGTAGGGGTTGTGCGCGGAGTGCCGGTGGTTCTTGGCCGCGACCGCGGCGAGCTGGGCCTCGGTCGTGCCGTACCTCTCCATGTGCTCGCGGGCCGCGTCACCGAAGATCTGCGCGGTCGGCGGGGCGGGCTCGAAGCCGTGCCGGGCGGCCATGATGCCGTAGTGCCGGGCGACGGGCGACACGGCGCTCCAGTCATCAGCGGCTCCGCCGCGGGCTCCGCCGTCGGCTCCCCCGCCCAGCGCGCCCTTCTTCATCTTCTCGAAGCCCAGCGCCAGTACGCAGTCCGCGGCGCCGCCCTCGACGAGCTGCCGGGCCAGCATCAGCGCGGTCGAGCCGGTCGCGCAGTTGTTGTTGACGTTGTAGACGGGGATGCCGGTCAGGCCGAGTTCGTAGGCGGCGCGCTGCCCGGCGGTGGAGGGCTGGAAGCAGTAGCCGACGGGAACCTGTTCCACATCCGTATAGGCAACGCCCGCATCCTCCAGCGCCGCCGTCCCGGCTTCCCGCACCATGTCCCAGTACTGCCATGAACGGGTCTCGGGCTTCTCAAACCTGGTCATCCCGACCCCGGCGACATAGGCCTTCATGGCACGCAGACTAGAACGTGTTCCACCAACCCACCAGACCCTGACGCCAGATCAGAAACCCATGGGCCGGTCAAGGATTCATTAGAGGCCCGAAGCAACGGAATAGTTGCCTGCGCATACGAGGTTTACCGGGCACTTATTCCTACGGGGAGGCCTCGACTCCATGACCCACACGACGACCGACCAGCCGGCCCGGAGAGCGGGCGGCGCCGTGGTCCCGGTGCTCGCCTTCGCGGGCATCGTCGTCGCGGTGATGCAGACGCTGCTCGTGCCGGTCATCAAGGACCTGCCGCAGCTGCTGGACACCGCGCCCTCCAACGCCACCTGGGTCCTCACCTCGACCCTCCTGTCCGGCGCCGTCGCCACCCCGATCATGGGCCGGCTCGGCGACCTCTACGGCAAGCGCCGGATGCTGATCCTCAGCCTCGCCGTGATGGTGGTCGGCGCCCTGGTCAGCGCGCTCACCAGCCAACTGCTCACCATGATCGTCGGCCGTGCCCTCCAGGGCTTCGCCATGGGCGCGATCCCGCTCGGCATCGGCCTGATGCGCGACATGCTGCCGCGCGAGAGGCTCGGCTCGGCGATGGCCCTGATGAGCTCCTCGATCGGCGTCGGCGGTGGCCTCGCGCTGCCCGCCGCGGCCCTGGTCGCACAGCACACGAACTGGCACGCCCTCTTCTACGGCGCCGCCGGCCTCGGCGCACTGTCCATCGTCCTGACCCTCCTGGTCGTACCCGAGTCCCCGATGCGGGCGGAGGGCTCCTTCGACCTGCTGGGTGCGATAGGCCTGTCGACCGGCCTGGTGCTGCTCCTGCTGCCCATCACCAAGGGCAGCGACTGGGGCTGGTCCTCGGTTACGACGCTCGGTCTGTTCGCCGCGTCGGTCGTGGTCCTCGTCCTGTGGGGCCTGTTCGAGCTGCGCCACCGTGCGCCGCTGGTCGACCTGCGCACCACCGCGCGCCCGGCCGTCCTCTTCACCAACCTCGCGTCGATCATGGTCGGCGTGGCCTTCTACGTCGTCTCCCTGGTCCTGCCCCAGCTGCTCCAGCTGCCGAAGGCCACCGGCTACGGCCTCGGCCAGTCCATGGTCGTCGCCGGTCTGTGCGTGGCCCCGCTGGGCCTGACGATGATGTTCACGGCTCCGGTGTACGCCCGGCTGTCCGCCAAGTACGGCCCGAAGGTCACCCTCATCGTCGGCCTGCTGATCATCGCGATCGGCTACGGCGGCGGGCTCGGCCTGATGGACGCGGCCTGGCAGACGATCGTCACCTCCGTGGTCCTCGGCGCGGGCATCGGCCTCGCCTACTCCTCGCTGCCCGCCCTGATCGTCGGCGCGGTCCCGGCCTCGGAGACCGGCGCGGCCAACGGCCTCAACACGCTGATGCGGTCCATCGGCACGTCGGTGTCCAGTGCCGTCATCGGCATGGTGCTCGCCAACACGGCGAACAACGTCGGCGGCATCGCGATCCCGACCATGCACGGGTTCCGGGTGTCCTTCCTGATCGCCACGGCCGCGGTGGCGGTGGGCCTGCTGCTCGCCCTGTTCCTGCCGAAGGCCTCCCGGCCGGGTCAGCAGCACACGCAGCTGCGGGCCAGCAGCGAGGAGGACGCTTCGCTGGAGCGGGCCGAAGAGGTGCTGCGGGGATTCCGGGGACGGGTGCTCGGTGCCGACGGTGTCCCGGTCGCCCGGGCCAAGGTCACGCTGATCGACCGGCGGGGGCGGCAGGCCGGGGCGGCCGTCTCCGACGAGGACGGGAGCTATGTGCTCGCGGTGCCGGCGCAGGGGGCGTACGTGCTCGCCGCGAAGGCCTCCGGCCATGGGCCGCTCGCGTCTTCCGCCACGCATTCGGGTGAGTCGCGGGCTGTCGAGCTGGATCTCTCGTTGCCTGGGGAGACTGTGAGCGCCTAGAGCTCGGGGGCTGCCGGATTGCGGCTGTGGCGCAGTTGTGGCTGGTCGCGCCCACGCGGCGGAGCCGCATGTCGATACAGCCCCGCGCCCCTGTGAAACGCACCCCCTGTCACATGAGTGGCCGGGGGTGCGGCAGCATGGGCCCCTGGAACAGTCGTACGACCGAGAGGCCCCCTATGACCGCCGCCCCCAAGCCCGAGATCCTGGCCGCGTTCGAGGCGGCCAAGGGGTTCATGCCCGTGGACGAGGGGCTGGCGTTGTACGAGGCCGCGGTGGAGGCGGGGCGGCTGGGGCTGCCGTTGCTGGAGGTCGGGACGTACTGCGGGCGGTCCACCGTGCTGCTCGCCGACGCCGCCCGGGGGGCGGGGGTCACCGCGCTGACCGTCGATCATCACCGGGGCAGTGAGGAGCAGCAGCCCGGGTGGGACTACCACGACCCCGAGACCGTCGACCCCGAGGTCGGGCTGATGGACACCCTGCCGACCTTCCGGCGGACGCTGTTCAAGGCGGGTCTGGAGGAGCACGTGGTCGCCCTCGTGGGTCGCTCGCCTCAGATCGCGGCCATCTGGAACTCCCCGCTCGGTCTCGTCTTCGTCGACGGCGGGCACACCGACGAGCACGCGGGCGCCGACTACGAGGGCTGGGCGCCCCATGTGGCCGATGGCGGACTGCTGGTCATCCACGACGTCTTCCCGGAGCTCGAGGACGAGTTCACCGGGCAGGCGCCGTACCACGTGTACCTGCGGGCACTTGGGTCCGGGGCGTTCACGGAGGTCTCGGTGACCGGCTCCCTGCGCGTCCTGCGACGAACGGACGCGGGGATCTGAGGCCCCGGTTAAAGTCGCAGACGTGTCGTACCTAGGCCCGGAGTTCGATCCCCCGCAGCCGCGCCGGCCCCGGCGCGGCCCGCTGACCGTGGCGCTCGCCGCGCTGGTGCCCGGTGCGCTGCTCGGCTGGGTGGTGTACGAGGAGGTGGGCGGCGGTGCCGGCAGCGGCGGCACGGACCGTACGGCCTCCACCGCTCCGGCGTCCGGTACCTCCGCCGCGCCCTCCCCGTCCGGTCGCCCTGCTTCCCCTTCCGCCTCCGCGACGGACGACGGCAAGCAGCCATCGGCGGGTTCCGCGTCCGGCCCGCTCAAGGGCAAGGTCGTCGTCATCGACGCCGGGCACAACCAGGGCAACTTCCAGCACACGGCCGAGATCAACCGCAAGGTGGACATCGGCACGAACGTCAAGGAGTGCGACACCACCGGGACGTCCACCAACGACGGGTACACCGAGGCCCGTTTCACCCTGGACGTCGCCCACCGGCTGCGCACGCTGCTGGAGAAGCAGGGCGCCACGGTGAAGCTGACCCGCGACGGCGACAGCCCGGCCTGGGGGCCGTGCGTGGACGAGCGGGCCCGGATCGGCAACGACGCCCACGCCGACGCGGCGATCTCCATCCACGCCGACGGTTCGGCGGAGGGCAACCGCGGCTTCCATGTCATCCTGCCGGGCTCCGTGCACGCCGGTGCCGCCGACACCCGGCCGATCGTCGGGCCCTCGCACGACCTCGGGGTGCGCATCGCCGGGAACTTCGTGCGCGACACCGGGGAGCCGCCGTCCAACTACCTCGGGAACGGTACCGGTCTCGTCGCACGTACGGACCTGGGCGGTCTCAATCTGTCAACGGTTCCGAAGGTGTTCATCGAGTGCGGCAACATGCGCGATAGCAAGGACGCGGCACTGCTGACCAGCGGCGCCTGGCGGCAGAAGGCCGCGCAAGGGATCTCTGAGGGAATCGTGAGTTTCCTGCGCGGTTCGTGACCGACGGGCGGAACCGACCGGACAGCCGGATCTTGCGGACGGTAGTGTCTAGCGACGACGAGACGACCTACGAAGGACCTGAAGTGAATATCCGCTCCCTCACTAGAGGCGACGGCGTGGTGATCGGAGCAGCGGTGGTGCTGTTCATCGCGTCGTTCCTCACTTTCGAGAGCTTCTCCGGCTTCGGCACCAGCGAGAGCCGGAACGCGTGGGACAGCCTGGGTACGGGCCTGGGCATCTACATGGGCGCGGTGATCGGTGCCGTCCTCATCGTCGTCAACCGCTGCCAGCCGCAGCCCCGCAAGGTGCTCGGGCTCGACCTCGGACAGGTCGGCGCCGCGTTCCCGGTCCTGGCGGCCTGGGCGCTGCTGTGGACACTGATCGACGTGCCCGACGGCGTGGACGCCGGCGCCGGTCTCATCCTCGGTCTCATCGCCGCTCTGGTTCTCGCGGGTGCCGCCATCGCCACCCCGCTCTCCCCGCCGCTGCAGGCCGCCCTCCTCCCGGCCCCCAAGCCGGTCGCCCCGCAGCCCTACGGCGCCCAGCCGCCCGGTGGTTACGGCTACCCGGGTGCCCAGCCGCAGCCGGGCCAGCCGTACGGGGCCCAGCCGCAGCCGGGTCAGCCGTTCGGGCAGCAGCCTGCCCCGCAGGGTGCTCCGGCGGCCGCGCAGCCGCCCGCCGGGGACTTCTCGCCGTTCTGGTTCGCCGTGCCGGTGACCCGTCCGCTGTTCGCCGAGGACGGTTCGCCGACCCCGATCGCCGAACTGGCGCCGGGCACCTGGTACCTGGCCGTCGAGCAGCGCGGTGCCGCGCTGGTCGCGCAGACCCAGGACGGTCGCCGCGGTGTGCTCCAGGACACCTCCGGCATCCAGCGCGGCTGAGCGCCGCACGGCGTCGCGCACGGCCCCTCGCCCTTCCGGGCGGGGGGCCGTTGTCGTACAGTCGCCTCCCGGCAGTGAACTGACGGTCCGTCAGGAGGCAGGCGCATGCGGCTCGGTCTCGCACTCGGCTACTGGGGACGCGGCCCGGACGCCGGTCATGTGCCGCTCGCCCGGGAGGCGGAGCGGCTCGGGTACCACTCGGTGTGGACGGCGGAGTCCTGGGGCTCGGACGCCTTCACCCCGCTGACCTGGATCGCCGCACAGACCTCAAGGATCCGGCTGGGGACGGCCGTTGCCCAGATGGCCGCCCGCTCGCCGGCCACCACCGCGATGCACGCGCTCACCCTGGACCACCTCTCCGGCGGGCGGGTGATGCTCGGGCTCGGGCTGTCCGGGCCGCAGGTGGTGGAGGGCTGGTACGGCCGCCCGTTCCCGAAGTCGCCGCTGACCGCGACCCGGGAGTACGTGGACGTCGTACGGCAGGTGCTGCGGCGGGAGGCGCCGGTGGCGTCCGGCGGGCGGTTCCATCCGCTGCCGTACCGGGGACCGGACGGCACCGGGCTCGGCAGGCCGCTGAAGTCCATCACCCATCCGCTGCGTCCGGACCTGCCCGTGCTGCTCGGCGCCGAGGGCCCGAAGAACGTGGCCCAGACCGTCCGGGTCGCCGACGGCTGGCTGCCGCTGTACTGGGCGCCGAGCCGGCCGGAGGTGTACGGGGACGTGGTGCACGAGCTGCCGGAGGGGTTCCTGGTGGCGCCGATGGCCCGGGTGAAGGTGTGCGACGACGTGGCCGAGGGGCTGCTGCCCGTGAAGGCCATGCTCGGCTTCTACATCGGCGGCATGGGCCACTCCTCCCGCAACTTCCACGCCGACCTCATGGCGCGCATGGGGTACGAGAAGGAGGCCCGGCGGATCCAGGAGCTGTTCCTGGCCGGGCGGCGGGAGGAGGCCGTGCTGGCCGTGCCGGACGCCTTCGCCGACGAGATCTCGCTGGTCGGACCGCGTGAACGCATCGCCGAGCGGCTGGAGTTGTGGCGCACCGGCCCGGTGACGGACCTGCTGGCCCTGTCACCGGACCCGCACAGCCTCAGGGTGCTGGCGGAGCTGAACTCCTAGCCGCCCTGGGACAGCTGGGACGGCGAGGGCACCTGGTTCTTCACCGGGGCGTCGGCGCTGCTGCCCGCGTCCTTGACCTTGTTGATGACGTCGTTGAAGGCGTTGGCTGCGTTACCGTCGCCGCTGCGGAGCTTGGACGGCAGGTTCTTCAGGCCTTCGACGGCGGCGCTGAGCGGGGCGAGCGCCTTGGACAGCAAGGGGTCGCCCTGGGCGTTGCGGACGGCCGCCTTGAGCCGGTTGTAGGTGAACGCGCCGGCCAGACCGGCCTTGACCAGGGTCATCTTGCGGCCGTGGGCGCCCTTCTTGAACTTGCCCGCCTTCCAGGGCTTCACGATCCACTGGTAGGTCGCGCCCGCCGCGAGGCCCGCGTTCGCCACGAACCGGGCCTTGGCGAACTTCTGCCGTTCGGCGGAGGTGGTCGGGCTGGGGGTCGGGCTGGGGGTGTCGGCGGCGGGTGCGGCCTGGACCGCCGCGGTGTCCTTCGTACTGGTCTTCTCGCTGCTGCCGCAGGCGGTGGAACCGGCCAGCAGGGCGCAGGTCAGCGTGAGCGCCACCACGAGGCGCCGTATCGGTACGGGCACGGGGTCCTCCGGACGTGTCCTCCCCGAGCGGACTGCTTCCTCCGGCAGCCTCACCCGGGACGGCCGGGTACGCCACTCGGGCGCAGCCGTTCGGGTTTCACCGCTCGCCGCCCGGCAATCCGGAAGGTATGTCCCCTCGATATCGTAACGGTGCCAATCAGGCCGGGACGGTCATCGCGGTCGTCGCCGACGTCATGGCGGTGATCCTCGGCCTGTGGATCCTGATGTACCTGCTGGACGCCAACCGTGCCAACAGCCTGGTCCAGTTCGTCCACCACGCCGCCGCCTGGCTGGCGGGCTGGTCCCACGACCTGTTCACGTTCAACGAGGCCTGGGCGAGGGTGGTCGCGGGCTACGGCCTGGCCGCGGTGGTGTACCTGTTCGTGGGCCACGCCATCGCCAACCGGATACACCGGCACTGAGCCGTGCGGGCTAGCCGCAGCAGTCGGTGTCCAGGCCGGTCGGCAGATGCTCTCCGCCGAAGACCGCGCACGTCGCCTCGTGGCCGCCCAGCGCCGCGACGGCGAGGAGCAGGGAGCCGGCCGTCCACGTGGTCAGTTCGCAGGGCCAGATCGCGTCGTCCTCGAAGACGTAGCCCGTCCAGTACAGGCCGCTGTCCGGGTCGCGCAGGTGCTGGATGGACTGGAGGATCTCCAGGGCGCGGTCCGACTCCCCCACCGCCCACAGGGCCAGGGCAAGCTCGCTGGACTCGCCGCCGGTGACCCACGGGTTGGGGACCACGCAGCGCACGCCGGCGTCGGGTACGACGAACCGGTCCCAGGACTCCGCTATCCGGGCCCTGGCCTCCTCGCCGGTGAGCGCGCCGCCGAGGACCGGGTAGTACCAGTCCATCGAGTAGCGGTTCTTGTCGAGGAAGCGCTCCGGGTGCCGGCGGATCGCGTGCCTGAGTCCCCCGAGCGCCAACTCCCAGTCGGGCTGCGGCTCTTCACGCTGCTCGGCGATGGCGAGCGCGCAGCGCAGCGCGTGGTGGATCGAGGAGCTGCCGGTCAGCAGGGCGTCCCCGGTGGGCGTGCCGTCGTCCTCGCGGCGCCAGCCGATCTGGCCGCCGGGCTGCTGCAGGGCGAGCACCCACTCCACGGCCGCGTAGACGCACGGCCACATGCGGTCCAGGAACGTGTCGTCGCCGGTGGAGAGATAGTGGTGCCAGACGCCTACGGCTATGTAGGCGACGAAGTTCGACTCGCGGGCGCGGTCGGTGACCTCGTCGTGGGCGCCGTCGGCGTAGGCGGCGTACCAGGAGCCGTCCTCGTTCTGGTGCCGGGCCAGCCACTCGTAGGCCCGCTCGGCGGCCTCGTGCTCGCCGGCCGCGTCCAGGGCCATCGCGGCCTCGGTGTGGTCCCACGGGTCCAGGTGATGGCCGCGGAACCACGGGATCGCGCCGTCCTCCCGCTGTACGGCGAGGATGCCGCGGACGGTCGCGGCGGCCTGCCCGGCGGTGAGGACCCCGGGCAGGACGAGGTGTTCTGTCCGGGGAGTGGTCACTCGGCGGCCGCCTCTTCGGTGAGACGCGGCAGGTGCGGCTTGGTCGCGTAGACCACGAAGCTCTTGCCGATCAGCGGGTTCAGCGCCTGCTCGGCGACCCGGGTGGCGAGCGGCTTCTTCATGATGTCCCAGACCAGCAGCTTGTGGTACGCCCGCACCGGCAGCGCCTTGTCGTTGTCGACGCCGAACGCGCACTTCAGCCACCAGTACGGCGAGTGCAGCGCGTGGGCGTGGTGGCTGCCGTACGGCTTCAGGCCCGCCTCGCGGATCCTCGCCACGAGTTCGTCGGCCTTGTAGATGCGGATGTGGCCGCCCTCGACCTCGTGGTAGGCGTCGGACAGCGCCCAGCAGACCTTCTCCGGGCCGTAGCGCGGCACGGTGACGGCGATACGGCCGCCCGGCTTGAGCACGCGGACCATCTCGGCGAGCACGCCCTTGTCGTCGGGGATGTGCTCCATCACCTCGGAGATGATGACGACGTCGAAGGACTCGTCCGGGAAGGGAAGGGCGAGCGCGTCGCCCTCCATGGCCGTGGCGGTGGCGCCCTCGGGTGCCTCCCCGGCCTCCTTCATCGCCGCGAACCACTTCGCGACCTCGCGGATCTCCTCGCCGTTCTGGTCCAGGGCCACGACCTGGGCGCCGCGCCGGTAGCACTCGAAGGCGTGCCGGCCGGCCCCGCAGCCGAGGTCCAGGACTCGGTCGCCCGGGGCGAGCGGGAACCGGGAGAAGTCGACGGTCAGCACGTGGCCCTGCTTTCGGAAGAGACGCCTGCAACGCTTGCTGGGGCCGCGGAGCGGCCGGGAATCGGGGCGACGGTGGGGGCGCCCCCCGGCGAGCCTGTTCGAGCGTGGGAGAGGCCGGCGCGGGCGATGGCCTCGCGGTAGTGGGCCACCGTGCCCTCGGCGGCGCGGGCCCAGGTGAAGTGCCGTAGCACCCGCTCACGGCCGGCGCGGCCGAGCCGTACCCGCAGCTCTCCGTCCCCCAGCAGCCGGCCGAGCCCGGCGGCCAGCGCACCCGCGTCGCCGGGCGGCACGGCGAGGCAGGTCTCGCCGTCGCGGCCGGCGACCTCGGGGATCGCGCCGCCGGTCGTGGCGACCAGCGGGGTGCCGGTGGCCATGGCCTCGGCGGCGGGCAGCGAGAAGCCCTCGTACAGCGAGGGCACACAGGCCACCTCGGCCGAGCGGATCAGGTCGACCAGCTCGGCGTCGGAGATGCCCTTGACGAACTCGACGGCGCCTTCGAGGCCGTACCGCTCGATCGCCGCCACGACCGGCCCTTCCTCGGGGCGCTTGCCGACGACGACGAGATGGGCGGCCGGGTGCTCGGTGCGCACCTTGGCCAGCGCCTCCACAAGGAACACCAGCCCCTTGAGCGGCACGTCGGCGCTGGAGGTGGTGACGATCCGGCCCGGCACCTCGGGCACGGCCGGATTCGGCGCGAACAGATCGGTGTCGGCGCCGATGTGGACCACGTGCACGCGGTCGTCGCGGACACCGAGGTGGTCGACGATCTCCTGCCGGGAGCTGCCGGAGACGGTGAGGACCGAGGGCAGCCGGCGCGAGACGCGCTTCTGCATCCGGGTGAAGGCGTACCAGCGGCGCACCGAGTAGCGGCGCCGCCGGCCCTCGGCCGCATCCAGCTCCAGCTGCCGGTCGACGGTGATGGGGTGGTGGATGGTGGTGACCAGGGGCGCGCCGATGTCCCCCAACAGCCCGTAGCCGAGGGTCTGGTTGTCGTGGACGACGTCGAACTCGCCGCGCCGGGCACGCAGATGGCGGCGGGCGCGGAGGGAGAAGGTCAGCGGCTCGGGAAAGCCGCCGGTCCACATCGTGGCGACTTCCAGGGCGTCGATCCAGTCCCGGTACTCGCCCCGCCCGGGGGTGCGGAAGGGGTCGGGCTGGCGGTAGAGGTCGAGGCTGGGCAGCTCGGTCAGCGTGAGTCCGGGACACCCCTCGTCGAGCACGGGGTACGGCTGCGAGCCGATGACCTCGACCCGGTGTCCGAGCCGGGCCAGCTCACGCGAGAGATGCCGTACGTAGACACCCTGGCCGCCGCAGAACGGGTTCCCTTTATAGGTGAGGAGCGCGATGTCGAGCGGTCGCTCGCCGTCGGCAGCGGGGTCCTCGTCGACGCCCGCCACACGGGCCTCAGCGGTCACTCCGTGCCCCCTTCTGCCTGCACTGTCCCGCGAGACTACGTCGGGACGCTAATCTAGAACAAGTTTCAGACTTGATCGTTCAAGAGGCTCTGAATCTACCGGCAGGTAGGGGCGCTGTGAGCAGTGGATCAGGTGATTCACGCCACGGCGCGGCGCCTGCCATGCTGTGTGATCACGTGCCCCACAGACGCCTTCACCGACTGTCACGGAACGGGACCCATGCCTGCGGAAGCCAGTGTTTCGAGGTCTTCCCCCACTCTCGGCTTCGCTCGAGCGGGGGGACCCCCACCGCCGCCCCTGACCGAGCGCCAGGAGGCCCGCCGCCGCCGGATCCTGCACGCGAGCGCCCAGCTGGCCAGCCGGGGCGGTTTCGACGCCGTGCAGATGCGCGAGGTCGCCGAGTCCTCGCAGGTGGCGCTCGGCACCCTCTACCGCTACTTCCCCTCCAAGATCCACCTGCTGGTGGCGACGATGCAGGACCAGCTGGAGCACATGCACGGCACCCTGCGCAAGAAGCCCCCGGCCGGCGACACGGCCGCCGAGCGGGTCGCCGAGACGCTCATGCGGGCGTTCCGCGCCCTGCAGCGCGAGCCGCACCTGGCCGACGCGATGGTCCGCGCCCTGACCTTCGCCGACCGCAGCGTCTCGCCGGAGGTCGACCAGGTCTCCCGCCAGACCACCCTGATCATCCTGGACGCGATGGGCCTGGAGAATCCCACCCCCGAGCAGCTCTCGGCGGTCCGCGTCATCGAGCACACCTGGCACTCGGCCCTCATCACCTGGCTCTCCGGCCGCGCCTCCATCGCGCAGGTGAAGATCGACATCGAGACGGTGTGCCGGCTGATCGACCTGACCGAGCCGGGCGGGCACGCCTGACCTGAGCGACCCACCGTGGAGCGAGCCCGGCGCGGCCGGTCCTCAGCCGGCCGGTGCCAAACCGCTCCACGCGCGTCCCGAAGGCGTCTGCGTGACCCACTGGTCCAGCAACCGCCGTGCCTCCTCCTCCGAGGCCGCCAGGGACACCTGCTGGGCGCCCCCGTGGACGCTGCGCCGTCGCTCCGGCGTGCCCTCGCTGCAGCAGGCGCACAGCAGCTCGAAGCTGCTCGCCGGCTCGGCGCCGTAGCCCTGCGCCACGAACAGCTCGACCAGCGCTTCGATGTCGGCGGCCTCGCCCGCGTTCACCGTGACCGTGTACGTCGGCAGGTCGGAGGCCTCGAAGAGGAGGAGTTCGTCGAAGACGGGGTACTCGCGGCCGTCCACGACCCGGCGGCCCTTCGGCTCGCCGTCGTGGACGACGATCTCGCCGAAGCGGCGGCCGGCGGTCACCGGTACGTTCACGACCCGGCCCCGGGTCGGGCACAGCCGGTCGATCCAGACCACCTCCCGCTCCCCGCCCGTGTCGAGACGGACGCACGCCTGCCCGAACCGGCCGACGATCTCGCCCTCCCCCTCCGGGAGTTGGATGCCGAAGCCGTCCCACGCCTCCCGGGCCGTCGCCCAGTCGCGCTGGATGGTGGCCGCGATCCCGAGGTTCCAGTACGCCGGGTCGCCCTCACCGCGCGGGGCGCGCGCGGCGGCCTCGCGGCCCAGCTCGTACGCCTTGGCCCAGTTGCGCAGGAACTTGTGGGCGAGCGCGGCGTCGTACCACCACACCGCGCTCGGATTCTCGTCCGGGTAGTGCGCGAGCACACGCTCGTAGAGGTCGGCCGCCCGCAGCCACTCCTCGGCCTGCCACTCCTCCCGCGCCCGCGTGATCAGCTCGACCGCCTCGGACCTGTCCACGCTTCCCCGCCCCTGCTCGTTCCGTCGAGACCGCAGGAGGGTAACCCGAGGCAGGGACACGCCTACTCCTCGGGCGGGAACACCGCCTCCCCGCTCCCCACCAGTGTGATCACGATCGCCTCCACCGGGCAGCTCTCGGCCGCCTCCAGGACCGGTTCGGCGGCGTCGGTGTCCGGTTCCACCGGGTGGGACTGGCGGGCGGAGTCGAGGCGGAAGGCGTGCGGGGCGTGGTGGAGGCACTGGGCCGAGCCGATGCACACCGACCGGTCGACCTCGACGTGCCAGCGGTCGCCCATGGCCTACGCCCCCGCCGGCAGGTGGATCATCTTGTGCTCGAGGTAGGCGCCGTAGCCCTCCGGGCCGAACTCCCGGCCCAGTCCGGAGTTCTTGTAGCCGCCGAACGGGCCCAGCATGTCCAGGCTGAAGGTGTTGACCGAGTAGGTGCCGGTGCGGACCTGCCTCGCCACGTCGATGCCGTGCTCGACGTCGGCCGTCCATACGCTGCCGGACAGGCCGTAGTCCGAGTCGTTGGCGATCTTCACGGCCTCGGTCTCGTCGCCGTACGGGAGCAGGCAGATCACCGGGCCGAAGATCTCCTCGCGGGCGATCCGCATGGAGTTGTCCACGTCTCCGAAGAGGGTCGGTTCGACGTACCAGCCGTTCGCCAGCCCGGCCGGGCGGCCGCCGCCGGTGAGGACCTTGGCGCCCTCCTCCTGGCCGATCCGGATGTAGTCGAGGCTGCGCTGCTGCTGACGGCGGGCCACCAGCGGGCCGACCTGGGTCGCCGGGTCCAGCGGGTCGCCGACCTTCAGCGCGCTCGCGGCGGCCGCGAAGGCGTCGGCGAACTCGTCGTAGCGGGCGCGCGGGACGAGGATGCGGGTCTGGGCCACGCACGCCTGCCCGTTGTTCATCCAGGCCGCCGGTACGATCCCGGCCACCGCCGTCTGCACGTCCGCGTCCGGCAGGACGACCGCCGCCGACTTCCCGCCCAGCTCCAGCGTGACCCGGGTGAGGTTGCGCGCGGCGACCTCCATCACCCGCTTGCCCGCCGCGACCGAGCCGGTGAAGGAGATCTTGTCGATGCCGGGGTGGCCGACCAGGTACTCGCCGACCTCGCGGTCGGCGGGCAGGATGGAGAGCACGCCCTCGGGGAGCCCGGCGTCCCGTGCGATCTCCCCCAGGAGATACGCGTCGAGCGGGGACTCCGGGGACGGCTTCAGTACGACCGTGCAGCCGGCCAGCAGCGCGGGCGCGAGCTTGGCGGCGGCGACGAACTGCGGGACGTTCCAGGGGACCACGGCGGCGACCACACCGACCGGCTCGCGGCGGACGAGGATCGGGCCGAGGACACCGTCCCGGCGCTCCTCGTACGTGTACTCCCGCGCGACCCTGATCGCGGCGTCCCACACCATCATCGCGCCGAGCGCCTGGGCGAGGACGCTCCAGGAATACGGGGAGCCGTTCTGGGCGGAGATCACCCGGGCGATCTCCTCGTGCCGGGCCGCGATGCCGTCCTTGATGCGGGTGACGACCTCGATCCGCTCCTCCAGGGTCGCCCGCGGCCACGGCCCCTCGTCGAAGGCGCGGCGCGCCACCGCCACCGCCCGGTCCACGTCCTGCCGGGAGGCGTGCGGCACCCGGCCGATGACCTCCTCGGTGTGCGGGGAGATCACCTCGATGACGTCCTTGCCCAGGGGGTCGGTCAACTCCCCGCCGATGAACAGCTGTCCGTGTTCCACGAGCTCGGTCATGGCCGACTGCCTCCCACCGCACCGCACGTTTCTGACGCTGTTTCAGGACTGATATCAGTTCCGGTTGAACTAGGCCAGAGCAAAGCCCGGTCCGCCTACTGCGGCCACTGCCAGCCCGACTCCCGCAGGACGCGGGCTCGTTGCGTGAGCGCGTCGGTCCGGGTGGCTGCTTCAGCCGGCTCCCAGTAGCGCTTCGATGCGGTCGTCTGATCGGGATGCTTGCGATAAAGGACACTCGGCTCCGCTATGAACTCGCCGGGTGCCACGGCTTCCGCGGCCAGGAGCAGAGCAACCGTCTCGGCCCCGGACAGTGCCTGCCAGCCGCCGAGGGCGAGCACCAGGCGGCGGTGAGCGGCGAATGTGGTCGCCTGAACGGACAGACGCTGTTCGAGCACCTCGCGATAGAAGCGTGCGGGCTCCAGGGGGCCGCCCGGAGGGTCGTAAGGACCCGGCGCGGTGCTCCCGTCCTCGTGGAGGTCGACGCAGGCGGACACGCACCACGGGACGCGTTCCAGGGTCTCGATGTCCCGCTCCAGCGCGCCCGGCAGCAGTACGTCATCCGCGTCCAGCGTCCGGATCAGCTCTCCGTTCGCGCGCGCGAGGGCGTGTGTGCGTGTCACCGCTGTGCGCGCGCGCAGTCCCGTGCCGAATGTGATCCTGGGATCGCCCGGCAGGCTTTTCGCAGGGACACCTGAGGCACCGTCTTCCTGCACGCACCATTCCCATTGCCAGTCGTCCGGGAGCTTTTGTTCGCGCAGGGATTCATAGGTGTCACGGATGAAGTGGTGGCCGCCGTCGTGAACTGCGGTGATGACGCTGATGGTTCGCATGCAATGGTCCTGCCAGAAAGGGATGAGCCAATTGTGATCATGACATGAACCAGCGGCCAAGGTTTTGCTCTCGGTGTCACAGGACTATGCCCCAGGCGCATCCGCCACACGTGTTACCGTCCCGCTTATCTGACGCACAATCAGTTCTGGCTATAGTGGGCAATGGCCGTGGGTGCGGGCACTGGGGCGGAGGGCTGATGGCGACGACGTTCGAGCACGGCGGGGGCGTGCGGTCCGTGGCCGTGCCCATCCCGGACAACCCCCTCGGCCACACGCTGGTCTACGTCGTGGCGACCGACCGCGGCCCGGTGCTGGTCGACACCGGGTGGGACGACCCGGCGTCCTGGGACACGCTCGTGGCGGGACTGGCCGCCTGCGGTACGGCGGTGCCGGAGGTGTACGGCGTCGTCATCACGCACCACCACCCGGACCACCACGGCCTGTCGACCAGGGTGCGCGAGGCCTCCGGCGCCTGGGTGGCGATGCACGCCGCCGACACCGCGGTCGTACGGCGCACCCGGGAGGCCCGGCCGGAGCGCTGGTTCAGCTACATGAGCGCCAAGCTCGCGGCGGCAGGCGCGCCCGAGGAACACCTGGCGCCGCTCCGCGCACCCCGTACCCCCCGCACCCTGCCCGGCCTCTCCCCGGCTCTCCCGGACCGGGAGATCGTCCCCGGCGAGCTCCTCGACCTGCCCGGCCGCAGACTGCGTGCGATCTGGACCCCCGGCCACACACCGGGCCACGTCTGTCTGCACCTGGAGGAGGATCACCCGGACCATCGGCTGCCGGGTCACGGACGGCTGTTCAGCGGCGATCACCTCCTCCCGCGGATCACCCCGCACATCGGCCTGTACGAGGACCCCGACGACGCGACCGTCACCGACCCCCTCGGCGACTACCTCGACTCCCTGGAGCGGATCGGCCGCCTCGCCCCCGCCGAGGTCCTCCCCGCACACCAGCACGCCTTCACCGACGCGCCGGGCCGGGTACGGGAGTTGCTCGCCCATCACGAGGAGCGCCTGGCCGGCCTGCTCGCGCTGCTCGCCGAGCCGCTCACGCCCTGGCAGCTGGCCGAGCGCATGGAGTGGAACCGCCCCTGGGCCGAGATCCGCTACGGCTCCCGGAACATCGCCGTCTCGGAGGCCGAGTCCCATCTGCGCCGCCTGGTCAAACAGGGCCGGGCGGAGCCGGTGGCGGGGAGCGAGCCGGTGGCGTACGTGGCGGTGTGAAGCGGTCTGGCCGGTCTGACGGTGTGGCGGTCTGACGGTGTGGCGGTCTGGCGGTCCAAATGAGTCGCCTTGTGCCCGGCGGCCCTGTTACACAGGCTCATGAATCTCGTCGACGCACTTCTCGCCCAGCACGCCTGCGAACACGTCATCCTGCACTTCGTCCGCCGCCTCGACCTGGGTGAACCGGCCGACGTGGCCGACCTGTTCACCGAGGACGGCGTCTGGGAGTGGCCTCCGCCGGGGGACGGGCGCCGGATCGAGGGCCGGGAGGCGCTGCGCGCGTACTTCGGCTCCCGCCCCGCCGACCGGCTCTCCCGCCGTCTGATGTCCAATGTGCTGGTCACGATCACCGGCCCGGACTCGGCGAGCGCCACCTCGTACTTCACGACGTACCGCGTCGACGGATACGGGGGAGGCGACCCCATTCCCGCCGGGCCGCCCGTCCAGGTGGGTCACTACGAGGACACCTTCCGCCGGGTCGACGGCAAGTGGCTGATCGCCTCCCGCACCCTGCACCTGCCCTTCGGCGGCGACACCCCGAGGGTCGGCTAGGGGACGGGGCGCCATCGCGCCACCCTGCGTATCAACGGCTCGGCGTCCGCGAGGAGTTCGACCTCGCGGGCCGTCATCGTCGGATTGGCCGCCCTGCGCCTGCGCGCCTCCGTCAGCCCCTCCTCCGTGAGGTCCGACGGGTCGGCCAGCAGGGCCGCGAGCATGTCGTGGGCCGGACCGGCGAGCGGGGTGCCGTCCACGGCGACCTGGGCGAGGATCACCGCCGACATGCCCCAGTCCAGGCCGGGGCGACCGTCCTCGGTGCTGGACCAGTCGATCACGCGGGGACCGTCCGGGGTGAGCATCACGTTGTCGGGGTGCAGGTCGAGGTGGAGCACGCGGGCTCGCGGGTCGGCCGGGTCCCGGCCCGGTACGGCGTGCAGTTGCCGCAGCAGGGACGCGAGCAGGGTGCCCGCCTCCGCCACGTCGGCCCGCCCCTCGGTGAGGGCGGTCAGCAGGGTCGGGCCGGACAGTCGTTCCAGCACCAGGTCGGTGCGTGAGCCGGTGGGCCGTACCCGGGGTGCCGGATAGCCGTGCTGCCGGACGTACGCCATCACGGCCCCCTCGGCGGCCGCGTCCCCCCAGCCGTCCCGGTCGCGGCGCAGCACCCAGGCATCGTCGATCTCGTACACATCGGCCGAGCGGCCCGCGCCCAGCAGTCTCCCCGTTTCCGTCACGACCGTGACCCTAGTCACCACACCACCGTGTGCACAGCCACTCCTCAGCCCCCTCAGGACGGCCGGTAAAGTGGCGGCGTCGTCATCACACCCGTACGGGGGGAAGCCGGTGCAATTCCGGCGCTGACCCGCAACCGTGACCCGTCGCCAGACGGTGAGCCGGAACGCCCCGGCGGGATGTTGACCGGCTCGCGTGCGCCGGCGGTCCGCCGCGCACGGCACCGTCGAGGTTTACGGAGCCGAGCCGCCCGGGGTGTCTCCCGTGCGCTGCCCGGCTCCCCGCAGGAGAGGCAGTCGCCGACCATGAACGTCCGCCGCAGTGCCGCGGCTCTCGCCGCCATAGGCGTGCTGGCCGCCGCCGCGCCCGCCACGGCCGCCGGGCAGTCCCCGTCCCCCTCTCCCAAGGTCGCGATCCCGTCCGGGCTGTACGGAAAGTCCGACCCGACCTACGACGGCGTGTGGCGCCAGTCGCTGACGCTCATCGCCCAGCGGACCCTCGGCTACCGGCCGGCGGCGAAGGCCGTGGACTGGCTCGCCGGCCAGCAGTGCGCGAGCGGCGCCTTCGCCGCGTTCCGCGCCGCCCCCGCCAAGGCCTGCGACGGCAAGGTCATGGCGGACACCAACAGCACGGCCGCCGCCGTCCAGGCCCTGAAGGCGGCCGGCGGGCACGACGACGCCGTCGGCAAGGCCGTGACCTGGCTGAAGTCCGTGCAGAACAAGGACGGCGGCTGGGGCTACTCGCCCGGCGGGGCCAGCGACACCAACTCCACCTCCGTCGTCATCGGCGCCCTCGCGGCGGTGGGTACGGATCCGGCGAGCGTCGGCAAGGCGGGCAAGTCCCCCTACGATCTCCTCGCCGCCATGTCCCTCCCCTGCGACCAGGACGGCGGCGGCGCCCTCGCCTACCAGCCGGACAAGAAGGGCGGACTGGCCGCCAACGCGGACGCCACGGCGGCCGGGGTGCTCGGCGCCCTCGGCAAGGGGTTCGTGGCCCAGGCCGGCCAGGCGCCCGCGCAGAACACGTGCGCCAAGGCCGGCCGTCCCACCCCGGCCCGGGTCGCCGACAACGCCGGCGCCTATCTGGCCGCGGCCGTCGGCAAAAGCGGGCACCTGCAGTCGGCGCTGCCCGGCGCCAAGGACCAGCCGGACTTCGGCAACACCGCGGACACGGTGGTCGCGCTCGCCGCGGACGGCCGGACCGAGCAGGCGAAGACGGCATACGACTGGCTGGAGAAGAACGCCGGGAACTGGGCGGCGCAGAGCGGTCCGGCGGCGTACGCCCAGCTGATCCTCGCCGCGCACGCGGTCGGCGCCCAGCCCGGTGACTTCGGCGGCACCAGCCTGGTGCGGTCCCTCAACGAGCTCGGCCCGGCACCGGTCATGGACTCCGCCGCGCACGAGACGAAGAAGGCCGAGAAGTCCGACAGCGGGTCGAGCCTCGGCGTCTGGTGGTTCGTCGGCGTCTGCCTCGTCGCGGGCATCGGCGTCGGCTTCCTGCTCAGCGGCCGGAAGAAGCGGCAGCCGTGAGGACCGTCCGCCGCGCCGCGAGCCTGCTGTGCGCCGCGCTGGTCCTGCTGGCCGGGGCGGGGCAGGCGCACGCCACCGGTTACCGCTACTGGTCCTTCTGGGAGCGGTCGGGCGGGCACTGGACGTATGCCACGCAGGGCCCGTCGACCGCCCGTCCCGACGACGGTGCCGTGGAGGGCTTCCGCTTCGCGGTGAGCGCGGACTCGGCGGACGCGAGCCGGCCGCGCGGGGCGGCGGACTTCGGCACGATCTGTTCGGGTACCCCCGCCGGGTCCGGTACGAAGCGGGTGGCTCTCGTCCTCGACTTCGGCACCCCCGCGGACGCGCCGTCCGGCGAGACACCGCCTGCCCGCCGTACGGCGTGCGCCCGTGTGTCGCCCGACGCGACGACCGCCGACGCCCTGGCGGCCGTCGCCCCGCCCCTGCGCTACGACACCAACGCCCTGCTGTGCGCGATCGCGGGGTATCCGAAGAAGGGGTGCGGGGAACAGGTTTCGGCGGCGGCCACGGGCGGGAAGTCCCCGGAGAAGAGCGGCAGTCCGGGCAACGGGCCTGCGCTGGGTCTGCCGATCGGCGCGGGTGTCGTCGCCCTCCTGGCGGGCGCGGCGGTGTGGCAGTCCCGACGGCGACGCGATGACTCCGTCTGACTGCGGGCCGGTGGGGGCCGATCGCTCCCCCACGTTCTCGGCTTCGCTCGAACCCGGGGGGACCCCCATCGCGGCGCAGCCGCACACCGGCAAGGCCCGCGCCACCGTTCACCCCGGTGCGTGGTGGCTCTGGGCGCTCTGCCTCGGTACCGCCGCCACCCGCACCACCAACCCCCTCCTCCTCGCCCTGCTCATATCCGCCTCCGCCTACGTCGTCGCGACGCACCGCAGCACCTCGGGCGCCCCCACCGCGCACGCCTACACGGCCTTCGCCAAACTCGCCCTCGCCGTGCTCCTCGTCCGCGTCGTCTTCGCGGTAGCGCTGGGCTCCCCCATCCCCGGCACCCACACCCTCGTCACCCTCCCCGAGGTCCCCCTCCCCCACTGGGCGCAGGGCATCCGTCTGGGCGGAAAGGTCACGGCGGAGGCGCTCGTCTTCGCCGCCTACGACGGGCTGAAGCTGGCGGCCCTCCTGATCTGCGTCGGCGCGGCGAACGCGCTCGCCGGCCCCACCCGCCTGCTCAAGTCCCTCCCCGGCGCGCTGTACGAGACCGGCGTCGCCGTGGTCGTCGCCGTCACCTTCGCCCCGCACCTGATCGCCGACGTCCAGCGCCTGCGCGCCGCCCGCCGTCTGCGGGGCCGCCCGGACCGGGGGCTGCGCGGCCTGCTCCAGGTCGGACTGCCGGTGCTGGAGGGCGCGTTGGAGCGCTCGGTCGCGCTCGCCGCCGCGATGGAGGCCCGCGGCTACGGCCGTACCGTCGAGGTTCCCGCCCGGATCCGCCGTACGACGGCCGCGCTCACCCTCGGCGGACTGCTCGGCGTGTGCGCGGGAACGTACGGGCTGCTCACCGCGGAGGGCGGCACGTACGGCGTCCCGCTGCTGCTCGCCGGTGTCGGCGCGGCCCTCGCGGGACTGCGGCTCGGCGGCCGGCGTTCGCCGCGCACCCGGTACCGCCCGGACCCGTGGGACGTACGGGCCTGGCTGGTCACCGGCTCGGGCGCCGCGGTCGCCGCGCTGCTCAGCCTGGCCTCCGCCCGCGACCCGGAGGCGCTGCACCCGGGCGTCGTGCCCCTCGTCGCCCCCGCCCTCCCCCTGTGGCCCGCCGCGGCGGTCCTCCTCGCCCTTCTGCCCGCCTTCGTCATACCCAAGGACCCCAAGGAGCCGTCGTGATCCGCTTCGAGGATGTCAGCGTGATGTACGACGGTGCGGCCGAACCCGCTGTGCAGGGCGTCGACTTCGAGGTGCCGGAGGGCGAACTGGTGCTGCTCGTCGGCCCGTCCGGGGTCGGCAAGTCGACCGTGCTCGGCGCGGTGAGCGGTCTCGTGCCGCACTTCACCGGCGGCACCCTGCGCGGCCGCGTCACGGTGGCGGGCCGGGACACCCGTACCCACAGGCCGCGTGAACTCGCCGACGTGGTCGGCACAGTGGGCCAGGATCCGGTCGCCCACTTCGTGACCGACACCGTGGAGGAGGAACTCGCCTACGGCATGGAGTCGTTGGGCCTCGCCCCGGAGGTCATGCGGCGCCGGGTCGAGGAGACCCTCGACCTGCTGGGGCTGGCCGGACTGCGCGACCGCCCGATCGCCGCCCTCTCCGGCGGCCAGCGGCAGCGGGTCGCGATCGGCTCGGTCCTCACCCCGCACCCGCGGGTGCTGGTCCTGGACGAGCCGACCTCGGCCCTGGACCCGGCCGCGGCGGAGGAGGTCCTGGCGGTGCTCCAGCGCCTGGTGCACGACCTCGGCACGACGATCCTGATGGCCGAGCACCGCCTGGAACGCGTGATCCACTACGCCGACCGAGCCGTCCTCCTGCCCGGTCGCGGCGAGGCCCCGGTCGTCGGCTCCCTGCCCGAGGTGATGGCGGTGTCCCCGGTATACCCCCCGGTGGTCGGCCTGGGCCGCCTGGCGGGCTGGTCCCCCCTCCCCCTGACCGTCCGAGACGCCCGCCGTCACGCCGCCGAGCTGAGGGAACGCCTGGCCGCGGCTGCGGACAGTCGTGTCGCTGGGGCGGCACGGGCGGGCGGTGGGGGTCCCCTCGCGCGGGCGCAGTCGAGCCGGCAAGCGGTCCAGCCCCCGGCCGGCACCGGCGCCGGGCGCCGCCTCCGGTTCCGGCGCCGGTCCTCCGCCGGCCCCACCCCGGAGACCCCGCAACCGCACATCGCCGAGGTCCGCTCCCTCTCCGTGCGCCGGGCCCGCGTCGACGCCCTGCGGCGCGTGGACCTCACCGTCGCCCCCGGCGAAACCATCGCTCTGATGGGCCGCAACGGCGCCGGCAAGTCCACCCTCCTCGGCTCGCTCGTCGGACTGGTGGCGCCCGGTGCCGGAAACGTGCGGGTCGGCGGGGTCGAACCCCACCGCACCGCACCCCCCGACCTCGTACGCCGCGTCGGCCTGGTCCCCCAGGAACCGCGGGACCTCCTCTACGCCGACACGGTCGCCGACGAGTGCGCGGCGGCCGACCGGGACGCGGCAGCCGAGCCGGGGACCTGCCGGGCGCTGGTGTCGGAGCTGTTGCCGGGCATCACGGACGACACCCACCCCCGTGATCTGTCCGAGGGGCAGTGCCTGGCGCTCGCCCTGGCCGTCGTACTGACCGCCCGCCCGCCCCTCCTCCTGCTCGACGAGCCGACCCGCGGCCTGGACTACGCGGCCAAGGCCCGCCTGGTGACCGTACTGCGCGGCCTGGCCGCCGAGGGGCACGCGATCGTGCTGGCCACGCATGACGTGGAGCTGGCGGCCGAGCTCGCGCACCGGGTGGTGCTGCTGGCCGAGGGGGAGGTCATTGCCGACGGGCCGACGGCGCAGATCGTCGTCTCCTCACCGTCCTTCGCCCCGCAGGTGACGAAGATCCTCGCCCCGCAGCAGTGGCTCACCGTCGCCGAAGTACGCGAGGCCCTGGCATGAGGCCCCCGGGCACCGCGCGGCTGCACGCCGTCCGTCTCGGCCCCCGCTCGCTCGCCGCGCTGGCCCTGGTCGGCGCGGTCGGCGTGGTCGCCTTCGGCTGGCCCTTCCTCGCTCCGCCCACCTCGCAGCTGAGCGCCCACGCCCAGGACGCGCCCTGGCTCTTCGCGGGCCTGCTCGTCCTCCTGGTCGCGGTCGTGGGGGCGACGATCTCGGAGTCGGACCTCGGGCCGAAGGCCGTGGCCATGCTGGGCGTGCTGGCCGCGACGGGGGCCGCGC
This sequence comes from Streptomyces sp. NPDC054783, assembly GCF_053611725.1. Classification (NCBI taxonomy): domain Bacteria; kingdom Bacillati; phylum Actinomycetota; class Actinomycetes; order Kitasatosporales; family Streptomycetaceae; genus Streptomyces; species Streptomyces sp. NPDC054783. The sequence continues at coordinate 283,225 of NZ_JBSHAY010000004.1, read as the reverse complement.
TGCGGCCGATCGGCGCGGGTACGGCGGGGATCGAGCCGATGTTCTTCCTGATGGTGCTCAGCGGGCGGGTGCTGGGACCCGGCTTCGGCTTCACGCTGGGCTCGGTGACGATGTTCGCGTCCGCCCTGCTCACGGGCGGGGTCGGACCGTGGCTGCCGTTCCAGATGCTGTCGATGGGCTGGTTCACGATGGGCGCCGGGCTGCTGCCGGGCCCGGTCCGACTGCGCGGCCGGGCCGAACTGCTGCTCCTCGCGGTCTACGGCTTCCTCGCCGCCTTCGCCTACGGCACGGTCATGAATCTGGCCGGCTGGCCGTTCATGGGCGGTGCCGCCTCGAACCTCTCCTTCGACACCCATGCCTCCGTCCCCGCCAACCTGGCCCGTTTCGTGGCCTACTGCCTGGCCACCTCGCTCGGCTGGGACCTGGGCCGGGCCCTGTGCACGGTGGTGCTGACCCTCGTCCTCGGCCCGGCCGTGCTGCGCGCGCTGCGCCGGGCCACGCGGCGGGCCGCTTTCGAGACCGCGGTCACATTCGACGGCCCCGCCGCGTGACGGGCGGCACAGCGGACGGTGCCGCTGGGTGAGGCGTCGTATCCAGGTCGTGAGCAAGACGGTGAAGCACCCCACATGACGCACGTCACCTACGATTCGGGGCCGTAGTGCCAAATGTCCGATATGCCCCTTCGGGTATCCCCGCTGACCTGCGCTTTGCGACCCACGTCACAGAGCCGACCTTTCCCGCCCATCCGGCCACAACTAGTAAAAGGGGTCATTGCGGACGGCTTTCCGGGCTGCTTCTCTGGACGACGTCGCCAGGCGCTACGCCCCCCGGGGTCGCGGCGCCGACGCATGAGGCCACATCGCGTGGTCCGTCCCATGCGGGCGATCCCCTGTCCCCGACGCAAGAGGTACTCCGTGTCCGTCTCCTTCATCCGCCGCATCGCTTCCCCGAAGAAGGCCCTCACCGTCGCCGCCGTGGCCGCCGCCACCGCCGGCATGGCTCTGAGCGCGGCGCCCGCACAGGCCGCCCCCGCCTCGGCCTCCTCCGCTCAGGCGATCGCGCACAAGATGATCCCGGACGCCGCGCAGTTCAACGCCTTCAGCAAGATCGTCTCGCACGAGAGCGGCTGGAACCCGAGCGCCACCAACAGCTCCTCCGGCGCCTACGGCCTGGTCCAGGCCCTGCCGGGCTCCAAGATGTCCTCCGCCGGTTCCGACTGGAAGACCAACCCGGCCACCCAGATCAAGTGGGGCCTGGACTACATGAACTCCCGCTACGGCAACCCGGTGAAGGCCTGGACCTTCTGGCAGGCCAACGGCTGGTACTGAGCCACCCGGTAGCCGCCCCCAGCACACGCGCGCACCCTCGCCCTTCGACGGGCGGGGGTGCTCGCGCATGTCTCCGGCCCTGCCGCCGCAGACATGCCGAAGTGGTCGCATGACGAGAGAGTGACGCAGCTGACCTCGGGGGAGGCAGGAACGGGGCGTTGGGGTAGGGGTGCTCCTGCCTCCCTCGGGGTGGGCCGACCCATGGGGTTCAGCCGGTGGTGACCTGGAGTTCCTTGACGCCGTTGATCCAGGCCGAGCGCAGCCGCCGGGGCTCGTCGGCGGACCGCAGGCCGGGCATCGCGTCGGCGATCGCGTTGAAGATCAGGTCGATCTCCAGGATCGCCAGGGACTTGCCGAGGCAGTAGTGCGGCCCGCCCCCGCCGAAGCCGAGGTGGGGGTTGGGGTCACGGGTGATGTCGAAGGCGTCGGGGTCGGTGAAGACCTCCGGATCGTGGTTGGCGGAGGCGTAGAACAGCCCGACCCGGTCGCCCTTCCCGATCCGGGCGCCGCCCAGCTCGGTGTCCTGGGTGGCCGTCCGCTGGAAGGCGTTGACCGGGGTCGCCCAGCGCACGATCTCCTCGGCCGTCGTGCCCGGCCGCTCCCGCTTGAACAGTTCCCACTGCTCGGGATGGGTGAGGAAGGCGTGCATCCCGTGGGTGATGGCGTTGCGGGTGGTCTCGTTCCCGGCCACCGCCAGCATCAGCACGAAGAAGCCGAACTCGTCGGAGTTCAGGTTGCCCTCGTCCTCCGCCGCGACGAGCGTCGTGACGATGTCGTGGGCGGGGCACTGCTTCCGCTCGACGGCCATGTTCATGGCGTAGGCGATGATCTCGGCGGCCGACTGGGCGCCGACCTCCTCGGTGATGGCGTACTCGGGATCGTCGTAGGCGATCATCCTGTTGGACCAGTCGAAGATCTTGGACCGGTCCTCCTGGGGTACGCCGATCAGCTCGGCGATGGCCTGCAGGGGCAGTTCGCAGGCGACCTCGGTGACGAAGTCGAAGGGCCCGGAGCGCGCGCGGGCACTCGCGACGATCGCCTCCGCACGCGTCCGGAGCCGCTCCTCCAGGGCGCGGATGGAACGTGGCGTGAAGCCGCGCTGCACGATCTGCCGCACCCGCGTATGTTCCGGAGGATCCATGTTGAGCAGGATCAGCCGCTGTGCGTCGATCGCGTCGCGCTCGATGTGCTCGTTGAAGCGGATGATCGCGGTGTTGACGGTGGAGGAGAAGAGCTCCGGGTGCGTGGAGACGTACCGGACGTCCGCGTGCCGGGTCACGGCCCAGTAGCCGTCGTCGGCGAAGCCCGCGAGGCCGTGCGGCTGCGGGATCCAGCGGACCGGCTCGGTGCGGCGCAGCTCGGCGAACTCCGGGAGGGGCACACGGTGGTGCAGCAGGTCGGGGTCGGTGAAGTCGAACCCGTCGGGCAGCGCGGGGCAGTGCATCGGCGACTCCCGTCGTCCGGTCTCAGTCCGTTCTGACGGCCCATCAGCGGGTGCCGTGAAGGTAGTAACGGGTTCTACAAGTCGCAAGAGGTACGGCAGCCCCAATCCGTGCGGAATTCGTGCAGATCGCGACTCCGGCACCTGCAAGACCCTTGCGGTGATGGACATCACGTCAGCAGACTGCTGAGCAGAACTAGAACGCGTACTAGTTCTGGAGGAGAGCCCTCTCGGAGAGGACCCGCACCCATGGCCGCCGAACCCGTGATCGTCGAAGCCGTACGCACCCCGATCGGCAAGCGCGGCGGCGCGCTCGCCAACCTGCACCCCGCCTATCTCCTGGGCGAGACCTACCGTGAACTGCTCGGCCGCACCGGCATCCCCGCCGACGCGGTCGAGCAGATCGTCGGCGGCACGGTCACCCACGCCGGCGAACAGTCCATGAACCCCGCGCGCACGGCCTGGCTGACCATGGGGCTGCCCTACGAGACGGCGGCGACGACGGTCGACTGCCAGTGCGGCTCCTCCCAGCAGGCCTCGCACATGGTGGCCAACATGATCGCCGGGGGCGTGATCGACGTCGGGATCAGCTGCGGCGTCGAGGCGATGAGCCGGGTCCCGCTGGGATCGGGTTCCAAGCACGGCCCCGGCAAGCCGTTCCCGGACGAGTGGAACGTGGACCTGCCGAACCAGTTCGAGGCGGCCGAACGCATCGCCCGGCACCGGGGCCTGACGCGGGAGAACGTCGACGCGCTGGGGGTGTCGTCCCAGGAGCGGGCGGCGCTGGCCTGGGCGGAGGAACGCTTCAAGCGCGAAACCTTCGCGGTCCAGGTGCCGACCACCGAGGAGGAGCAGTACGCCGGTCAGGGCATGTGGCGCCTGGTCGACAAGGACGAGGGGCTGCGCGACACGTCCATGGAGGCGCTGGCCGGCCTGAAGCCGGTGATGCCGAGCGCCGTCCACACGGCGGGCAACTCGTCGCAGATCTCGGACGGGGCGGCGGCCATCATGTGGGCGTCCAAGCGGATGGCTCGGGCGCTGAAGCTGAAGCCGAGGGCGAGGATCGTCGCTCAGGCGCTGGTGGGCGCCAACCCGCACTTCCACCTGGACGGCCCGATCGACGCGACGCGCGCGGTGCTCGGCAAGGCAGGGATGTCCCTGAAGGACATCGACCTGGTCGAGATCAACGAGGCCTTCGCCTCCGTGGTGTTGAGCTGGGCCCAGGTCTTCGAACAGGACCTGGACAAGGTCAACGTCAACGGCGGTGCGATCGCACTGGGTCACCCGGTGGGGGCGACAGGCGCCCGCCTGATCACCACCGCCCTGCACGAACTGGAGCGCGCGGACAAGGAGTTCGCGCTGATCACCATGTGCGCGGGCGGTGGGCTGGCTACCGGGACGATCATTCAGCGGTTGTAGAGGCCCAGTTCACGAAGGTGGTGAAGGCGGCGGGGTCGAGGGTGAGGATCGGTCCCGCCGGGGTCTTCGAGTCGCGGATGGCGACAGTGGCTTCCGCCAGTTCGGCGACCTCGACGCACGAGCCGCCCTGGTCTCCGCTGTAGCTGGACTTACGCCACTTGCTCTCCATATCGGTCCTCCATCACCCGTCGGATCAGATCCGCCGAGTCCCTGATGGAGAGTGCGGCGGCCTGTAGATGATCGTAACGGAGCGAGCAGTCCCTGACGGTGTCCGGGTTCGCGGTTGGATGCCCGCTGCTATAGCCCTCGGTGTACACGATGGAGGGGTCGCCCGCGAAGTGGAACAAGTCGAACGAGCCTTGCGAGCCCGCGTGAGCCCCGGCCGAAAAAGGCAGCACCTGGATGTTGATGAGGCGGTGCCCCTCGTACGACAACAGGTGAGCCAACTGGTCCCGCATGACCTCTCGGCCACCCGTTTCCTGCCAGAGCGCGGCTTCGGTGACGACCGCCCAGAAATGCGGAGAGTCGGCCTTCTCGAAGATGCGTTGGCGCGCCAGCCGCGCGGCGGCACGGTCATCGAGCTTGGCCTCGTCAAGCACGCCGAGAACAGCGCGCGCGTATGCCGGCGTCTGCAAGAGACCGTGGATCAGGTGCGTGTGGAAGGTGCACATCTGGGTCGCCCGCACCTCCAGCTCAGCCACCTGCTGAAACCACGCCGGAAGTTGACTTCGCATCACCAGCGGATGGAGCCGTGTCAGTAACCCGCCCGTGCACAGCGCCGCGTCCGCCCGCTGACTGAAGTCCAGCGTCGGCAGCTTCCGGGCCGTCTCCACCTGGCCCACCAACGACCCCGTGAAGTTGATGATCTCCCCCAGCTGCCGCTGCGTGAGTCCCGCCGCCTCCCGGTACCGACGCAACTCGAAGCCGTAGTAGTCGAGCGGTGAGGCGCTCGGGTCGAGGGTGTTGATGTTCACCACGGCAAGTCCCCTCCCGGACCCGTTGTGTTCAACCTGTGGCTCACCGTAGTGATCCGAGGTCAGCCTCGTCCTGTGAACCTCAACATTCCCCACACCACCCAGTACCGCATGAACCTCACCGTCGGAGAGCACTCGGTCCGCCACATCCGCCGTATCGTCCGTTCGCTGCTTCGGGAATGGGGGCTGACGGAGCTGACGTTCGCCGTGGAGCTGGGTATGAGCGAGCTGGTCACCAACGTCGTACGGCACGTGCCGGACCGCCGCTGCACCGTACTGCTCGCCCGGCAGACGGTCGGCGTACGGGCCGAGGTGACCGACGGCTTCGCGCAACTCCCCTCGGCCGGAGACGACTTGGCCCACGAGTCGGAAAGCGGACGCGGCCTCGCCCTGGTGGACGCCGTGGTCGACAAGTGGGGGGTCTCCCCGGCCGGGGAGAGGGGGAAGACGGTCTGGTTCGAGTGCGGGATCGGCTGACCAGGTGTCGCTAACCAGGTGTCGCGCGCAGGGCGATCAGGACGCTCGTCCGGTCGGGCTCGGGAAGGTCCCCGACGAACACATGGCCCGACGCGGCACCCGCGGTGACATCGCGCCGTGCCTGTTCGTCCGTCACGTGTCGGAGGATGAAGGCGGCCACGTCGTCGAAAAGGGCGGACGTCGCGAACCAGGCGAGGTCCTCTCCCGACCCGTCCGAGGGCAACGAGACGAGCTTCGTCATCGCGTCCCTTCCGGCACGGGGAGCGGGGCGGCGGACTCCTGGCGTGCCGCCGCCGTCGTGACGAGCCGGGCTCGCGGGCCCTGGAACACGTACGACAGGCCGAAGCCGGCGCTCACCACCGCCGCGCCACCCACCGCGTCCAGCACCCAGTGGTTGCCGGTGGCGACGATGGCCGAGACGGTGAAGAGGGGGTGGAGGAGGCCGAGGGCCTTCATCCACCACCTCGGGGCGATGACCGCGATGACCACGCCGCACCACAGGGCCCAGCCGAAGTGCAGCGACGGCATCGCCGCGTACTGGTTGGTGAGCGCGGTCAGGGTGCCGTAGTCCGGTTTGGAGAAGTCCTGGACGCCGTGGACGGTGTCGATCATGCCGAGGCCCGGCATCAGGCGCGGCGGGGCCAGCGGGAAGAGCCAGAAGCCGATGAGGGCGAGGAAGGTGGCGAAGCCGAGGGAGGCGCGGGCCCAGCGGTAGTCGACGGGTCGGCGCCAGTAGAGGACGGCGAGGACCGTCAGGGGCACCACGAAGTGGAAGGACTCGTAGTAGAAGTCGAAGAAGTCCCGCAGCCAGCCGATCTTCACGACGGCGTGGTTGGCCCAGTGCTCGACGTCGATGTGCAGGAACCGTTCGATGTCGAGGACGATGTGGCCGTGGTGCTCGGCCCGGGCCCGGCCGCCGGAGACGGTGCCGCCGGTCGCGGCCAGGCGGACCTGCTGGTAGGCGGCGTACACGACCCGGATGAGCAGCAGCTCCAGGAGCAGGTTGGGGCGGGTGAGGACGCGGCGGAGGATGGGGAGCAGGGTGATGCGGCGGAAGCGGGCCGGGACCGGCGGCGCGTACTCCGCCGGGATCGGCCGCTGGTAGTGGGGGGACGTCCGCGACAGGAAGGGCACCGCCGTGGCGGCGGCCAGCGCCGCGAGCAGGACGAGGTTGTCGCGCAGCGGGTACATCACCGCCATGTTCGGCAGCATCATCTTCGCCGGCAGGGTGGTCACCAGGATCATGGCGACCGGCCAGACGTACCGGTCGGAGGCCCGGCTGCCGACCCGGCCGACCATCGCGAGCAGCACCCACAGCACCTGGTACTGCCAGGCGGTGGGAGACACCGCGACGACGGCGCAGCCGGTGACGGCCACGGCGAGCAGCAGCTGGCCGTCGTGCGCGTAGCGGACGGCGCGGCGCAGGGCGAGCGCGGCGACGGCGGCGCTCAGCACCAGGAAGAGGCCGATCTCCAGCGGGCCGATCACGCCCAGGCGGAGCAGGGCTCCGTGCAGGGACTGGTTGCCGAGGGCGTGCGCCTTGCCGCCGAGGCCCACCCCGGCCATGTGGTGCACCCAGTACGTGTACGAGTCGTGCGGCAGCGCCGCCCAGGCGAGCGCGGTGCAGGCGGCGAAGGTGCCGGCCGTGGCGGCGGTGGCCCGGCGGCGGCCGGTGAACCACAGCAGCGGGGCGAAGAGCAGCATGGTCGGCTGCAGAGCGGCGGCCAGGCCTATGCACAGCCCGCTCCCGCGTTCGCCGCGTACGGTGAAGCAGCCGAGCAGGACGAGCAGGACCGGGATGATGCTGGTCTGGCCGAGCCACAGGGCGTTGCGGACCGGCAGCGACAGCATGAGCAGGCTGATCGCGACCGGCGCGGCCAGCAGGGAGGTGCGGCGGCCGACCGGCTTGGGCAGCGCGCGGGCCGCCACCAGGCCGAGGGCGACGACCAGCAACAGGGTGCCGAAGGTCCAGCCCCAGCCGAGCGCGGCTTGAGCGGAGCGCGTGAGGGGCTTGAGGACCAGACCGCCGAAGGGCGTGCCGGTGAACCGGGTCGAGTCGTAGATCGAGCCGTTCACGTGCAGCACGCCGTGGGGGCCGACCCAGGTCTCCAGGTCGGTCAGCCGCTCGCCGCTCGGCGTGGTGAGGACGACGGTCAGCTGTCGTATCGCGAGGATCGCGGCGACCGCCCACAGGGCGAGCCGGGCCGCGCGCAGCCCCGCCTCGGCCGGGGCCCTGCCGAAGGTGTCCGCCGCTCGCCCGCTGTGCTCCACGTTCGCCACGCCTCGCCGGCCTCCCGCCCCGTCCGGTCCCGGCGCCGGTCACGCCGGATTCCTCTGAGCACCCTATGAGGGGCTCAGCCCCCCGGAGAAGGACGCGGGAAACCAACGCTTCACCTGACGTCCGTTCTCCTTTTGTCCGGAAGACGATAGTCGGGGGCATAGGCGGTTGCGCGTATGGGGCGCGACAAGGATCACAGCACGGGGCCGCGACGGCTGGTCACGACTGGGCAGACGTACCTGCGTATGCGACGTTTGGCTGCAGTATGCAGTTGACCGCATACGTGACGTAAGGCGCCCAAGTCCGCCTATGGTCACTTTTCGGCCCGAATTCCGGCAGTGCCGCCGTGCGGACCGCGTCCCTGTCCCCGTCGAAAGGTAGGCGAGCCCGTTTTGGCGACCGCCACAGCCGTCTCCCCGTCCCTCGTGAAGACCCGGCGGGCCACCACGGCCCGTGACGTCACCGTCACCGACCCCGTGCTCGTCAAGCGCGCCGTGAAGGCGGCCGCGCTCGGCAACGCGATGGAGTGGTTCGACTTCGGTGTCTACAGCTACATCGCGGTCACCCTGGGCAAGGTCTTCTTCCCGTCCGGCAACCCGACCGCGCAGCTGCTGTCGACCTTCGGCGCCTTCGCGGCGGCCTTCCTGGTCCGGCCGCTCGGTGGCATGGTCTTCGGTCCGCTGGGCGACCGTGTAGGCCGTCAGAAGGTGCTCGCCCTCACGATGATCATGATGGCGGCGGGCACGTTCGCGATCGGCCTGATCCCGTCGTACGCCTCGATCGGCGTGGGCGCGCCGCTGCTCCTGCTGGCCGCCCGGCTGGTGCAGGGCTTCTCGACCGGCGGTGAGTACGCCGGCGCGTCGACCTTCATCGCCGAGTACGCCCCCGACAAGAAGCGCGGCTTCTTCGGCAGCTGGCTGGAGTTCGGCACGCTGGCGGGCTACATCGGCGGCGCGGGCCTGGTCACCCTGATGACCGCGCTGCTGTCCTCGCACGACCTGGTGTCGTGGGGCTGGCGGATCCCGTTCCTCATCGCCGGTCCGATGGGCATGATCGGCCTGTACCTGCGGATGCGTCTCGAGGAGACCCCGGCGTTCGCGGCCGAGGTGGAGAAGGCGGAGGCCGCCCGGCCGAAGGTGCCGCTGCGCGAGATGGTCGCGGGCCAGTGGAAGGCGCTGCTGCTGTGCATGGGCCTGGTGCTGGTCTTCAACGTCACCGACTACATGCTGCTGTCGTACATGCCGAGCTACCTCACCAGTGAGCTGAAGTACGACGAGACGCACGGGCTGCTGGTCGTGCTGGGCGTGATGGCCCTGATGATGATCGTCCAGCCGTTCGCGGGCGCGCTGACCGACCGGGTCGGCCGCCGCCCGGTGATCACGGCGGGCTGCGCGGGCTTCCTGTTCCTCTCCATCCCGGCCCTGCTGCTGATCCGCCAGGGCAGCCTGCTCGCCGTGGCGCTGGGGATGGGCGCGCTGGGTCTGCTGCTGGTCTGCTTCACGGCGGCCATGCCGGCCGCGCTGCCCGCTCTGTTCCCCACGCGGGTGCGGTACGGGTCCCTGTCCATCGGGTTCAACGTGTCGGTGTCGCTGTTCGGCGGGACGACTCCGCTGGTGGTCACGGCGCTGATCGGGGCGACCGGGAACATGATGATGCCCGCGTACTACATGATGGCGGCGGCCGTCGTGGGCGGGTTCGCGGTGTGGCGGATGTCGGAGTCGGCGGGGCGGCCGTTGCCGGGTTCCGCTCCGGCAGTGGAGGGTCGCCAAGCGCCGTAGGGGTGCAGGCGCGTTGCCGGGTGCGGTTCCTTTGCAGCCGGTCGCGCAGTTCCCCGCGCCCCCTTCGGGAGGCACCCCGCCGGCGCGGGCGGGCGACCCGGCCCCCGGCCCCCGAGGACGCCGGAACCGCTGACAGAGCGGCACCGTCTGTAGGCCTGTGGAAAACGCCCGCGCCCGCATGGTCACCCTGGTCCTCGCCCTCCTGAGCATTCAGCTGAGCTGGCTCATCGCCCCGGCCTACGCCTGTGGGTGTGGGGCGATGGTGCCGGATCCGGCGAGCCGGATCGCCGTCGCCGAGGAGCAGTCCGTGCTGCGCTGGGACGGCCGCCAGGAGCAGATCGTGATGCGGCTGACGGTGAACGGCGACGCGCGGCACGCCGCCTGGATCATGCCCGTCCCGCACCGGGCGACCGTACGCCTCGGCGACCCCGCCCTCTTCGACCAGCTGGCCGGGGCCATCCAGCCCGTCCACCGCACCCGGTACCACTTCTGGCCGAGAAACGGCGACTGGCCCTTCCACACCCACGACAACTCCGCCGACGCCGCCGCGCCACCCGCCGCCGGCGGCGTGGGCGTGGTCGGCCGCCAGCGGCTCGGCCCCTTCGACGTGGCCCGGCTGACCGCCACCGACCCGGCCGCCCTCGGCGACTGGCTGCACACCCACGGCTTCTCCCTGCCCGCCCGCCTGCGGACGGCCCTGCAGCCGTACGTCGACCGGCACTGGGAGTACGTGGCCGTCCGCCTCGCCCCGGACACCCCGGACACCGCGCTGCACGGCGCGCTGGACCCCATCCACCTCACCTTCTCCGCCGACCACCCGGTGTACCCGATGCGGCTCTCCCGCCTGGCCCGCACCCCGCAGTCCCTCGGCCTGTACGTCCTGGCCGCCCACCGCATGGAGACCCGCACCACGATCGGCGGCCTCACACCCGGCGTGGTCTTCGCGGGCCGAGTCCGCGCACACGGCGGCGCCCTCGGCGAGCTGGCCGCCGGCACGCCGTACCTGACCGCGCTCACCCAGCGGTTTCCCGAGCCCGCCCGCATCTCCGGCGACCACGAGCTGCGCCGGGCCGCCGCCGACACCCCGGTCCAGCAGGTGGTCTACGACGACCGGCTGCGCGAGGTCGCCGGGGTCCCGGCCTGGCTGCTCACGGTGGCCGGCGTGCTCCTGCCGGTCGCGGCCGCCGGCGTCCTGGTCGCCGTACGGCGCTCCCGGCGGCCGGTCAATCCGTCGATGATCACGCCGTCGGCGCCCGTCGGCTGAGACGATGTCAGCGGGAACGGCAGGCACTCGGGAAAGGCAGCAGGAGCATGAGCGACTCCCAGCTCTGGGACGACGTCGATGACTACTTCACCAGCCGGCTCACCCCCGATGACGAGGCGCTGCAGGCGGCCGTGCGGGAGAACGACGCGGCCGGTCTGCCGCACATCGCCGTCACGGCGGCACAGGGCAAGTTCCTCCAGCTGCTCGCCCAGGTGCAGGGCGCGCGGCACATCCTGGAGATCGGCACACTCGGCGGATACAGCACGATCTGGCTGGCCCGGGCCCTGCCCGAGGACGGCAGGCTGGTGTCGCTGGAGTACAACGCCAGGCACGCGGAGGTGGCCACCCGGAACCTCGCCCGGGCCGGCCTGGACCGGATCGCGGAGGTGCGGGTGGGACCGGCCCTGGAGTCGCTGCCCAAGCTCGCCGACGAGAACCCGGCCCCGTTCGACCTGGTGTTCATCGACGCCGACAAGGCCAACAACGCGCACTACGTCGAGTGGGCGCTGCGGCTCACCCGCACCGGGAGCCTGATCGTCCTGGACAACGTGGTGCGCGGCGGCCGGGTCGTCGACGAGCGCAGCACCGAGCCCGACGTCGTGGGCACGCGCGCCGCGATCGAGCTGATTGCCACCCATCCGAGGCTGACCGGCACCGCGATCCAGACGGTCGGCAGCAAGGGCTACGACGGGTTCGCGCTGGCCCGGGTACTGGACTGAGCGGCCCTGCGTCGCCCGGTCCAGGGCTCAGGCCCCGGAACTCAGAGCCGAGTTCAGACCTCGTGGTAGAAGCCGACGTTGACGCTGCGCGGCGCGGTGCGGTCCTGGACGACGATCTCGCCGGACCCGCCATGCGGCAGCGGTACGGTCGCGCCGTAGCCGAGGGGCTGCGCGTACTCCCCGACCAGCAGCCGCACTTCGGACGACGGCTCGGCCTGCGAACCGCGCAGCCAGCTCAACTGCCAGCCGCCGTCCGGGGTGCACAGGAATTCCAGGTGCACCCGGGAGACGAACAGCCAGTCCTCCGGGGTGACCAGTCGGCACACGGACGCGTCGCGGCCGACCCGGAGCACGGCGCCCGGCTCGCTCGGCGCCTCGGCCATCGTCATGCCGGCCGTGGCGCCCGCTTCGGCTCCGGAGACGGTGGCCATGGTGAGTTCGAGCACGAGCGTTTCCCCCTGTACGACCTTCGTGGTTCGGCGGCCGGATCTGCATACCGCCGCCGCATGATAAAACGCCCGGCCGGGCCGCGTCCGGCACAATGGGTTCATGACCGAGCGAAAGCCACCGGGTGTGCCGTTCGAGTCCTGGGTCGACAAGCAGATCCGCGACGCGCAGGGACGGGGTGAGTTCGAGCGGCTGCCGGGCACGGGTGAGCCGTTGCCCACCGAACTGGACTCCACCTACGACGAACTGTGGTGGGTCAAGCGGAAGATGGTGCGCGAGGGCCTGTCCGTCCTGCCGCCCGCCCTCGCCCTGCGCAAGGAGGCCGAGGATGCGCTCGCGGCGGCCTACGCGGCGCCGTCGGAGCGGATCGCGCGGAAGATCATCGAGGACGTCAACGTCAAGATCAAGGACATGATGTTCAAGCCGCCGCCCGGTCCCCCGCTGGGCAAGAAGCCGTACGACGTCGAGGAGGTCGTACGGGAGTGGCGGCAGCGCAGGGCTGCCGCCAAGGGGCCGTCAGAGGTGTAGCAGGCGCCCGGCCAGCTCCTGGTAGTCACGCAGAGCCAGCCTGAGCTGCTCGGTGTCGAGGTCCGAGCCGGGTCCGCGGTCCTCGGAGGCCTCCCAGGACCGCCGCAGCGTACGCCTGCGCCTCTCCACCGCCTCCTCGAACCGCCCCGCGATCTCCTCCAGCACGTGATCGGCCTGCTCCACCGCGCCCCGGGGCTCGTCCACGAAGCCGGCCGCCAGCTGCCGCATCCGCAGCTCCCAGCGGTCGGTCTCGTCGTGGGGCAGCAGGGGGGCACCGGTGCCGGAGGGAGCGGGCGCCGTCTCACCGACACCGCCGGGTGCCGTGCCGCCGGGTGCCGTCGGCCAGGCGTCCGGCGCGGTGGAATCGGTGGTGTGCGCCTCACGCGCGGTCACGTCCCCGGGGGACGGAACCCCCAGCCCGTCATCCGGCATCGGACTCTCGTACGCCACACCACCCTCACCGGTCCTCCCACCTGGCGTTCCCCTCTCACCCGGCATACGACCTTCACCCGGCACACGGCCCTGGTCCGGTACGTCCTCCGGGGTGAGGTCGTCGGCTGTCAGACCGTTTCTGCCCGGGCCGACCGAGCCGGGAAGGCGCGATGGGGCACCCGTCGGCGGCGGTTCGCCGGGGAGCCGTTCCTCCGGCAGGGTGTCTCTCGGTGTGCGGTGGCCCAGGGGCATGTCCTCCGGGGTCCGGTCCTCGTCCTCGCGGGGGCGGCTCTTCCTGTCCGACACGGCACTCAACCCTCCTTCGGACGGCTCCTGTTGAAGGCCCACGGGGTAGCGGAGCGGCTGCCGGCCTCCCCGGAGGGGTGGGTCAGGTCGTCGAAGAGGGCGCGGGCACCGACGAGCGCCGTACGCATCTCCTCGGTCCCGGAGCCGGCCTCGGTCAGCCCGTCGCGCGCGCCCGCACGGGCCACCCGGTGCACCTGCCGGTAGCCGTCGACGTGGTCGGCGTGGTGCACGGACAGCGCGGCGAACTGCTCCTCGTAGCGCCCGCCGTCCGGGTAGCCCCGCGCGGCCGCGACGTCGGCGAGGAGCTGGTCGGCCTCGGCCACCGCCTGCCGCGGTGATTCGACGAAGTGTTCCTGCACGGCCGTCCAGCGGGCCGCGTACTGCTCCCGCCCGGCCAGGTCCAGTGGCCGTTCCCGCAGGCCGCCGTGGCGTTCGACGCGCTCGGCCAGCTCCCGTTCGGCTGCCTCGGTGTCCCCGTCGTGCAGGGCGACGGTCCGCTCGTACTCGGGTCCGAAGCGCTGCCTCAGGCCGGAACCGCCGTACCGTCCGCGGCCGCGCAGAACCGGTGACGCGGCCGCGGCGATGATCACGACCGCCACGATCACGGTCAACACGATCATGCCTGTGGACATGGTTGCCTTCCGCTCGGACCGGCCCCACTGGCCGGCTCCCCTTCCGGGTGACCCGGAAGGGGAGCCACAAACGGTGATCAGTCCGCGAAGCGGCGCAGTCCGGTCACGGACCAGACCGTCGCGATACGCCCGTCCGTCACCTCCAGCAGATCGATCCCGCTCTTCTGGGCGCCGTCCGGCAGGGTCACGTACCAGCAGCAGGCGACCCGGCCCGACTCGCCGTCCGCCACCGGCGTGCCGTCGACGGTGAAGCGCAGTCCGGGCTTCTCCTCGCGGAAGGCGGCGACCAGCCCGAGGATCCCGGCCGGGCCGCGCACCACGTCCGTGGTCGCGCCCCGCTCGGGATCGTTGCCGAAGCGGATGCGGAAGCCGGGCGCGAGGAACGCCTCCGGGTCGCTGAAGTCGCCGTTCCACAGCGCGGTCCAGCGGTCGAAGAGGGCGATGCCGGTGGCGGAGGTGAGATCGGTGCCGCTCGTCAGGGATGTCGATGTCGATGTCGGTGTCGGTGTCATGGGCATCAGCCTGCGCCCCGTCCGCGACAACCCCCTGTCGGTGATTGCCGTCACATCACCGTCGCCGCGTCGAGCGGCACGACGTCGGAGCCGAGCGTGTCGAGGGCGGCGAGGTCGACGGCACGGCGCGGAGCCCGCTCGTCCAGGGCCGTGGCCGCGCGGACCCGGTCCAGCCGGAAGCCTCGCGGTGCGTCGCGCAGCCGGCACCAGCCGGCCAGGTACCAGTGCTCGGTGCCGCCGAGGAAGCCGAGCGGTTCCACATCCCGTGCGGTGACCCGGCCGGCGGCGTCGGCGTACTCCAGCCGCAGCACCCGGCCCGCCGTCAGCGCCTCCCGCAGCGCGGCGGGCACCACGGGCCCTGCGGGCCGCGCCGGGCGGGCGGCCGGGACGAGCAGCCGTACCCGCTCGGTCAGCTCGGCCGCCGCCCTGCGCTCCCGTTCCGGCATCACGGCGAGCACCTTGTGCAGGGCACTGCGCGCGTCCGCCGCGAACGGCGTCCCGGCCAGGGTGTGCAGCCCGACGGCGAGGGCGGTCGCCTCGGCCGGGGTGATGGCCAGCGGCGGCAGCGTCCGCTCCTTGTCGAGCACATGGCCGCCGCTGCGGCCCGGCTCGGCGTGGATGGGCACCCCGGACTGTTGCAGCGCGGCCAGGTCCCGTTCGATGGTGCGGACACTGACCTCGAAGCGCCGGGCGAGCGCACGGGCGCTGCGGGGCCGGGGAGCGGCGGCGCGCAGTTCCTCGACGAGGGCGTAGAGACGGTCGGTGCGGTTCACGGCAGACAGTCTGCGGAAATTCGCTCGGCGGTGCGGCGCAAGGCCGCCGACAATGGCCGGCATGACGTGGACGATCGCCCCGGAACCGTACGACTCCCCGGTCGCCGCCGCGCTGTGGCGGGCGTACTACACGGAGGTCAGCGACCGCTGGTACCTGGCGCACGAGGGCCGGCGCACCGACCCCGACGAACTGGAGCGGGAGATCGCGGCCACGACCGGATCCGAACTCGCGCATCCCGCCGGGCAGTTGCTCGTCGGCCGGTACGACGGTGAGCCGGCCGGCTCGGCGGGGGTACGGCTGCTGGAGCCGGACACGGCGGAACTGACCCGGGTGTTCGTGCACGAGCGGCTGCGCGGCAGGGGCGGGGCCCCGCTGCTGGTGGCCGCCGCCGAGGAGGCCGCGCGCGCCCTCGGCGCCCGGCGGCTGATCCTGGACACCCGCTCCGACCTGGTCGAGGCCCGCGCCCTGTACGCCCGCCTCGGCTACACGGAGACCGACCCGCACAACGACGACGTCTACGCCGAGCACTGGTTCCGCAAGGAGCTGGCGCTCACCTGACCTGGGTGGTCGTCGCGTTGTGCGGTCGCTCGCGCTCGGTGCCGCACAGTTCGCCGGTGAGTTCCCTGACGAGCTGGGTCAGGTCGGTGGAACGGCCGGGCTTCCACCAGTCGCCGAGGAGTTCGGCGAGGGACTCCTCGCGGGCCTTGGCCAGGTGTTCGGCGACCTCGCGGCCGGAGGGGGTCAAGTACAGGTCCAGGCCCTGGCGTTCGGCGAGGTGCCGTTCCTCGACCTGGCGGGCGGCGGCGAGGACGGCCGCCAGCGGGACGGGGCTGCGCTCGGCGAGCACGCCCGGTTCGATGGAGCCGTACTTGCGGATGCGCAGCAGCATCCAGCTGGCGGCGGGCAGCAGGTCGTACCCGGCCCGTTCGGTGATCTTCCGGTAGATCTCGCGGCGGCCCTCGCGGGTGCCGAGCAGGGACAGGGCGCGGGAGCACTCGTCGTAGGAGGACCGCTCGACGGGGTTGGGCGGGATGGTCTCGGAGGCGTCCGGCGCGGTGACCGAGCCGCGCAGCCGGTCCTCCTTGAGGAACCAGGCCAGCAGGAAGCCGAGGAGGGCGACGGGGGCGGCGTAGACGAAGACGTCGGTGATGGCGGACGCGTACGCGTGCAGGGCCGCCGGGCGCAGGGCGGGCGGCAGGGCGGCGATGCCGCGCGGGTCGGACTTGAGGGCGTTGGCGCTGGCGCCGGGCGGCAGATGGGCTCCCCGGAAGGCAGCGGCGAGCTTGTCGCCGAGACGGCTCGCGAACACCGTGCCGAAGATCGCCACGCCGAAGGAGGCGCCGATGGAGCGGAAGAAGGTCGCGCCGGAGGTGGCGACGCCCAGGTCCTCGTACGACACGGCGTTCTGCACGATGAGGACGAGCACCTGCATGACCAGGCCGAGGCCGAGGCCGAACACGAAGAAGTAGACGCTCATCTCGGCGGTGGAGCTGCGCTCGTCGAGCCGGTGCAGCAGAAGCAGGCCGATGGTGGTGACGGCGGTGCCGGTGACCGGGAACACCTTCCAGCGGCCGGTGCGGCTGACGATCTGCCCGGAGATCGTGGACGACAGCAGCAGGCCGACGACCATGGGCAGCATGTGCACGCCCGACAGGGTCGGCGAGATGCCGTGCACGACCTGCAGGAAGGTCGGCAGATAGGTCATCGCGCCGAACATGGCGAAGCCGACGATGAAGCTGATGACGGCGGCGAGGGTGAAGGTGCGGATGCCGAACAGCTTCAGCGGCAGCACCGGTTCGGCGGCCCGACGCTCCGCGGCGACGAACGCCACGGCCAGCAGGACGCCCAGCACGGCCAGCCCGATGATCTGCGCCGAGCCCCAGGCCCAGGTCGTCCCGCCGAGGGAGGCGACCAGCACCAGGCAGGTGGCGACGGACGCGATCAGGAGCGTGCCCAGGTAGTCGATGACGTGGTGCGCGGTGCGGCGCGGGATGTGCAGGGCGGTGGCGATCACGGCGAGCGCGACGACGCCGACGGGCAGGTTGACGTAGAACACCCAGCGCCAGCTCAGATGCTGGGTGAACAGCCCGCCGAGCAGTGGCCCCAGCACGCTGGTCGCCCCGAACACGGCCCCGAACAGCCCCTGATAGCGCCCGCGTTCACGGGGCGGCACGATGTCGCCGACGATCGCCATCGACAGCACCATCAGCCCGCCGCCGCCCAGGCCCTGCAGCGCCCGGAACCCGATCAGCTCGCCCATGTTCTGCGCCATGCCGCACAACGCCGAGCCGACGAGGAAGATGACGATGGCGGTCTGGAACAGCCGTTTCCGCCCGTACTGGTCGCCGAGCTTGCCCCACAGCGGGGTCGCGGCGGTCGAGGCCAGCAGGTAGGCGGTGACGACCCACGACAGGTGCTCGAGACCCCCGAGATCGCTGACGATGGTGGGCAGCGCGGTCGAGACGATCGTCTGGTCGAGCGCGGCGAGCAGCAGCCCGAGGAGCAGGGCGCCGATCGAGACGAACACGTTGCCGGAGACGTGCTCGGCGGCCTTGATCTCCTGCTGCGTGGCGTGCGCGTCCAGGGCCATGGAGACCTCCCGGGACTCAGGGGCTCGAGTGCACCTTCCATCGTGGTCGGTGTCACCGTTTATGGCCTGTTGAGTCCCGCGTTTCCGACGGCGGATGCGAAGAAGATGCGCATAGTGTCGGAAGTTCGTGAGGGGAGGGGCGAACGCGTGAGTGAATCCGAGGGCCGCAGCTGCCCGGAGTGCGGGGCACCGAGGGGTCCGGACCTGAGCCCGTCCTGCTTCTGCGCCGAGCGCGCGGCCGAGGCCCTGCGCGAGACGCGTTCGGCCGAGGCGGCAGCGGCGGAGGATTTCGATCCACTGCGGATACGGCCGTATGTCGAGATCGAGCCCGATGAGACCGGCCTGCCCCTGCGGCCGGCGGGGAGGCGCCCGGAAGGGGCGCGAGGCAGCGCGCCTGCAGGCGACTCCGCCACGTGGGCGCGACCAGCCACAACGGCGCCGCAGCCGAACGACGACCGACCACGGCCGAAACGGTCGAGCGCCCGCCGTGCCGTCCTGCTGTCCGTAGCAGGCGCCGGCACGGCGATCGTGGCGGCGGCCGGGTTCGCGAGCGGGCTGCTCTCGTATCACACGCCGTCCCGGGACCGGGCGGCCCAGGAGGTCAGGCAGAGCGTCCCGGAGGTGAGCACACCGAGCCCGGCGTCACCGTCGCCACCCGCCTCCCCGGCCCCGTCCCACCGGCCGGCGTCGCCGCCCGCCGCTTCGGCGAGCCTCTCGAGTCCTCCGAGTCCCCCGAGCCCGTCGGCCACGCCGTCAACGTCGCCGTCCACGTCGCCGACCCCGGCCCCGCCCGCCGTCACGTCCCGCCCGGCCCCCGCGACCGCCTCCGCCGCCCCGCGGACCACCGCGGCCGTCGCGCCGGTGCTGCAGCGCGGCGACCAGGGTGCGGAGGTGACCGAACTCCAGCGGCGACTAGGGCAGTTGAACCTCTACGTCGACCGGATCAACGGCGTCTTCACCCGCCCGGTGGAGGACGCCGTACGCACCTACCAACTGGCCCGGGGCGTTCAGGGCGACACCCTCGGCGTGTACGGACCGGAGACCCGGAGAAGCCTGGAGGCGGAGACGTCCGAGCCGTGATCCGGCCTTGCCGTGATCGTCCGAGCCGTGATCCGGCCCTGCCGAGGTGACTGCGCTCCGTCGTCCGGAGGGCGGGAGCCCCGTGTCAGCCGATGTGCAGCCGGATCGTCCCGTCACCCGGCGCCCCGACCCGCACCCGCGTGAGATCCGGCACGACCACATCGGGTCCGTGCACACCGGCGCGGGGCCCGATCCCCACCACCGTCATCCCCGCGGAGCGCCCCGCCGCGATCCCCGCGCCGGAGTCCTCGAAGACGACACAGTCCGCCGGATCCACGCCCAGCTCGGCGGCGCCCTTCAGGAACCCCTCGGGGTCGGGCTTGCTCGCGCCCACCGACTCGGCGGTGACGCGGACCTCCGGCAGCGGCAGCCCGGCGGCGTTCATGCGCGCGGTGGACAGCGGGACGTCGGCGGAGGTCACCAGGGCGTGCGGGAGGCCGCGCAGGGAGGCGAGGAACGCGCTCGCGCCGGGGATCTCGACCACGCCGTCGGTGTCGGCGGTCTCCTCGGCGAGCATGCGGGCGTTGTCGGCGAGGTTCTGCTCCATGGGCCGGTCGGGCAGCAGTACGGCCATGGAGGCGTGACCCTGCCGGCCGTGGACGACCTTCATCACCTCGTCGCCGTCCAGCCCGTGCCGCTCGGCCCAGCGGCGCCAGATGCGTTCGACGACGGCGTCCGAGTTGACGAGGGTGCCGTCCATGTCGAGCAGGAGGGCGCGGGCGGTGAGGACGGTGGCCGTCATCGGCAGCTCCAGGAACGAAGAGGCCCCGAGGGGAGGACAAGGCGGCCCCGCCCGCCGGTCAGGGAAAACGGGCGGGAGCCACTTTGTTCCTCCACGGTACAAAACCCGAGGCACATTCCGCCACCACATTCCGAGAGGGTTCACCGAGCGTTCAACTCGGGCGGGGGTGGGGGCGGGGTGGCCGGGGGGCAGGGGCCGGGGCAGGGACAGGGGCCAAGGGCCAGGGCCGGGAACCAGGGCCGGGGGCCAGGGCCGGCGCCGGGAGCCAGGGGCCGGGGCCGGGGCCAGGGGCCGGGGGCCGGGGGCCGGGTCGTCGACCGTGGCCGTACGGGCGATCAGCGCGCCGGTCTCCGCAGGCGTCGCCCGCAGCCGCGTGCCAGCCCCGCCCCGCCCCAGCCCGACCCCGACGCCCGCCCTGATCCCTGGCCCCCGGCCCCCGGCCCCGCCTCGGCCGCAGGCCGGCCGGCACGGCGGCCGGGCTCGGGCTTGGGGCCAGGGCCCGGGTCAGGGCCGAGGCCGGGGCCAGGGCCAGGGATGGGCCTGGCGCCGGGGTCAGGGACGGAAGCCAGGGCCGGGCCCAGGGGAGACAGGGCCGAGGACCGGGGGCGGGGCCGGGTGCGGTCGGCGTTCACGAAGCGGGGGTCGGGGGCTCAGCCCGCTACCGCCTCGTACAGGCTCCACACACCGAGCGCGAGCATCAGCAGCGCGGCGATCTGTGTGATCAGCCGCAGCGGCACCTTCTTCATGAGGGCCTTTCCGCCGACGATGCCGAGTCCGGCGACGGCCCACAGACCGAGCACGGCGCCGAGACCGACGGAGACCGGGTCGTCATAGCGGGCGGCGAGGTTGGCGGTCATGATCTGGGTGAGATCGCCGAACTCGGCGACGAGGATCAGCATGAAGCCCGTACCCGCGACCCTCCAGAAGGACTGGTCGGCGGGCTTCTTGACCTCCTCCTCGCTCTCCCCCCTCTGCAGCAGCAGCATCGCGGCACCGCCGAGGAAGAGGACACCGGTGACGGCGTGCACGATCCGCTGGGGCAGCAGGGTCAGCACGCTGCCGGCCGCGACGGCCAGTACGACGTGCAGCAGGAAGGCGGCGGCGACACCGGCGAAGACGTAGCTCGCGCGGTAGCGGGTGCCGAGGACGAGGCCGGCGAGCGCGGTCTTGTCCGGCAGTTCGGCGAGGAAGATGACGCCGAAGACGAGCGCCGTCACGGTGATGCTGATCAAGGTTCCTCAATCGGTCGGGGCTGCCCCGCCGAGAGTGCGGTACGTCACACGATGACACCTCGGCACGGCAGCGCACTCGGTGTCCGTGTCGCGGGGACACGGACGTGCACTGCTTGCCGAAGGTCTCGCTGGCGGTCTCGAAAGACTCGAAGGTCCGCCTCCGGGCGCCGGCTCAGACTGGCTGAGCAGTATGTCGACGGTCCGGCGAAGAGCTACTCCCCTTCTGCGCTCCCCATCGTAAGGGATGCGAAGGTCGCACGCTTAAGCCTGCCGCAAGCCTTGGCATGACATGAACACGTCATTATTTTCTTACCGAGCGCTCACCCCACGGCAACACGACCTCGCGAGCATTCCCCCGCTCGCACCGAAAACCCCCACCCCGCAAGGGAGTTCACGCATGCCCAGGCTCTACGCGCGTCGACGGCTGAGCATACTCGCCGTTCTTACCGGACTCATAGCCTCCGTCGCCCTGTTCGCCTCCCCGAGCGCCTCCGCCGCCCTGCCCACGCCGGTCAGCGCCGCCACCGCCCGCAGCTACCTCTCCCAGCTCACCGTGGCCACCGAGAACCGCACCGGCTACCAGCGCTCCCTCTTCCCGACCTGGATCACCATCTCAGGCACCTGCAACACCCGTGAGTGGATCCTCAAGCGGGACGGCACGAACGTCGTCACCGACTCCGCCTGCACCGCCACCAGCGGCAGCTGGTACTCCCCGTACGACGGCGCGACCTGGACCTCCCCGTCCGACGTCGACATCGACCACCTCGTCCCGCTCGCCGAGGCCTGGGACTCCGGCGCGAGCAAGTGGACCACCGCACAGCGACAGGCCTTCGCCAACGACGTCACCCGCCCCCAGCTCCTCGCCGTCACCGACAACGTGAACCAGGCCAAGGGTGACCAGGACCCGGCGACCTGGGTCCCGTCCCGGTCCGCCTACGTCTGCACCTACGTCCGCGCCTGGGTTCAGGTGAAGTACTACTACGCCCTCTCGGTCGACTCCGCCGAGAAGACGGCACTGACGCACTACCTCGCGAGCTGCTGACCGATCCGCCGGGCGGCGCCAACCGAGACGTGCGGACGGCGCCGCTCCGGCGGGCGGCGAGGGCACGACCGCCCAATTCCAGCCCCTGCCCGAACGCCAACCCCTCGCGTCACCTTTCAGCCGACCGAGCCGGGTGGCGGGTGGGCACAGGTCCCCGGGGGTCCGGGGCGCGGAGCCCCCTGGTGCGGGCGCTGCGGCAAGCCGCACCGGACAGCGGCCGGCACCGAACAGCCGGCGGACTAGGCGGCCCGGCGCCGCATCAGGTACCCCGCCGCCGCGCCCGCGGCGAAAAGGGCCGCGAACGAGACACCCGTGGCCACCCATGTCGCACCGAGCCACTGCGCGCCGTAGTAGCCGAGGGCGACGCTGTAGGCGGCCCAGGAGAGGCCGGCCAGGGCGGACCAAGGGACGAAGTCGCGGGCCCGGCGGTGCGCGGCGCCGGCGCAGAAGGAGACGACCGACCGGCCCGCGGGGGCGAAGCGGGCGAGCACGACGAGCGCGCCACCACCCTGGGCCAGGGCATCGCCGAGACGTTCCTGCGCGGTGGTCAGCCGCCGGGAACGGGCTATCGCCCGGTCCAGCCGCGTACCGCCCCGCCAGGCCAGGCGGTACGCCACCAGATCGCCGAGGACCGAGGCGGTCGCCGCGGAGAGGATCAGGGCCAGGATGTCCGGCACGTCGTGCGGGACCCGGCCGGCCGCCGCGCCCGAGCCCGCCGCCGCTGCCGTACCCGCCGTGATGACGAGCACACCGCTCGGCAGCACTGGCACGAACACGTCAAGCAACACGGACACGGCCACCGCGGCATAGATCCACGGCCCGGCGGCCAGTGACCCCACATTCTCGAACACCACGACTCCCGTTGCTCCCCCGTTGACAGCCATACAGCGTACGCCGGGGGTGTGACAGGAGGGGCTTCGGGGGCGAATCGCAACTCGGGCGGGTCGCCGGAGGCTTCCGGGGCATCCCGCTCACCCGAACAGCGCAGGCTGTGCGGCGGAGCCCTGCCGCGTCCGTCGCAATGGAGAGAGGCCTGTCCGGAACATCAGGCACTCATCCGAACGAAACGGCGCAGAAGCGCAGAAAAAGGTGCACATCATGGTGGCAGCCATCTACGCCGGCACCCTCGCCGCAGCCCTGTTCGCGACCGGGACCGGAGGCACCGTCCATGGCTCCTCGCTGGAGACCTACGGCGTGTTCTCCTCACCCGCCACGACCGGCAAGTCGCAGGCGGTGGCGTACGACCAGAGCCTCGTCCCGGCGGGCGCCCTGGTCCAGGTCCGTCAGATCACCCGGCCGAGCGGTGCCACGACCGTCGAGCTGCGGGTGGCCGGCGTCGAACCCAACCATCTCTTCGGCGTCCACGTCCATCAGAAGGCCTGCGGCGCCGACCCCGCGGCCGCCGGCATGCACTACCAGAACAAGCCCGGCATGGACGCCGCCCACGTCAACAAGCAGAACGAGGTCTGGCTGGACTTCAAGTCCAACGCGAGGGGCAACGGCAGCGCCGTCGCCACGCACACCTGGGCCTTCCGGAAGGGTCAGGCGAGCTCGGTGGTGATCCACAGCAAGCCCGGCACCAAGGGGGCCCGGGCGGCCTGCCTCACCGTGCACTTCCGCGGAGCGTCGTAGGCAAGGGCCGGGCGGAGACCGGACGGCGCCCTTCCCCTCGTGGCGGGAAAGGGCGCCCTCTCGGATCAGGCGGCTATCGGGGTCTGCTCGGTGGCGGCCCGGCCGTCCGCGGCGGTGCGGCGGGCGACGAGCCGGTCGAGCCCGAAGGCGCCGGAGCCGGTGAAGACCAGCAGGAAGAAGGCCCAGCAGAACAGGACCGGCAGCTCGCCGCCGTTCTGGATGGGCCACAGCGCGGCCTGCTGGTGCACGTCGAAGTAGGCGTACGCCATCGAGCCCGAGGCGATCAGCGCGGCCCCGCGGGTGCCGAGGCCGAGCAGCACCAGGCCGCCGGCGACCAGCTGGATCACGGCCGCGTACCAGCCGGGCCAGGTGCCGGCCGGGATCGTGCCGCCCTGGGTGCCGACGGCGCCGCCGAGGACGCCGAAGAGGGACGCGGCGCCGTGCACGGTGAAGAGCAGGCCTACGACGATGCGGAAGAGCCCGAGGACATAGGGCTGAGCGGAGTTGAGACGTGCGGTCATGAGGGGGGGTTCTCCTCTTCGGTGTCGGTCGGGCCGGCCGGGGACGTCCAAGTGGCCGGTCGTGGGGGCGGCGGTACCGAACGAGGGACCCAGGTTAGGCCTGCCTAATCAATGCTTGCAAGTTCAACATTTGGCCATGGTTCCGGTTCCACTTGTGGATCCACTCCGGGAGAAGCAGCACACAGGGCGGCCCGCGCGACCGCACCGGCGTCCGAAAGCGTGACCGAATCCACACCCGACCGGGCCCCGCCGCGGTCACCCGGCGCGCACCTTCCGTGGGCACCCCGAAACGAACAGCCTTGCGTGGCCAGCTTTTTGACGGACCATCAGGTAACAGGACCGCTGCGTCACGTCCGCCCCCTCCCGTTTCGTAACCGTCCACCGGGTGCGGCCGGCGGCGGCCCCGCGCGAGCAGCCCGGCGAGCAACTCGTCGGCCGTGCAACGCAGATCGGGTTCCGGAAGCCGCGCCTCCATGAGAGTCGTCACACGGACGGCGGAGCCGGGCACGTCCGGCGAGGACACCCCGGTCGCGGGAAACGGAGGGCGCGTCTCACCATGCCCTCCGCGACCTCAACCCCCTTGCGGAGGCGTGAAGTCAACCGTTATCCGTCCTGTCGGACCGTGACGGCGGGCCGTACCGACTGCCCCCGCACCTCCAACCCCGCGAGCAGCTCCGCCGTGGCCTCGGCCACCGCGGCCACCGCGCGGTCGAAGACCTCGCGATTGTGCGCGGCGGGAGCGCGGAAGCCCGAGACCTTCCGTACGTACTGCAGCGCGGCGGCGTGGATGTCGTCCTCCGTGGCCTCATCGGGCAGCACGGGCGGACGCAGCGTCTTGATACTCCGGCACATGACCCCAGTCTCACGCACACCGCGCCACGGTGGGATGATCGCGCCGAAGGCGGCCACCGACTCCCGGGGCCGACCGACGAGAGGAACCTCCTCATGACCACCGAGAACACCGTGGCCGTGCTCGGCCCCGGCGGCACCGGCGGACTCCTCGCCGCCCTGCTCTCCCGCTCCGGCCACCGTGTGATCTGCCTGGCCCAGGAGCGTACCGCCGACACCCTGCGCCGTACCGGAATCACCGTCCGCAGCGCGCAGTTCGGCGAGTTCACCGCCCCGGTCGAGGCGGACACCGAGCTGCGCGAACCGGTGGACGCCTGCCTGATCGCCGTCAAGCACACCGCGCTGGACGCCGCGCTCACCCGGGTGCCGCCGGAGGCCCTGGGCGACGCCCTGGCCGTACCGCTCCTGAACGGCGTCGAGCACCCCGCCGCCCTGCGCGCCCGCTACCGTCCCGACCGGGTCGCCCCGGCGGTGATCCGCGTGGAGTCCACCCGTGTGGCTCCGGGGGTGATCGAACACGGCAGCCCGTTCACGGAGATCGACCTGGCCGGGGACGCCGTACCCCGCCCCCGTCTCGACGGCCTCGCGGCCACGCTCGTCTCCGCCGGTGCGACGGCCCGTGTGGTCGAGGACGAGACGGCGGCGCTGTGGGCCAAGATGGCCTTCCTCGCCCCCTTCGCCCTGCTCACCACCCGGTACGGTCTCCCGCTCGGCGAAGCCCGCACGCTGCACCGCGAGGAGCTGGAGTCCCTGGTCGCCGAGACCACCGCGGTCAGCCGCGCCTGCGGCGCCCCCGCCGACCCGGCCCAGGCGCTGGCCCGGTACGACGCCTTCCCGCCCGGCGCGAAGTCGTCCATGCAACGCGATGCGGAGACGGGCCGCCCGCTCGAACTCGACGCCATCGGCGGCGCGCTGCTCCGCGCGGCCGACCGGCACGGCGTCCCGGTGCCGGTGACGGCCCGCATGGTGGCCGAACTGCGCGCCGCCGGTCACTGAGGGCCCTGGTCGGCTCAGTGGGTCAGCAGCCACTGAGCCGACACCGGACGCTCCGCGGCGAGCCCGCCCGCGGTGATCAGCACCGGGCGAGGGAACCCCAGGAGACGGCGGCGAGCGGCACCGGCAGGACCGCGCCGAGCGGGACGGCCCGGGCGGCGTGGGCGCGGGCGCAGAAGACCACCCCCGAGTCGACGGACTCCCTCGACCCACCCCCGAGTTGACGCACTCCCCCGCCGCGAGCCCCAGGACCGGCAGGGCCGGCCCGACAACGGCGCAGCCCACCCGCGACGAGCGCGTGGAGCAGGCCGATCACCATGTGCACCGGGCGCTGCACACGGCGCTCGGGAGCCCGGCGGCGCGGGCCGGTGTTGCGAACCGGTCCCGGCCGACGCCCGGGCCACCCGTTCGGCTGAACCTCCCCGGAACCCCAGGAACGAACTCGCCCCTCAAAATCGAACAGGCGTAGCATTGGCGTGTGGCTACGACCTATGAATTCCCCAGTGACCTCCTCGCCGGTCAGGAGGAGCTGCATCAGGTCCGGGCCGAGCTGTCGGCCCTGCTCAAGCGGCTGCCCTGGTCGGTGGAGCCGCTGGACGGTTTCAGCGACGACACCGGCTGGCGGAAGGTGGAGCGGCCCGCGTCCCCGGGCTGGACGGCGGACGAACAGGCCGAGGTGGAGAAGCTGCGCCGCCGCGAGCACGAACTCGCGGTCTTCGTCAGCACCCACCGCTTCTGGGCCGAGGTCGCGGCAGC
Source organism: Streptomyces sp. NPDC054783 (assembly GCF_053611725.1). Taxonomy (NCBI): domain Bacteria; kingdom Bacillati; phylum Actinomycetota; class Actinomycetes; order Kitasatosporales; family Streptomycetaceae; genus Streptomyces; species Streptomyces sp. NPDC054783. Next base: position 256,479 of record NZ_JBSHAY010000004.1, on the reverse strand, counting down.
GGACCGCATGGACGCCCGCACCAGGCTGAAGCACGCGCACAAGCAGGACACCGAGGAGGAATGACGAAGCCCCCGGCCACAGGGCCGGGGGCTCGACTGTGGGCGCGGACGGTTTCGAACCGCCGACATCCTGCTTGTAAGGCAGGCGCTCTACCCCTGAGCTACGCACCCGGACACCCGGGCAGCGCGCCCAGGACGAGTCGACAGCCTACCTTGCCGGGACCGGTGCACCGCAAACCCGTAACGCCGGGCCACGGGCCGTTCACGGGGGTTAACCCCACCCCCGGTTCGGGAGCAGTCCTCATCGCCCCGCCCACCCCGGCTCGCCTACGGTCCTCGCAGACCGAATCCCAGGGGGAGTTCCCGCATGAGCCGTTCCGTTCCAGTCCGCGCCGCCGCCATGGCCGTCGTCGCCGGCGTGCTCGTCGCGGGCGTCAGTGCCTGCGGCGCCGACGCCAGTGACGACACCCGTCCCGACCACCGTTCCTTCGCCCTGCACGGCCGCACCCTCACGATCGACTCCGACGACTCCGCCCTGGAGGTCGTCGCCACGGACTCCGCCAAGCCCGGCACCGTCGACGTGACCCGGTGGTTCCAGGGATCCGTCGTCGTCGGCCACAGCCCGACGGCCCGGTGGTCCTTCCAGGACGACCGGCTGGTGCTGCGCGTGCACTGCTCGGGGCTCATCGCCGACTGCTCGGCCAGGCACCGGATCGAGGTGCCGCACGGGATCAGCGTGAAGATCGACAACGCCGACGGAAGCGTACGGGCGCACGGGTTCAGGGATCCGCTGAGCATCGACACCAGCGACGGCGCCGTACGCGTCACCGACTCCAGCGGGCCGCTCGACCTGAAGTCGGCCGACGGTTCGCTGCGCGCCGACGTCTCCTCCCGCCGGGTGAAGGCGGACTCCAGCGACGGCTCCGTACAGGTCCAGCTGTCCGGCGTGCCCGACCTGGTGGACGCCTCCAGCACCGACGGCGCCGTCACGGTCGTCCTGCCCAAGGCCGCCTACCGGGTGTCGGCCGGTGCCGACGACGGCACGGTCTCGGTGTCCGTGCCCCGCGACAGCAACAGCGCGCACCGGGTCTCGGCCCACTCCTCGGACGGGAAAGTGACTGTCCGTACGGCGAACTGACCGGCCCGTGTGTTCGTCTACAACGGGTGGGAGAATGACACCACCCACGGCGGACCACAGCACGGGAGAGGGATGTGACGGCGACACCGGGCACGCCAGCGACGCGGTCGTACCCGCCGTCGACCGTCCGGGCCCGGTCCGGGTCCACGGCCCTGCGCGACACCCTCACCCTGCTGAGCCTGCCGGTGCTGGCCGCGCTCGCCCTGCCCGCCGCGTTCGCCGGCGGCGGCACCCGGCGCTGGTTCGGCGGCCGGGCGGAGAGCCAGCGGGCCGAGGCGCAGGCGGCGAAGGACGCCGCGGCGGCCGCGTTCTACGAACTGGACACCGCCCAGCGCGACCTGCGGATCTCCATAGAGACGATCACGGCCGTGGACGACTCGCCCGCCGCCCGGCGGGCCGTGACCGACTTCGAGGCGCTCGGGCGGCGGATCGACGAGGTCAGCCAGCGCTACATCCAGGCCGTCGACGCCCATGACCTGGACCGGGACGACCTGGAGGCCGCCGCGGCCGCCCGGGCGCGCGCGGAGCTGACGTCCGCCAGGGACGAGCTGGTCCGGGTCAAGCAGGAACTGGACCGTTTCGGCAGCTCGCTCGGGCCGCTGCTCGGCACGGCCGAGACCCAGCTGGCCCGGCTGGCGCCCGCCGTGGAGCGGGCCCGGCAGGCGCTGCTGGGCGCGAGCAACGCCCTGGACGCCGTACGGGAGAGGGGCCTGCGGGCCGATGACCTGGCCGGCCGGCTCGCCGCGCTGTCGCCGGAGCTGACCAGGCTGAACCAGGGCGCCGGGCAGCACGGGGTGGCGCAGACCCTGGAGCGGGCCGAGCGGGTGCAGCGGGAGGCCGGTGCGATCCGGGCCGAGGCGGAGCGGCTGCCGGAGAAGGCCGCCGAGATCGACCACCGGCTGGTCAGCCTGCGCACCCGCGCGCAGGCGCTCACGACCAGGGCCGGGCAGGTGGACCCGGTGCTGAGCGAGCTGCGGCGCCGGTTCGCCGCCGCCTGCTGGCAGGACCTGCAGCATGTCCCCGAGCAGGCCACGGAGAACGTACGGCAGGCCGAGCTGAAGCTCCGCGAGGCCCAGGCCGCGCGGGACGCCCAGCGCTGGCCGGACGCCACCTCGCTGCTGTCGACGGTACGGGCCCTGCTGAACGCCACCGACGAGGCCGTGTCGGCCGCCGGGGACCGCCTTGCCCGGCTGAACGCCGTACAGAAGGATCCGCAGGCCGAGATCGAGCGCACCCGGTTCGCGATCCGGGACGCCCAGCGGCTGGCCATGACGGGCCGTACGACCCCCGATCCCCGGCATGCCCGGCCACTGGACGACGCGGTGACCCGGCTGGAGCGGGCGATCGGTTCGCTGGCGGAGGGCCGGCACCCCGACTTCTGGCACTTCCTGACCGAGACGGATGCGGTGCGGCAGACGGCCGCTCGGGTGGTGGCGCAGATTCGTGAGGAGCGCGGGGGGCACTGAGGGGCCCGCCGTAGGGGTATGTGTGTTGCCGCGTGGGTCGGGCAGGCGGATATTGGGTGGACGGATGGCCTCCGCTAGCGCCCGAGGGAGGCGGATATGGCCACACACGCTGAGCACACGACGCCGCGACGGCGGATCCGGTTCGACGAGCACCTGCCCGTCGACCATCGGCTGAACACGGTCTACCGGATCGGCGCGGGCGTGATCGGCGCGTTCCTCGTCGCGTTCGGCATCCTGGGTCTGGTCGACCACATCGGCTTCTTCGACACCGGTGGTAACACGGTCGCCGGGCTGAACAGCAACGGGACGCTGAGCGTGCTGTCCGTCGTCGTCGGGGCGATCCTGCTCGTCGGCATGGTGATCGGCGGGAACGTGGCGTCCACGCTGAACATGGTCTTCGGGGTGCTGTTCCTCCTGAACGGCTTCCTGAACCTCTCCCTGCTGGACACCGACTACAACTTCCTGGCGTTCAAGATCCAGAACGTGTTCTTCAGCTTCGTCGTGGGCCTGCTGCTGATGACCTTCGGCATGTACGGCCGAGTCGGTTCGACCCTTCCGCACGACAACCCCTACTGGCGGGCACGCCATCCCGAACCGGGCACGCTGCCCGGCAAGGAGGAAGAGCACTAATCTGTGCGCATGCCTCGCTACGAGTATCGCTGCCGCACCTGCGGCGACACGTTCGAACTGAGCCGTCCCATGGCCGAGTCCGCCGCCCCCGCGTCATGCCCCGCGGGGCATGACGACACGGTCAAGCTGCTGTCCACCGTGGCGGTGGGCGGTACGGCCTCCGTTCCGGCGCCGGCCGGGGGCGGCGGTGGCTGTTGTGGCGGAGGGTGCTGCGGTTAGTCGCCTGCCGGGGTTGCGGTGCGGCTCGCCTTCAGGAACTCCCGTACTATCCGCTCCCCTGCCAGGACCCCCCGCTCCGGAAGTACCGCGACCTGGGGCGCGGCCCAGCCCGCGTCCGCCAGTTCGCCGTGGCCGGGGCGCCAGCCCCGGTCGGCGGCGAGGAGGAGGTCGGCGTCCAGGAGGGAGTCACCCGCCGCCAGCGTCAGCTCCGCGCCGGTTCGGCGGGCGATCTCATGGACGGCCGCGCTCTTGGTGAGCGGCTTGGGGACAGCGTAGATCTTGCGGCCCTGCAGCGAGACGGTCCAGCCGCGGTTCTCCGCCCATACCGCCAGCTCCTTCGCCCAGTCCTCGGGCAGCAGCTCGCGCTCGATGACGAGGTAGGTGAACAGGTCCTCGGCGATGCGGTGCTTGCGTACCCAGGCCGGGTCCGCCGAGCGCATCAGATGCTCGTGGACCTCGGCCAGCGGCGCGCACTCGTCGGCGAGCCGGGCGAGCACACCGGCGTGCCAGTCGGCGTCCGTCACGCCGTCGACCAGCAGATGGCCGCCGTTGGCGCAGATCGCGTACTTCGGGGGCGGGCCGGGCAGGTTGATCCGCTGGTACTGCTTGCGCGTCCGGGTCGTCGTCGGGACGAAGACGGCCGTGTCGCCGAGGTCGGTCAGCAGCTGGGCCGCCGTCTCGGTCATGTAGGAGAGCGGCTTGGCCTCGTGCACCTCCACACAGAGCAGCCGGGGCGCCCGCGCGTCCGGCATGGTCAGCGCGAGGGCCGCCGAGGAGTAGATCAGCGTGCGGTCGAGGTCGCTCGCCACCAGCACCGGCATCAGACGTTCACCGCCTTGCCGTCGGCGCCCGTGGCACCGCGCGTGTACTTGGGGTGGATCAAGCCGACGCAGGTGTACGGCAGCTCGCCGACCTCCTCGACGGGGACTCCCCTCTGCTCGGCGAGCATGCGCACGTGGTCGAGGTCTGCGCCGGCCCCTGCGCGGGCCAGGATCTTCCAGGGCACCCGGCGCAGCAGCACCCGGGTGGTCTCGCCGACGCCGGGCTTGACGAGGTTCACGTCGTGGATGCCGTACTCCTCGCTGATCCGCTCGACCGCCCGCCAGCCGGCCCAGGTCGGGTCGCGGTCCTCGGCCATCAGCTCCTTGACCGCGGTGTCGACGGTGTCGGCGACCTCCGGGAAGCGGGCGCAGACGGCGTCCAGGAAGGCCACGGAGACGTCGGCGCCGGCGAGTTCGCGGTAGAACTTCGCGCCGTGGAAGTCGTCCGGGCCGACCAGGTCCGCGCGGAGCACCGTACGGGAGATCAGGCCGGAGACGGTCGAGTTGAGGCACGCGGAGGGTATGAGGAAGTCCTCGCGGGTGCCGTAGGTGCGTACGCAGGAGCCCGGGTCGGCTAGTACGGCGATCTCCGGGTCGAAGCCGGTGATGCCCTCCTTCGCCTCGAACTCCTCGATGGCCTGGGCGAGTTCGCGGGTGATGGCGCCCTTGCCGGTCCAGCCGTCGACGAACACCACGTCCCGCGGGTCGTGGTGGGCGGCGAGCCAGCGCAGCGCGTTGGCGTCGATGCCCCGGCCGCGCACGATCGACACCGCGTAGTGCGGCAGGTCGAGGCCGTGCCGGAACCGGGCCCAGCGGCGCATCAGGATGCCGACCGGGGTGCCCGCGCGGGCGAGCGAGACCAGCACCGGGCGCGGCGACCGCTCGGCGATCACGGCCTCGGTCACCACGCCCACCGCCTGGGCGATCCGGGCGGCGGAGACGTCGAGGGCCGCGTGGAACAGCTGCTGGTACTGCTCGCTCGGCTGGTACTCCACCGGCAGCGACTCGGCGTAGTGCGCGCCACCGCTCTGGATGGCCTCCTCGCGCTCCTCGGTCGGCGCCTCCAGCGTGACGTCGGAGAGGTCCTGGAGCAGCCAGCCGACCTCCTCGGGGGCGTAGCTGGAGAACGCGGGGCCGCGGAGGGGCTCGGGCAGCATGGCCGGCCTTTCGGAAGCGTGCGGGACGTACGAGGGGACGACCGCGAGCAGGACGTGCGGGGTGTGGGCGGCGAGGCGGCCCAGCAGGCCGTCGGAGGCGTGCAGGGCGGGGGTGTCGGCGACGGAGTCGACCACGGCCACGACGGCGTCGAAGCCGCCCCCTGCGACGTTGTAGGCGTACCTCTCGCCGGGGCCATCGGCCGGGTCGTCGTGGGCGGGGAAGACCAGTCGGGTGCGGATCGCGTACCCGGGGTCGTCCAGCGCGAGGACGGGCGAACGGGTGGTGGTGGAGAAGCGCACCTCGACGTCCGTGACCTGCTCCAGCTCGCGTGCGAGGCGCAGGGGGGCGTACATCAGCTCCTCGAAGCCGAGGACGAGGACGCGCCGGGAGCCGGGGGGCAGGGCGCCGCCTATTCGGGCCGCCATCTCGGGCAGCGCGGCTTCGAGGCGGGCACGGTGAGCGGGGGTGAAGCCGTGCCGGCCGCCGTCGGGGAGGCCGGTGGGCCAGTGGAGCTCGACCCGGCCGACACGACCGTACGACGGCTCGGGCGAGCCGTGCCGCCGGTCATGCTCGGCGACCAGCCGCTGCCCCTTGTCCAACACACCCTCCGGCAGCCGTACGGTCCCGGAGGCAGCGGCGATCAGGTCCAGCCGGGCGCCGATCTCGGTGGCGAATCGATCCATCCGGTCGGCGTCCTCGGGCGAGCGCATGTCGACCAGGGCGACCACCACGTAACGCTTGCGCGGATAGCGTTCGTGCAGCTCACGGATGGTGTTCAGGACCGTGTTCCCGGTGGAGAACTCGTCGTCGACCAGGACCAGCGGACCATCTCCGGTCAGCAGGCCGGGATCCTCGGGGAGCAGCAGGTGGGAGGTGGCGTGCGAGTGGCTCTCCTCGAAGCCGCCCGCACGGGCGACCCCGGCCACCGGCCGACGGGTGGAGTGCAGATACGGCGCGGCACCGAGCCCGTCGGCCACGGCGTGGCCCAGCCCCGTCGCGGTCTCCGCGTAACCCAGGACCACGGCACCGGCGGCCTCGGCCTCACCGAGCAGTTCGTGGACGCGTCGGCCCAGGCGGTGGCCATGGCCGTACACCACCGTCGGCGACTGCGGAACATGCTTGCCGAGCACGTTGGACACCAGCAGATGGGCCCGCTTGGGATTGCGCCGCAGGGCGAGACCGAGCAGGGCCCGCAGGCCGTCGTCCCCCACGAGTTCGACCCCGAGCCGCTCGGCGACCCAGCTGCCGGACCAGACCCCGTCGTTCACTTCGTTCCTCATGCGTTCATTCCCGCGGCGAGCAGCTCCACGAAGCCGACGTCCTCGTGGGCCACACCGAAGACCTCGGCGCGCAGCAGGGTCCGCTCGGCCCAGGCGCGGTGCGGCTTCACCTCGTTCATCTTGTTCGTGTAGGCCGACCGGAGTACACCCCCGCCGCCGCGTTCCGGCCGCAGTATGTCCTGGGCGTCGCTGTACTCCTCGTGGCTGACCACGGACAGCGCGTGGACGGGCAGCACGTGGGAGGGGTGGATGCAGGTCTTGCCGAGCAGGCCGTTGGCCTGGTCGAGGGAGATCTCCCGCAGCAGTCCGTCCATGGCGTGCTCGATCAGCTTCTCGCGCAGCTCGACGGCCTGCACCTCCAGGAAGGGGCTCTGCCTCAGCTGTGGCTTGAACATGCGCTCGGGGACCCGGAAGTACTCCCACACGGGCCCTGTCACGGTGAATCCGGTGCCGTCGGCCCGGCCCAGCATGTTCACGACGTCGGCGATCACCGAGGCGACGATCTGCACGTCGTAGGCGGTCATGTCGGGGGCGCGGCGCAGGCCGTAGGAGGAGCAGAAGTCGGTCACGCCGAGGCGCAGCGCCAGCACCCGGTCGCGGTACTTGTCGACCGCGCGGGCTATGCCCTCCAGGGTGTCCACGCGGGACTCGCGGTAGAGCAGCTCGGGGGACTCCAGGACGGGCATGGCGAACAGCCGACGCCCGCTGAGCGCCTCGGCGGCCGTCAGGGCCTCCAGGAAGGGGATGCCGCGCTCCTCGGTGAACTTGGGCAGCACGAAGCCGGACAGCAGCCGCACGGACGGGCCGAGACGCCGTACGAGGTCGGGTATCTGCTCGGGGGTGCGTACCCGGATGAAGAGCAGCGGTGGCTCGACGCCGGGACGGGCGGCCAGTGCGGCGAACTGCCGGACGAGGTTCTCCTCGCCGGCCACCACCTCCGCGTCGTCGATCGAGTCCTCCAGGCACAGCACCATCGAGACCACGCCGTTCCCGGCCTGCTTGACGATGTCGTCGGCGAGCCGCGGCCGGGTGGCCGGGCTGTACAGGGTGGCGCCGAGGGCGGCGGCAAGCAGCCTGGCCGGAGAGTCGGCGGTGAACGCGCACGGCTCCCGGTGGAAGAGGCGCTGCCGCACCTCGGGGGCGATGTGCCCGAAATGACGCATAGAACTCCCCAAGGGCTCGAGCCCGAGTCTCAGTGTTCGGTAAAGGGTGGCCGGTAATAGTACGTAGGGATCCATGTCAGAGGTTCCCTGTGGGCATGAATTTCCGGTAACTCGCCCATGTCGGCGGCGCACTGGGACACCACCCCCCGCATTGTCGTGACCAGGACCGAGAAGGCAGGATGACCGCATGACGCACGCGATGCTGAAGGGGTCGAACGTCCCGCTGGAAGCCGGCACGGTCCGCGCCGTGCTGCGCTGGGCGCCCGGGCAGGGGGTCCCGGACGTGGACGCCTCGGCGCTGCTGCTGGGCCCCGACGGCCGTGTGCGCTCCGACGAGGACTTCGTCTTCTACAACCAGCCCCGGCACCCCTCCGGAAAGGTGTGGCGGCTGGGCAAGAAGCGCGTCGCCGAGGGGCTGACCGACACCATCCAGTCGGACCTGCCCGGCGTCGAGCCGGACGTCGGCCGCATCGTGCTGGTGGCGTCCGCGGACGGGATCACCTTCGACCGGGTGCCGGCGCTGTGCATCCTGCTGTACGACGCCGCGGTCGCCGACGCCGAGCCACTGGCCCGGTTCGAGATCAAGCCGGAGACGGGTGCGGAGACGGCGCTGATCTGCGGTGAGCTGTACCGGCGCGGGGAGGGCTGGAAGTTCCGCGCGCTCGGCGAGGGGTATTCGAACGGGCTGAAGGGGCTCGCCACCGACTTCGGTATCTCGGTGGACGAGTCGGAGGTGGAGGAACCGAGCTCTTCGCAGCCGTTGCCTCCGGAGCAGCCGACGTCCGCCGTGCCGCAGCAGCCGCCCGCGTACGGCTATCCGCAGCCGACGTCGGCTCCGCCGGCGTACGGCTACCCTCAGCCGGTGCCGGTGCCGGTGGCTGTGGGGCCGGTGGATCCGAACTTCCGGCTGCCTCCGCAGGGGCCGCAGTTCATCGGTCGGTGAGCCGGCCTACCGGTTCAGCGATCCGCCTTCGTCTTGTAACCCCTGCCCCACTGCAACCCCCACCCGTACAACCGGTCCAGCTCCCCCTGGAAGCCGTACACGAACTTCACCTCACGGCGGACGACCAGTTCGCCCTTGACGTTCTCGATCATCACCACCGCGCAGGAGCGGGCCTGGGGGTGGCGTTCGTCGAGGCCTATCTCGATGCGGGGGCCGTTGCTGGGGTACAGGGTGACGACGGCGTGTGTGCGGTCGAAGGCCGGGGTCTGGTCGTAGATGTAGACGAAGACCAGCAGGCGCTTGATGGCGTCGCGGTGGTCGAGGTTGATGTACATCGTCTCGCCCGACGCCGAACCGAACCGGTCGTCGCCGCTGAGCTTTATGTACGGCGGTGCGTTGACGTCGCCGAGGTAGTTGCCGAGCGGCTGGACGACGCCCTTGGTGCCGTCGGTCAGTTCGTACAGGCAGCCCAGGTCCAGGTCGACGTTGACCATGCTCTGGCCGTGGCCGAGGACCTCCGGTGGCTTGAGGGCCCTGAAGGGGTGCCGGAAGAGGCTGGTGCGCTGGTTGCTGTCGAAGTCGGAGGTGCGCATCCGCCAGGCGAGGTTGATGCGCAGGTGGCCGGTGGCCGCGTCCTGCTTGGTGAGGGACACCGTCTGGTGCCGCCTGGTCAGTTCGATGGAGTTCGTCGAGGCGTTGCCCGCGTCGAATTCGGCGGCGCTGGCGCCCCGCAGCCCGTCGAAGAATCCCATTCCCGCCCCCAGGTGCTCATGTACTCGTCCACAACGCCGTCGGGGCGGCCGACCGCGTCGGCCGCCCCGATTCAGAGCGTTCCTCGCCGGGCGGGGTGTCACACCCCGTCACAGCCCGGATCTGTCCCGTAGGGGACCCGGCTCACACCCCTGAGGAGACCTCGGCCTTCTCGTCGGTGCCCTCGCCCTCGGCCGCCAGTGCGCGGTTGCGGCGGACGGAGGACCAGAAGGACAAGGCGATCAGGACGACGCCGACGAGACCGGTGATGACCTCGTTGATCTCGTACTGGATGGTGACCATGAGGATCACGGCCAGGGCGCCGATGGCGTAGTGGGCGCCGTGCTCCAGGAAGACGTAGTCGTCGAGGGTGCCCTGGCGGACCAGGTAGACCGTGAGGGAACGGACGTACATCGCGCCGATGCCGAGGCCGAGGGCCATCATCACGATGTCGTTGGTGATGGCGAAGGCGCCGATCACGCCGTCGAAGGAGAAGGACGCGTCCAGTACCTCGAGGTACAGGAACATGAAGAACGCGGCCTGGCCGGCCAGCAGCACCGCCGACTTCTTCTTGCCGGTGCGAACGGCCTCTTCCTCCTCCTCGTGTTCGCGCTCCTCCTCTTCCTCGAGCCGGTCCTCGAAGTAGCCCGAAAGACCGCCGACGATCATGTAGGTGATCAGGCCGGCGATGCCGGCGATCAGGACCGTCTGGGCCTTGTCGACGTGGGCGCCGCCGTGCTGGTGGGCGTGGGTGGCGAAGGTGAAGGAGGTGATCAGCAGGACGATCAGGGCGATGCAGACCGCCAGCATGTCGACCTTGCCGAGCTTGGCCAGCGGGCGCTCCAGCCACTGCAGCCACTGGATGTCCCGGTCCTCGAAGATGAAGTCCAGGAAGATCATCAGCAGGAACATCCCGCCGAACGCGGCGATCGCCGGGTGCGCGTCGGTGACCAGCTGCTGGTAGCGGTCCTTGTCGGTGAGGGCCAGGTGGACCGCGTCGTAGGGGTTGAGCTTGGCGGTCATGGCGACGATCACGACGGGGAAGACCAGCCGCATGCCGAACACCGCGATGAGAACGCCGACCGTGAGGAAGATCTTCTGCCAGAAGGCGTTCATCTTCTTCAGGATGCCGGCGTTGACCACCGCGTTGTCGAAGGACAGCGAGATCTCGAGGACGGCGAGGATCGCCACGACGCCGAAGGCCTCCCACCCCCCGTAGAAGACCGCGGCGACCAGGCCGAGCGCGGTGATCGCGAACGACCAGCCGAAGGTTTTCAGAAGCACTGGCTACCCAATCGTGTGTGTACGGGGCTCCCCCGCGCCGTACCCGGCTTTGCTAAACGTTGACCCCGAGTCTAGAGGTGCACCCTACCGGCGGTACCGCCGAGGGCAACCCTCACCGAAAAGCCACAGCACAGGCCGCTGGGAGAGTGCCCGGCTACGAGACGTTCACCCCGAAGTCGAGGGCGATGCCGCGCAGGCCCGAGGCGTACCCCTGCCCGACGGCGCGGAACTTCCATTCGCCCTGGTAGCGGTACAGCTCGCCGAAGATCATGGCGGTCTCGGTGGAGGCGTCCTCGCTGAGGTCGTAGCGGGCCAGTTCCTGGCCGTCGGCCTGGTTCACCACGCGGATGAAGGCGTTGGAGACCTGGCCGAAGGTCTGGCCGCGCTCGTCCGCCATGTGGATGGAGACGGGGAAGACGATCTTCTCGCAGTGCGCCGGCACCTTGCCGAGGTCCACCAGGATCGACTCGTCGTCGCCCTCGCCCTCACCGGTGAGGTTGTCACCGGTGTGCTCCACCGAGCCGTCGGGGCTCTTGAGCTGGTTGTAGAAGACGAACCACTCGTCGCCCAGGACGCGGTTGCCGGCGCCGCACAGCAGTGCGCTGGCGTCCAGGTCGAAGGGGGCGCCGGTGGTGGAACGCGCGTCCCAGCCGAGCCCGATCATGACGTTGGTGAGGTTCGGTGCGGCTTTGGAGAGGGAGACGTTGCCTCCCTTGGCGAGCGTGACGCCCATGATGCTGGTCCTCCCCTAGTGGTGCTTTCCCTGGTTGTCCTGCGCGTCCGGCGCCGCCCGTAAACGGTGCGGCGCCGGACGGTGCAGGTGTCGTGACCCTGCCGGGATCAGACGTTGACGCCGAAGTCCTGCGCGATGCCGCGCAGGCCCGAGGCGTAGCCCTGGCCGATGGCACGGAACTTCCACTCCGCGCCGTGCCGGTACAGCTCGCCGAAGACCATGGCGGTCTCGGTGGAGGCGTCCTCGCTGAGGTCGTAGCGGGCGATCTCCTGCTCGCCCGCCTGGTTCACGACGCGGATGAACGCGTTGCGGACCTGGCCGAAAGACTGCTGACGGTTCTCGGCGTCGTAGATCGACACCGGGAAGACGATCTTCTCGATGTCGGCCGGGACGCCGGCCAGGTTGATCTTGATCTGTTCGTCGTCGCCCTCGCCCTCACCGGTGATGTTGTCACCGGTGTGCTCGACCGAGCCGTCGGGGCTCTTGAGGTTGTTGAAGAAGACGAAGTGCTGGTCGCTCGCGACCTTTCCGGTGTTGTTCAGCAGCAGTGCGCTCGCGTCGAGGTCGAAGTCGGAGCCGGTCGTGGTGCGCACGTCCCACCCCAGACCGACGATGACGGCGGTCAGGCCCGGGGCCTCCTTCGTCAGCGATACGTTGCCGCCCTTGCTGAGGCTGACTCCCACGGGTCCTCCATGTGGTGTCCAGGGGCGGGGAGCCCCGTCGTGCTTCGGATATGGGATCAACGAGCCGATCCTAGTGACGGGTTCCCGCACCCCGCAGACCCTGGACCCGGAGAATCACAGGTGTCGGCCACGGTCGGCCTACAGGGTGTCGAGCGCCTTCACGTAGTCGTTCAGGTCGCGCGCGTCCGGCAGGCCGTTGATCACGGTCCACCGCACGACGCCCTCCTTGTCGATGATGAAGGTGCCCCGGACGGCGCATCCCTTGTCCTCGTCGAAGACGCCGTACGCGCGCGAGACGTTGCCGTGCGGCCAGAAGTCGCTGAGCAGCGGGTACTCCAGGCCCTCCTGCTCGGCGAAGACGCGCAGGGTGTGGATGGAGTCGTTGGAGACGGCGAGCAGCTGCGTGTCGCGGCCTTCGAACTTCGGCAGGTTGTCGCGCAGCTCGCACAGCTCGCCGGTGCAGACGCCGGTGAAGGCGAAGGGGTAGAAGAGCAGGACCACGTTCTTCTCGCCGCGGAAGTCCGAGAGCTTCACGGTGCGGCCGTGGTTGTCCTTGAGCTCGAAGTCGGGCGCCTTGTCGCCGACCTGGATCGCCATCGTCGTGCATCCCTTCGGTGGGCCGTTCGGGTGGAGCGCGCACAGCACACGCGCGGCTCCACCCTACGCAGCGATCACCAGGGCCTTCCGGACGGGCCGGGGCGAAATCCAGCCCGTCCGGTGGTGGGAGAGGAGATCACCTCTTGGACTTGGCCGCCTTCGGCGTGGCCAGCCGGCTTCCGCTCCAGTCCTTGCCCACGCTGACGCTCTTCGACGCTGTCAGGCCGGCCGTCGTGGCGGCGTCCTGGATGTCGCTCGGCTCCACGTATCCCGTCCGGCCGGTCTTCGGCGTCAGGAGCAGGATTGCGCCACCCTCTTCGATGTACGTGGTGGCATCCACCAGCGCATCCGTCAGGTCGCCGTCGTCGTCACGGAACCACAGCACAACGGCGTCGGCCACGTCGTCGTACTCCTCGTCCATGAGGTCGCCTTCGATGGTTTCCTCGATGGCCTCACGGAGTTCCTGATCGACGTCGTCGTCGTAGCCGATCTCCTGGACCACCTGCCCGGGCTGGAACCCCAGCCTGGCGGCAGGGTTCGTCCGCTCCTCCGCGTGGTCCGCGGTCGCGCTCACGGGTTGCCTCCTGATCATGTCTTGATGAATATCTCAGCCACGCGCGTGCGCGAAGCATTGGCCGTAGTCCACACGGGCGGGGCGGATCGCGCAAGTACCCGGCCCTCCGGACCGCCGAAACGGTGACGATCCCGGCCGTGTCGCCGCAACTCCTGGCACCGTATCCCGATTCCGCGTGACCCACATCACACCGATGTGCCCGGTTTGCACCGTTCGAAATCATCTCAGAATCATCCGCTGGTACGCCCCTCGAACACCTTTGCCAAGCGCGTCACACCCCGGGCGTATCGTTGCGTTTTGACCGATCAATACACCGAGAGACATCGAGGGACACCGAGAGACACCGAGGAGATGACGTACGCCGTCCCGAGGTACACGATGGGGAACGGTGTAGGCAGGTGCAGAAAATCGGTCCCTCTGACAGGTAAGGAACAGCGTGGCTTCCGGATCCGATCGCAATCCGATCATCATTGGCGGCCTTCCGAGTCAGGTTCCTGACTTCGATCCCGAGGAAACCCGGGAGTGGCTCGACTCCCTCGACGCCGCGGTGGACGAGCGCGGCCGGGAGAGGGCCCGCTACCTCATGCTCCGGCTGATCGAGCGGGCCCGCGAGCGGCGCGTGGCCGTGCCCGAGATGCGCAGCACGGACTACGTCAACACGATCGCCACCAAGGACGAGCCGTTCTTCCCGGGCAACGAGGAGATCGAGCGCCAGATCCTCAACGCGACCCGCTGGAACGCGGCCGTGATGGTCTCGCGCGCCCAGCGCCCCGGCATCGGCGTCGGCGGCCACATCGCCACCTTCGCCTCCTCGGCCTCGCTGTACGACGTCGGATTCAACCACTTCTTCCGCGGCAAGGACGAGGGCGACGGCGGCGACCAGGTCTTCTTCCAGGGCCACGCCTCCCCCGGCATCTACGCGCGCGCGTACCTGCTCGACCGGCTCACCGAGGGCCAGCTCGACGGCTTCCGCCAGGAGAAGTCGAAGTACCCGAACGGCCTGTCCAGCTACCCGCACCCGCGCTCGATGCCGGACTTCTGGGAGTTCCCGACGGTCTCCATGGGCCTCGGCCCGCTCGGCGCGATCTACCAGGCCCGGATGAACCGCTACATGGAGGCGCGCGGCATCGCGGACACCTCCAAGTCGCACGTGTGGGCGTTCCTCGGCGACGGCGAGATGGACGAGCCGGAGTCGCTCGGCCAGCTGTCCATCGCGGCCCGGGAGGGCCTGGACAACCTGACCTTCGTCGTCAACTGCAACCTGCAGCGGCTCGACGGCCCGGTGCGCGGCAACGGCAAGATCATCCAGGAGCTGGAGTCGATCTTCCGGGGCGCCGGCTGGAACGTGATCAAGCTGATCTGGGACCGCACGTGGGACCCGCTGCTCGCGCAGGACCGCGACGGCGTCCTGGTCAACAAGATGAACACGACCCCGGACGGGCAGTTCCAGACCTACGCCACCGAGTCCGGCGCGTACATCCGCGAGCACTTCTTCGGCGGCGACCAGCGGCTGCGCGCGATGGTCGAGAACATGACCGACCACCAGATCCTGATGCTGGGCCGCGGCGGTCACGACCACCGGAAGATCTACGCGGCGTACAAGGCGGCCCTGGAGCACCGGGGCCAGCCGACGGTCATCCTGGCCAAGACGGTCAAGGGCTGGACGCTGGGCCCGAACTTCGAGGGCCGCAACGCCACGCACCAGATGAAGAAGCTGACGGTCGACGACCTCAAGCGCTTCCGGGACCGGCTGCACCTGCCGATCTCCGACAAGGAGCTGGAGTCCGGCCCGCCGCCGTACTACCACCCGGGCCGGAACACGGACGAGATCCAGTACATGCACGACATGCGCAAGCAGTGCGGCGGCTACGTCCCGACGCGCGTCGTGCGCTCCCAGCCGCTCGCGCTGCCGGACGACAAGGCGTACGCGACCGTGAAGAAGGGCACGGGCCAGCAGTCCATCGCCACGACGATGGCCTTCGTGCGACTTCTCAAGGACCTCATGCGGGACAAGGAGATCGGCAAGCGGTTCGTGCTGATCGCGCCGGACGAGTACCGCACGTTCGGCATGGACTCCTTCTTCCCGAGCGCGAAGATCTACAACCCGCTGGGCCAGCAGTACGAGTCGGTGGACCGGGAGCTGCTGCTCGCCTACAAGGAGTCGCCGACCGGCCAGATGCTGCACGACGGCATCTCCGAGGCGGGCTGTACGGCCTCCCTGATCGCGGCGGGCTCGGCCTACGCCACGCACGGCGAGCCGCTGATCCCGGTGTACGTCTTCTACTCGATGTTCGGTTTCCAGCGCACCGGTGACCAGTTCTGGCAGATGGCCGACCAGCTGGCGCGCGGATTCGTGCTGGGCGCGACCGCCGGCCGTACCACCCTGACCGGCGAGGGTCTGCAGCACGCCGACGGCCACTCGCAGCTGCTCGCCTCGACCAACCCGGCGTGCGTGGCCTACGACCCGGCGTACGCCTACGAGATCGCGCACATCGTCCAGGACGGCCTGCGCCGGATGTACGGCGGCGACGCCGAGCGCCCGCACGGCGAGGACGTCTTCTACTACCTGACCGTCTACAACGAGCCCATCCAGCACCCGGCAGAGCCGGCGAACGTGGACGTGGAGGGCATCCTCAAGGGCGTCCACAAGCTCAGCGAGGGCACGGGCGGCTCCCTCCCGGCGCAGATCATGGCGTCCGGCGTGGCGGTCCCGTGGGCGCTGGAGGCCCAGCGGATCCTCGCCGCGGACTGGAACGTGCGCGCCGACGTCTGGTCGGCCACCTCCTGGAACGAGCTGCGCCGCGAGGCGGTGGCGTGCGAGGAGCACAATCTGCTGCACCCGGAGGAGGAGCAGCGGGTGCCGTATGTGACGCGGAAGCTCAGCGGCGCCGAGGGTCCGTTCGTGGCCGTGTCCGACTGGATGCGGTCGGTTCCGGACCAGATCGCGCGGTGGGTGCCGGGCACGTACCAGTCGCTGGGCGCGGACGGCTTCGGCTTCGCCGACACCCGGGGTGCGGCGCGGCGCTTCTTCCACATCGACGCCCAGTCGATCGTCGTCGCGGTGCTGACCGAGCTGGCCCGCGAGGGCAAGGTGGACCGCTCGGTGCTGAAGCAGGCCATCGACCGGTACCAGCTGCTGGACGTGTCGGCGGCGCATCCGGGGGCGGCGGGCGGCGACGCGTAGCCTCCCCCACTCGCGGCTTCGGCCGGCTGAACGAGGGCGGTGCCCGGAGTACCCGGGGCGCCGTCCTCGTTGCTTTTTCTTTACGATGCGGGCATGAACGATCAGTCGCCGCAGGCGCGTTGGGAGCGGTGTACCCAACGGCCTCTGCTGGCGCTGGCGGTGGCGTTCGCCGTCGCCTATGCCGTGCCGATCGTGGACCACTCCGCAGGTCATTCGCTGACGGCCGTGTGCACGGTGGTCGAGTGGGTGGTCTGGGCCGCGTTCGCCGTGGACTACCTGATGCGGCTCGCACTCGCCCCGCGGCGCCGGGAGTTCGTCCGCACACACTGGATAGACCTGTGCGCGGTGCTGGTGCCGCTGCTGCAGCCGCTGCGGTTGCTGCGGATGGTGTCGACGCTGCTGCTGGTGGGGCGGCGGGCGCGGATGGCCTCGCAGATCCGGCTGACGACATATGTCGCCGGGTCGGTGACCGGGCTGCTGATGTTCGGGTCGCTGGCGGTGCTGTCCGTGGAGCGGGACTCGCCGAACGGGAACATCCGGACGCTGGGTGACGCGGTGTGGTGGTCGTTCACGACGATGACGACCGTGGGGTACGGGGACCACGCGCCGACGACCGGGCTGGGGCGGGTGATCGCCGTCGGGCTGATGCTGTCCGGGATCGCCTTGCTCGGTGTGGTGACCGCGAACATCGCGGCGTGGTTCATCGCGCGGTTCGAGAAGGACGACGTGGAGGAGCGGCGGCAGACGGAGGCCATCGCCGCGTTGGCCGAAGAGGTTCGCTCACTGCGCGCGGAGGTGGCTCGGCTGGCCGACGAGCGGGAGCAGCAGCGGAGTTGACGGGTGCCGGTGCTGCGGCCGGCCGGGGCCGGGGAGCCTACTGGCGCTCGTCCCGTAGGGGGCGAGGGGAACTGCGAGACCAGCCCACCACTCACCCGCAGTCGGCAACGAACCCGCAGCCCCACCCCAGTCGCCGCCCGGCCGAAGCGCCGCAGGCAGATGCGCCGCAGGCACTGGCGCGCGCAGCCCCCTCCGCAGCGCGCGCCACAGCCCGGCGGTCCTCCCATGCCCTGCGGAGGACTTGACCCACTGTGACCCGCGGCGCGCGCCCGATGCGAGCGATCTTTAGCGGAGTCACCCTGATAGGGGAACTCCGCCCGGAAGACGCCCAGGCCGAGGCCCAGGCAGACGCCCAGGCGGAGACCCGAGCAGTAGCCCTCAGACGTGGCCCACGCCCGCGCCCGCCTCCGCGTTCGCGCCCCGCTTGGTCAGCAGCGCGACGAGGACGGCGACCGCCGCCACGCCCGCGGCGACCAGGGAGGCGAGGCTCATGCCGGAGATGAAGGTGTGATGGGCGACCTCGGTGATCTTCGCGGCCACCTGCTCCGGCACTCCCTTCGGCACCGGGGCGACGCCCACCTGGACCGCCTCCGAGGCCTTGTCCAGCTGACCCGGTGTCAGCGGCGGCAGTCCGGCGCCGGTCCAGTTGCCCGGCAGGTCGCTGTCGACCTTGGAGGCCATCACGGCGCCCAGCACGGCCGTCCCGAGGCTGCCGCCGATCTGCATGGCCGCCTGCTGGAGGCCGCCGGCGACACCGGACAGTTCCATGGGGGCGTTGCCGACGATGACCTCCGTCGCGCCGACCATGACCGGCGCGAGGCCGAGGCCGAGCAGCGCGAACCAGACCGACATCACGCCGCTGCCGGTGTCGGCCTTGAGCGTCGACATGCCGTACATCGCGATGGCGGTCGCGGCCATGCCGCCGGCCAGCGGGATGCGCGGGCCGAGCTTGGTGATCGCGGCACCGGCGAGCGGCGAACCGACGATCATCATGCCGGTGAGCGGCAGCAGGTGCAGGCCCGCGTCGATGGGGCTCATGCCGTGCACGTTCTGGAGGTAGAACGTCACGAAGAACAGCCCGCCCATGAACGCGATGGCCATCAGGACCATCAGGACCACGCCCGCCGACAGCGGTATCGAGCGGAAGAGGCCCAGCGGGATCAGGGGCTCCTTGACCCTTGTCTCCCAGACGGAGAACAGGGCGAAGAGGACCACGGACGCGGCGATGAAGATCCATGTGCTGCCGGCGCCCCAGCCCCATGTCGGGGCCTTGATCAGGGCCCAGACCAGGCAGAACATCGCGCCGGAGAGCAGCGCGATACCGAGGACGTCGAAGGAGCGCGGGGCGTTCTCGGCGCGGTGGTCGCGCAGGATCAGCACGCCCAGGACCAGGGCGAGCGCTCCCACGGGGACGTTGATGAAGAACACCGACTGCCAGTTGACGTGTTCGACGAGGACGCCGCCGAGGATCGGGCCGCCCGCGGTGGACGCGCCGATCACCATGCCCCAGATGCCGATGGCCATGTTGAGCTTCTCGGCCGGGAAGGTGGCCCGCAGCAGGCCGAGCGCGGCCGGCATCAGCAGCGCGCCGAACAGGCCCTGGAAGACGCGGAAGGTGACGACCGCGGCGATGCTGTGGGACAGGCCGATGGCGCCGGAGGCGGCGGCGAAGCCGGTCACGCCGATGAGGAAGGTCTGCCGGTGGCCGAAACGGTCACCGAGCTTGCCCGCGGTGATCAAGGTGACCGCGAGGGCGAGGAAGTAGCCGTTGGTGATCCACTGGACATCGGCGAAGGTCGCGCCCAGGTCTTCCTTGATGGTCGGGTTGGCGATCGCCACGATGGTGCCGTCGAGGGCCACCATCATGACGCCCACGGCGACGGTGATGAGGGTGAGCCAGGGATGGCCGCGCAGCCCCGCGGCCGGAGGCGACTCGAGCGGGGCTTGAGGTGCCGTGTCCCCCGGCCCCGTCGCGTCGATGGTGGTCTGACTAGTCATGCGTTCGAGGCTAGTGACAGCCTCTGACAATTGACAAACCGTTTCATCAGTCAGTAACTGACACGTATGGAAACACTGCGCGAACGCAAGAAACAGCGCACCCGGGAGGCGCTGCTGCGGGCCGCTCTGGAGTTCTTCACGACCCAGGGGTACGAGCACACGACCGTCGACGAGATAGCCGAGGCCGTCGACGTCTCGCAGCGCACCTTCTTCCGTTACTTCGCCGGCAAGGAGGACGTGGCCTTCGCCGTCCAGGAGATGACGGAGGCGCGCTTCGTCGAGGCCGTACGCGCGCGTCCGCCGCACGAGGCGCCCCTGGAGGCCCTGCGGCAGGCGGTCCTGGAGGGCTGGGACGGGATCCGGGAGACCGTCGAGTCGGCCGTCCCGGTAGAGCTGTATCTGCGCATGTACCGGACGATCGAGTCGACGCCCGCACTGCTCGCCGCCCACCTGCGCCGCTCGGCGGCCACGGAGGAGACGATCGCGCGCCTGCTGGCCGAGCGCGAGGGCGTGGACGTGGACGCCGACCCCCGACCACGGCTCGCCGTGGCCGTGTTCGGCGGGGTGATAAGGGTCACGGAACGGCAGTGGTGCACGGGCGACGACTTCAGCCTGGAGGCGATCCGTCAACTCACCGCATCCCACCTCGATCTGGTGGATTCGGCACTCATCGGGAACTGGCGCTCAAATCAAGATCGTTGACAGCGCGTTCGACGCTTCGCGAAACGTGATACCTGTCACTCGGTTACCCCGAGACCCTCCCGTTCTCCTAGTGTGTCCTCCCAGTGACTTCCTTCGACACCTCCCCGCAACTGAACGTCTGGCGCGCCCTGCTGGCCCTGGCCGTGGTGTTCGTGATGCTCGCGACCACCGGCTGGACCGCCCTGCACAGCCACCGGGAGTCGACCGCACTGCAGGCCTCGCTCGACAAGTGGGACCACGGCAGCATCCACGGCCTCCACCTGCCGGACCCGCACGCCGCACCGGCCGTGCTCAGCCGTTTCTTCGCCTCCCTCTCCCTCGAGGACCAGCACCGTCTCGCCCACCGCTATCCGCTCGCGGTCGGCAACATGAACGGCGCCCCCGCCACCTTGCGCTACCGCGCCAACCACATCGCGATGGAGCAGCAGCGCAAGGTCGAGAAGAAGCGCATGCACGACAGCCGGCTCAGCGCGGCCGGACAGCAGGACGCAGGCCGCCTCATGCACCGCTACGAGTCCCTGCTGTCCGACGGCCGGCAGATCCTGGCCTTCGACCCCGAGGGCTCGGGCCGTATCGCGGAGGTGTTCGGGAACCTGGACACGGCGCAGCGGATCTCGGTCGTCGTCCCCGGCGTCGACACCGACCTGCTCACCTTCCAGAAGACCAACCGCCAGTACACCGCCCCGGTCGGCATGGGCAAGGCGCTGTACGCGGCAGAGCGCGCGCAGAGCCCCGGGACCCGTACGGCCGTGATCGCCTGGGCCGACTACACCGCCCCCGACGGGCTCGGCGTGGACGCGGCCACCGGGCTGCGTGCCGAGGAGGGCGCCGTCCGGCTGAACGCGCTGCTGGGCGGCCTGCCCGGGGGGGCGCCGGTGACGATGGTCTGTCACAGCTACGGCTCCGTGGTCTGCGGAGTGGCCGCGCACGCCATGCCGCGCCGGGTGACCGACATAGCGGTGGCCGCGAGCCCGGGCATGCGCGTCTCCAGCGCCTCCCACCTGGACACCAAGGCCCGGGTGTGGGCCATGCGGGACGCCACCGACTGGATCCAGGACGTGCCGTATCTGGAGCTCGGCGGGCTCGGGCACGGCGCCGATCCGGTCTCCTCGGCGTTCGGTGCGCGCGTGCTGACCGCCCGGGACGCGCAGGGTCACGCCGGCTATTTCCAGCCGGGCACGGACAGTCTGCGCAACCTCGCCGACGTGGCCGTCGGGGCGTACGACGAGGTGACGTGCGCACACGAGAACGACCTGTGCCGGGCCGGTGTGCCCGCCACTACCACGGCCGGACGCGCGTAGAAACAGCAGGAAGTGCGGTCTGCGCGGGTGGCGACGGAGGAGCACGTGCCGCATACGATGAGCCGCATGGGTGACGTACTGGCGGGTTTTCATGCCGTCTGGGAGTTCGAGTCCGACTCCGTGCTCATCCGTTACGAACGGGGGATTCGGACACCGAAGCTGTTCCAGGCACTCGGGGAACGGCGGATCCCGCTGTCCGCGGTCGAGGGCGTGACGCTCTCCCCGGGCAGGCGCGGCACCGTCGTGCTGCGGCTGCTGCCGCGTGCCGGCGCGGATCCGCTGATGGAGGCGGCGGCCGGGCAGCTGAAGGAGGGCTGCGATCCCTACCGGCTGGTGCTGCCGGCCGAGCGGGAGACCCTCGCCGAGTACTACGCAGACGAGCTCAAGGGCCTGTTGACCGAGTCCGGGCCCGCCGACCACCCTCAAGTGACGGCGCCCGAGGCGCCGCTGTCGTTCAAGGCGTACGACGGCAGGGCGAGCTTCGACGGCACGGCCGTGCAGTTCCGCTGGTCCTGGACGGGCGCGTCCTCGGCCAAGTGGAAGGCCGGCGACCGGAGCTTTCCGGTCACGGAGCTGAGCGGGGTGGAGTGGCGGTCGCCGGAGGTGTTCGAGGGACATCTGCGGCTGGTCCCGCGCTCGGCCGAGTCGGCCGCGGTGCAGCCCGACCAGGATCCGGCGGCCGTTGTCTTCGGGCTGGGATACGGCCCGGTGCACGAGTCGCTGCCGTTCGCCGCGGCCGTCCTCGCCGCCGTACGCACGCGTGGGCCGGTACCCGCGGTACCGGCCCCGTCACGGCGTGACCCCGCCGACATCGCCGAACGGATCCGGCATCTCGGGGAGTTGCATCAGGCCGGGTTGGTCACCGACGAGGAGTTCTCCTCGAAGAAGGCGGAACTCCTGGCGGAGCTGTGAGCTACTCCCGGCCCGCAGAGGTGAACGCCATGTCCGCGTACCGGTTGCCCGCCACCTTCGCCGCGATCGGCTCCAGTTGGGACAGTTCCTCGGACGTCAGGACGATCGCCGTCGCCGCCACGTTCTCCTCCACCCGGTTCGGCTTGCGGGTGCCCGGGATCGGGACCACCGGGAGGGCGTCGATCGTCGCCCGCTGCTGCACCCAGGCCAGGGCGATCTGGCCGAGGGTGGCGTCATGGGCCTCGGCGATGGTGCGGATCGGCTCCAGGAGGGCCGCGTTTTCGGTCGCGTTGGCGCCGGTGAAACGGGGCTGCTGACGGCGGAAGTCGTCGGCCGTGAGGTCCTGTTCGGCGTTGGTGAAGGAGCCGGTGAGAAAGCCTCGGCCGAGCGGCGAGTACGGCACCAGGGTGACGCCCAGGTCCCGCGCGGCCGGTACGACCTTGGCCTCGATGTCCCGGCTGAACAGCGACCACTCCGACTGCACGGCCGCGATCGGGTGCACGGCGTGCGCGGCGCGCAGCTCGTCGGCGGTGACCTCGCTCAGCCCGAGGTGCTTGACCTTGCCCTCGCGGACCAGCTCCGCCATCGTGCCGACCGTCTCCTCGATGGGGACGTTCACATCGCGGCGGTGCATGTAGTACAGGTCGATCACGTCGACGCCGAGCCGCTTCAGGCTGGCCTCGACGGCCTCGCGGATGTACGGGGCGTCGTTGCGGACGATCCGCCTGGTCGGGTCGTCCTCGGGGATCGACAGGGCGAACTTGGTGGCGATGACCACCTCGTCCCGGTGCGCCGTGAAGAACGGGGACAGGAACCGCTCGTTCTCGCCGGCGCCGTAGGCGTCCGCCGTGTCGTACAGCGTCACGCCCAGCTCCAGCGCCCGCTCCAGGGCGGCGCGTGCCTGGCCTGCGTCGGTGGGGCCGTACGCGAAGCTCATGCCCATGCAGCCGAGGCCCTGGACGCCGACCTCCGGTCCGCCCTCGCCGAGCCGTACCGCCGGAATCCTGGTGTCGGTCATCGCGTGGTCCCCTCCATCGCGTAGAAGCTGATCTTGCGGTCGAGTACGGCGAGCGTGTCCCGCAGCTCGGCGATCCTGTTCAGGACGTCCCGGCGGGTCGACTCCAGCAGCTCCCGTCGTTCCCCGTAGGTGCTCTCGCCCTCCCGGACCAGTTCCGCGTACCGGACCATGTCGGCCACCGGCATGCCGGTCAGCCGCAGCTTGGTCACGAAGTCCAGCCAGTCCAGGTCGCGGTTGCTGTAGCGCCGCTGCCCGGTGTGCGAGCGGTCTACGTGCGGCATCAGGCCGATCCGCTCGTACCAGCGCAGGGTGTGCGCGGTCAGGCCGGTGAACGCGACGACCTCGCTGATCGTGTAGCGGTCCTGGCCGTCGGGGCGTGGATGGCGTCTGGGCGGGGCGGAGCAGATGTCTGCGGGGGCCGTGCGTGCGGTGTCCGCCGGCGTGGTCTGCATCACCGTCATGGCCCCCACGCTATGGGGTTGGAGTGCACTCCAAGCAAGCGGATTCGGTAAGAAATCAGCGGGACGCCGGCCCGGACTCCTGACTAGCGTGCGGCACATGAGTCTTGCACGCCGGGCCCTGCCCGAGGACGCCGTGGAACTGCTGCGGCTGCGCCAGGTGATGATCGACTCCCTGCGGAGCACGGGAGGCGGTGGGCCGACGGAGTGGCACGCCGAGTCGCTGCCGACGCTGCGGGAGCGGCTGTCCGAGCCGGACGGCGACTTCGTCGCCTTCGTCGTGGACCATCCGGACCGGCCGGGGGCGCTGGCCGCGCTGGTGGCCGGGACGCTGGAGTACCGGATCGGCAAGGCCGGCAATCCGCACGGGCGGGTCGGGTACGTCTTCAGCGTCGCGACCGACCCGGACGCCCGGCGGCGCGGGTACGCGCGCGCGTGCATGGAGGAACTGCTCGCCTGGTTCCGGGAGCGTGGCGTGGGTCATGTGCTGCTGACCGCCTCCCAGGAGGCCGAGCCGCTGTACGCCTCGCTCGGCTTCACGCGTGACCCGGACCCGTCGATGCGGCTGCTGCTGTGAGCCGCATAGGCTCGTCAGCATGTCGTTGAACAGCCTGACGAGCGTGGCGTCGATCGAGAAGTGGCCCGTCCCCACCGCGGCGGCGGGTGTCGTACGAGCCGACGGGACCGTCCTCGGGACGCACGGTCCCGTCGGGCACCGCTTTGCGCTCGCCTCGGTCACCAAGCCGCTGGCCGCGTACGCGGCGCTGGTCGCGTACGAGGAGGGCGCGATCGAGCTGGACGAGCCGGCCGGGCCGCCCGGTTCGACCGTCCGGCACCTCCTCGCGCACACCTCCGGGCTGGCCTTCGACGAGCACAAGGCGATGGCGCCGCCCGGTGAGCGCCGGCTCTACTCCAACGCCGGGTTCGAGCAGCTCGGGGACCACATCGCCAAGGCGACGGACATTCCGTTCGCCGAGTATCTGCGGCAGGCGGTGCTGGAGCCGCTGGGGATGACGTCGACGTCGCTGGAGGGCTCCCCCGCGAAGGACGGCGTGTCCACGGTGGCCGACCTGCTGCGGTTCGCGGCGGAGGTGCAGGCGCCGCGGCTGCTGGATCCGCGGACGGTCGCGGAGGCGATGAGTGTGCAGTACCCCGGGACGAAGGGTGTGCTTCCGGGATACGGCCACCAGAACCCGAACGACTGGGGCCTCGGCTTCGAGATCCGCAACTCCAAGTCGCCCCACTGGACGGGGAGTTCCTCCTCCCCGCGCACCTTCGGGCATTTCGGGCAGTCCGGTACGTTCCTGTGGATCGACCCGGACGCGGGTGCGGCGTGCGCCGCCCTGACCGACAGGGCGTTCGGCCCCTGGGCGATCGAGGCATGGCCGACGTTCACGGACGCGGTGCTCGCGGAGCTGCGCGGCTGAGGGCCGCCACGAGCGCCCCGAAGGGGGGCGACGACCCCTACCCGCCCATTTCCCACATCAGCAACTCGGCCGCTGTCACCCCCACCGCCTCAAGACCCCGCGCGTCCGTGATCCGGGCCGAGTCGCCGGCGTCCAGTTCCTCGTCGGCCAGCCGGACGGTGCCCCGCACCACGTGCACGTACACGAACGCCCCGTCCGGCACCGCCGTCCGTTCCCCCGCCGCCAGGCGCCGTATGTGGAGCATCGCGCCGGACTCCGGGACGGCGTACGGCGTGGAGTCGGCGATGCCCGCGATGATCTCGTACGACGGCTCCCCGCCCGGCTCCCGTGGCGCCAGCCACATCTGGACGAAGGTGAGCGGCGACGACCCGTCGTTGCGCTCCACGTGGCGGACGCCCGCCGCCGCGCTGAGCCGCTGGACGTCCCCGGGGCGGACGCAGGTCTCGTGACCGGTGGAGTCGCGGTGGGTGAGCTCGCCCTCGACGACCCAGGTGACGATCTCGGTGTGGCTGTGCGGGTGTTCACCGAAGCCGGCACCGGGCGCGAGCCGCTCCTCGTTGCAGGCGATGACCGCGCCGAAGCGGAGGTTGTCGGGGTCGTAGTGGGGGCCGAAGGAAAACGCGTGCCAGGACTCGATCCCGGCCTCCGGCTCGCCCCCTGGGTAGCGCTCATCGGCGCGCCGTACGTCCATCACGCGCACAACGGTAGACCCCGCGCCGGGGCGCCGAGCCAGACCCGGCGGCACGCACCGGCGTCCGGATAAGGCAGTCTTGTCCCGTGCCCGAACCCGAATCCCGCAGCAGCGAACCCCACGCCGATCGCCACGCACTCGACGTCCACTCGCACGCCGCGACCCTCAAGCGGCTGGAGAAGTCCTCCGGGTCTCTCGCCGCGCAGGCCATCGCGCGGATGGACGAGACCCTGCCGTGGTACCGGGCCATGCCCCCGGAGAACCGTTCCTGGATCGGGCTCGTCGCCCAGGCGGGCATCGCGGCCTTCACCGAGTGGTTCCGGCACCCGGACGCCCCCCAGGCGATCTCGACCGATGTCTTCGGCACCGCGCCGCGCGAGCTGACCCGGGCCATCACGCTGCGGCAGACCGTGGAGATGGTGCGGACCACCATCGAGGTCATGGAGAGCGCGATCGACGAGGTCGCGGCCCCGGGTGACGAGAGCGTGCTGCGGGAGGCGCTGCTCGTGTACGCCCGGGAGATCGCCTTCGCCACCGCGCAGGTGTACGCGCAGGCCGCCGAGGCACGCGGTGCCTGGGACGCGCGGCTGGAGTCGCTGGTCGTCAACGCCGTGCTGAGCGGGGAGGCGGACGAAGGCGCCGTCAGCCGGGCCGCCGCGCTCGGCTGGAACTCGCCGGAACATGTGTGCGTGGTGCTGGGGACCGCGCCCGACGGGGACAGCGAGCTGACCGTCGAGGCCATCCGGCGGGCCGCCCGGCACGCCAAGCTCCAGGTGCTCACCGGGGTTCTCGGGGACCGGCTCGTCGTCATCGCCGGGGGCAGCAGCAACCCGCTCGCCGTCGCCAAGTCGCTGATCGGGCCCTTTGCCGCGGGGCCGGTGGTCGCCGGGCCCGTCGTACCCGACCTGCTGGCCGCCACGCGGTCCGCGCAGGCCGCCGCCGCGGGCCTGAAGGCGTGTTCCGCCTGGCAGGACGCGCCGCGGCCGGTGCTGGCGGACGATCTGCTGCCGGAGCGCGCGATCGCGGGCGATCCGAGTGCCCGCGAGCAGTTGGTGGAGGAGATCTACAGACCCCTCGAAGAGGCCGGTTCGGCGCTGCTGGAAACCCTGAGCGTCTATCTGGAACAGGCGAGCAGCCTGGAGGGCGCCGCCCGGATGCTCTTCGTTCACCCGAACACCGTGCGCTACCGGCTCCGACGTGTGACTGACGTCACCGGTTGGTCGCCATCGGATGTACGATCCGCGTTCACGCTGCGGATCGCGCTCATCCTGGGGCGTCTGGTCGACGGCGAACTCCCGGCATAGGGTTTTGTCGGAGGTCCACAAAAGCCCTTCGTGTTCTTCGTCCCTGTCCTCACGGGCGGCCCCGGCCGTCCCCAAGAGAGAGTGTGAGAGTGCTCGTACTCGTCGCTCCCGGCCAGGGCGCCCAGACGCCCGGCTTCCTGACTCCCTGGCTCGAACTGCCCGGCGCCGCCGACCGTGTCGCCGTCTGGTCGGACGCCATCGGACTGGACCTGGCCCACTACGGCACCCAGGCCGACGCCGACGCCATCCGTGACACCGCGGTGGCCCAGCCGCTGCTGGTCGCCGCCGGTCTCCTGTCCGCCGCGGCACTCGGTGACATCTCCGAGATCGCTCCGGGCGCCGTCGCCGGTCACAGCGTCGGTGAGATCACCGCCGCCGTCTTCGCGGGCGTGCTGGACGACGCCGCCGCGCTCGGCCTGGTCCGCGAGCGGGGTCTGGCGATGGCCGACGCCGCCGCGATCACCGAGACCGGCATGTCGGCGCTGCTCGGCGGCGACCCCGAGACCTCCGTCGCGCACCTGGAGAAGCTGGGCCTGACCCCGGCGAACATCAACGGCGCGGGCCAGATCGTCGCCGCGGGCACACTGGAGCAGCTGGCCGCGCTGGCCGAGGACAAGCCCGAGGGCGTCCGCAAGGTCATCCCGCTGAAGGTCGCCGGCGCCTTCCACACGCACCACATGGCTCCCGCCGTCGAGACGCTGGCCAAGGCCGCCGCGGAGTTGACGCCCGCCGACCCGAAGGTCGCCTACGTCTCCAACAAGGACGGGCAGGCCGTCGCGGCCGGCGCCGAGGTGCTTCAGCGGCTGGTCGGCCAGGTCGCCAACCCCGTGCGCTGGGACCTGTGCATGGAGACCTTCAAGGAGCTGGGCGTCACCGCGCTCATCGAGGTGTGCCCGGGCGGCACCCTGACCGGACTGGCCAAGCGGGCGCTGCCCGGCGTCGCGACCCTGGCCCTGAAGACCCCCGACGACCTCGACGCGGCCCGCGCGCTCGTCTCCGAGCACGCCGGCGCCTAAGGAGCCGTACATGGCGAAGATCAAGCCCAGCAAGGGCGCCCCGTATGCGCGCATCCTCGGTGTCGGCGGCTACCGGCCGACCCGGGTCGTGCCCAACGAGGTGATCCTCGAGAAGATCGACTCCTCCGACGAGTGGATCCGCTCGCGCTCCGGCATCGAGACGCGGCACTGGGCCGGTCCCGAGGAGACCGTGGCCGCGATGGCGATCGAGGCCTCCGGCAAGGCGATCGCGGACGCCGGCATCGACGCGGAGCAGATCGGCGCCGTGGTCGTCTCGACGGTCTCGCACTTCAGCCAGACCCCGGCCGTCGCCACCGAGATCGCCGACAAGCTGGGCACGAACAAGGCCGCCGCCTTCGACATCTCGGCCGGCTGCGCGGGCTTCGGCTACGGCCTGACCCTCGCCAAGGGCATGGTGGCGGAAGGTTCCGCCGAGTACGTGCTCGTCATCGGCGTGGAGCGGCTCAGCGACCTGACCGACCTGGAGGACCGTGCCACGGCCTTCCTGTTCGGCGACGGCGCCGGCGCGGTCGTGGTCGGCCCCTCGCAGGAGCCCGCGATCGGCCCCACCGTGTGGGGCTCCGAGGGCGACAAGGCCGAGACGATCAAGCAGACCGTCCCCTGGGACCGGTACCGGGTCGGCGACCTGTCCGAGCTGCCGCTCGACAGCGACGGCAACATCAAGTTCCCGGCCATCACGCAGGAGGGCCAGGCGGTGTTCCGCTGGGCCGTGTTCGAGATGGCGAAGGTCGCCCAGCAGGCGCTGGACGCGGCCGGCATCAGCCCGGAAGAGCTGGACGTCTTCATCCCGCACCAGGCCAACGTGCGGATCATCGACTCGATGGTGAAGACCCTCAAACTGCCGGAGCATGTCACGGTCGCCCGTGACATCCGCACCACCGGCAACACCTCGGCCGCCTCGATTCCGCTCGCGATGGAGCGGCTTCTGGCGACCGGGGAGGCGAAGAGCGGCGACACCGCGCTCGTCATCGGATTCGGGGCGGGTCTCGTCTACGCCGCCACGGTCGTTACCCTCCCCTAGGCACTCCGTGCCGGATCTCGCGATCGGGCACGGCAGCAATTGCCACAAACCGTCTGGAACATCGAAGAAGGAGCGCCTGACATGGCCGCCACTCAGGAAGAGATCGTCGCCGGTCTCGCCGAGATCGTGAACGAGATCGCCGGGATCCCCACCGAGGACGTCCAGCTGGACAAGTCCTTCACCGACGACCTGGACGTCGACTCGCTGTCCATGGTCGAGGTCGTCGTCGCCGCCGAGGAGCGCTTCGACGTGAAGATCCCGGACGAGGACGTCAAGAACCTCAAGACCGTCGGCGACGCGACCGACTACATCCTCAAGCACCAGGCCTGAGCCACCGCTCGGCCCTGAAGGCTGCAAGGCCCCGCCACCCGGCGGTGGCGCCGTTGAATCCCGTATCCGTTGGAGAAAGAATTCCCGTGAGCCCGACCAATCGCACCGTGGTCGTCACCGGTATCGGCGCAACCACACCGCTGGGTGGCGACGCAGCTTCGTTCTGGGAGGCCCTCGTCGCCGGCACGTCCGGTGTCAAGCCCCTGGAGCAGGACTGGGCGGCCGAGCAGGCCGTCCGTATCGCGGCTCCCGTCGCCGTGGAGCCGACCGAGGTCATCCCTCGGCCACAGGCGCGCCGCCTGGACCGCTCGGCGCAGTTCGCGCTGATCGCGGCTCAGGAGGCCTGGAAGGACGCGGGCTTCACCGCCAAGGCCGGTGAGGACGGCAACGTCGACCCGGACCGGCTCGGTGCCGTCATCGCCTCCGGCATCGGCGGCGTGACCACGCTGCTCGACCAGTACGACGTGCTCAAGGAGAAGGGCGTCCGCCGCGTCTCCCCGCACACCGTCCCCATGCTGATGCCGAACAGCCCCTCGGCCAACGTGGGCCTGCTCGTGGGCGCCCGCGCGGGCGTGCACACGCCGGTCTCCGCGTGCGCGTCGGGTGCCGAGGCCATCGGCTACGCCATCGAGATGATCCGCACCGGCCGCGCCGACGTCGTCGTCGCCGGCGGTACGGAGGCGGCCATCCACCCGCTGCCGATCGCCGCGTTCGGCAACATGATGGCGATGTCCAAGAACAACGAGAACCCGCAGGGTGCCTCGCGTCCCTACGACGTCGACCGCGACGGCTTCGTCCTCGGCGAGGGCGCCGGTGTGATCGTCCTGGAGTCCGCCGAACACGCGGCCAAGCGCGGCGCGCGGGTGTACGCGGAGGCGGTCGGACAGGGCATCTCCGCCGACAGCCACGACATCGTGCAGCCGGAGCCGGAGGGCCGCGGCATCTCGCACGCGCTGCAGAACCTGCTGGACAACACGGACCTGGACCCGGCCGAGATCGTGCACGTCAACGCGCACGCCACGTCGACGCCGGCCGGTGACATCGCCGAGCTGAAGGCGCTGCGCAAGGTGTTCGGTGACGACGCCGACCACATGGCGGTGTCCGCGACCAAGTCGATGACCGGGCACCTGCTCGGTGGCGCCGGTGGTGTGGAGTCGGTCGCGACCGTGCTCGCGCTGTACAACCGGGTGGCGCCGCCGACGATCAACATCGAGAACATCGACCCCGAGGCCGAGGCCAACGCGGACGTCGTCCGCGGGGAGGCCCGCAAGCTGCCGGTCGAGGGCCGTATCGCCGCGCTGAACGACTCGTTCGGCTTCGGCGGGCACAACGTGGTCCTGGCGTTCAGGACCGTCTGAGAACGTGAATGAGGGCCCTCGCCGACCGGCGGGGGCCCTTCCTCGTGTCCCGATGCGCTGCCCTGCTCTCGGCCCGGATACTCACACCACCTGGTGCAGCCAGCGGACCGGCGCGCCCTCGCCGGCGTACCTGAACGGCTCCAGTTCGTCGTCCCACGGCTTGCCCAGGAGCTTGGCGATCTCCGCTTCCAGGTCGGTCTCTCCCCGCTGAGAGCGCGTCAGCGCGGCGCGCAGGCGGTCCTCGGGGATGAGGATGTCGCCGTGGATGCCGGTGACGGCGTGGAAGATGCCGAGGTCGGGGGTGCAGCTGTAGCGCTCGCCCTCGGCGGTCGGGCAGGGCTCGGCGGTGACCTCGAAGCGGAGCAGGTGCCAGCCGCGCAGGGCGGAGGCCAGTTTGGAGGCCGTGCCCGCCTCGCCCTGCCAGGAGAACTCCGAGCGCCAGGTGCCGGGGGCCGCGGGCTGCCGGATCCAGTCGAGGTTGACGCGCGTGCCGAGCACCCCGGCGACGGCCCACTCGACGTGCGGGCACAGCGCGCGCGGCGCGGAGTGCACGTACAGAACTCCACGTGTCGTCACCGGGACCTCCGGGCAGAGCGGGACATCTTGCGGACTGGCTGGCGGCAGTGGCACGACGGCCGCGTTGATGGCGAGGCTACCCTGCGGCGGTGCAAGGAGTGTGACGTACCGTCGGTCCCGGCGTCAGGAAACCTCCGCCATTCACCCAGGGGGACGCTTGTACGGGGGTGCTCCGTTCCAGGGCACCGGCTCGGGAACTCTCACACGTTGTTATGGGAGGAAGCACAGACGACCACCCGGGGCACCGGGTGCGACGACGAGGGGATCACCAGGGGATGCGGAAGCCGGGCAGTCGTACGCGAGCCGCTCTCGCCCTCGTGGCGGCCGCCGTGCTGGGCATCGCGGGGTGCGACGCCGGGGGCGGGGGTTCGCCCGCGGCGCAGGGCACCAGGGCGCGCGCCGCCAGACCGGCGCCGGTGTGGAACCGCAGCCCCGACTCGATCGCCGCGGTCGGCGACTCCATCACCCGCGGCTTCGACGCGTGCACCGTGCTGTCGGACTGCCCCGAGGTGTCCTGGGCGACCGGCAGTGACATGGGGGTGGACAGCCTGGCGGTGCGGCTGCTCGGCGTCGCGGGCGCGGCGGAGCGCAGCTGGAACTACGCGGTGACCGGCGCCCGCGTGGCGGACCTGCCCGAGCAGATGGCACAGGCGGCGGCGCACGACCCGCAGTTGGTGACGGTGATGGTGGGCGCGAACGACGCCTGCCGGTCCTCCGCTCGGGCGATGACCTCGGTGGCCGGCTTCCGCGCGGACTTCGAGGAGTCGCTGCACACCCTGCGCGCGGCGTCCCCGAAGACCCAGGTCTACGTGGCGAGCGTGCCGAACCTGAAGCGGCTGTGGTCCGAGGGCCGGGGCAATCCGCTGGGCAAGGAGGTGTGGAAGCTCGGGATCTGCCCGTCGATGCTGTCCGACGCGGACGATCTGACCAACGCGGCCACGCTCCGCCGGGACCGGGTGCAGCAGCGGGTGGTGGAGTACAACAGGGTGCTGAAGGAGGTCTGCGCCAAGGACAGCCGCTGCCGCTTCGACAACAACGCGGTGTACGACTACCGCTTCGGCACCGACCAGCTCAGCCACTGGGACTGGTTCCACCCCAGCAGGGACGGTCAGGCGCGGCTCGCGGCGATCGCGTACCGGACCGTCACCGCGGCCAATCCGGTTGCCTAGGACACGTATCACCTACTGTTTTCCACATGAGCGAACTTTTCGGCACACTTTCCGACGGTACCGAGGTCCACCGCTGGACGCTGGAGCGCGCCGGAACACGGGTGGAGGTCCTGACGTACGGCGGGATCGTGCGGTCGGTCCAGGTGCCGGACCGGGAGGGCCGGACGGCGAACGTGGTGCTGGGCTTCGCGGACCTCGACGGTTACCTCGCCCATCCGGAGCCCTACTTCGGCGCCCTGATCGGCCGGTACGCCAACCGGATCGCGCACGCCCGCTTCCCGCTGCACGGCGCGCTGTACTCCCTGGAGCCGAACGACGCCCCGAACTCCCTGCACGGCGGTGCGCGCGGCTTCGACAAGCGGGTGTGGGCCAGGGAGCCCGTCGAGGACGGCGTGCGGCTGAGCCGGGTGAGCCCGCACGGCGAGGAGGGCTTCCCGGGCCGCCTTGAGGTGTCGGCCACGTACACGCTGGACGCCTCCGGCGCGCTGCGGATCGCCTACGAGGCGGTCACGGACGCGCCGACGGTGGTCAACCTCACCAACCACAGCTACTTCAACCTGGCCGGCTCGGGCGATGCCGGCGGGCACGAACTGCGGCTCGCCGCCTCCCGTTTCACCCCGGTCGACGCGGACCTGATCCCGACGGGCGCCCTTCAGGACGTCACCGGCTCCCGGTTCGACTTCCGTGCCTCCCGAAAGGTCGGCTCGGGCTACGACCACAACTTCGTGCTGGACAAGGGGGTGACCGGCGCCCCGGAGGAGGTCGCCGAGCTGCACGACCCGGGCTCCGGGCGCACCCTGACCGTGGCGACGACCGAGCCGGGCCTGCAGCTGTACACCGCCGACCACCTGACGGAACCGTTCGCCCCGGGCGACGCCGTCGCCCTGGAGACCCAGCACTTCCCGGACTCCCCGAACCGGCAGGAGTTTCCGAGCACGGTGCTCAGGCCCGGCGAGGTGTTCCGCTCGGAGACGGTGTACGGGTTCGGGGTCCGCTAGGGCGTCTCGCCCCGCATCCGCTTCGCCGACTTCCCGAGCAGAGACATCGCACCGCCGCAGATCAGCAACGTCAGCCCCCCGCCCACGACCGGCCCGACCGAGCCCCCCTTGATCCCTTCCCCCGTCACCGTCGTCGCCAGCACGAAGATGATCGAGTACAGGCTGCGGCCGACCTTCGCGCCGGCCGGGATCACCTGGAGCAGCTGCGGGATGGTGGTCGCGGCGGCCACCGCCATCCCGAAGGGCAGAGCGGCGCCGAGCATCAGCGCGCCGAAGCCGAGGGAGTTGCCGTACGCGCCCCAGCCGACGCCCTTGTAGAGCAGATAGCCGGTCGCGGCGAGGGAGAGGAGGACCAACAGGCCGTTGAGGTAGGCGGCCTGTGTGGCGGCCTTGCGGGCGCCGGGCAGATGCGCGGCCGGGGAACGCCAGGCGTCCGCCGTGATGAGCCGCAGCTGCCGCTTGAGGGCCTGCATCTGCATCAGCGAGAAGACACCGAAGGCCAGCAGGCCCAGTCCGGCGAGCGCCGCGACGAACCCGAGGGGCTTTTCGGTGATGCCGTAGTGGACTCCGCCGAAGGTGAGCGGGATGCCGAGCACCATGCCGTAGGCCATGGGCTTGGACTTCGCCTGGATCTTCAGCACCAGATCACGCTGGGTGGGGGTCAGGTTCGGGTCCAGCCGCATCCGGCCCTCGCCGACGTGCTGGGCGGGCGGCTGGGGGGACTGCTGCGGCGGGTACGGCTGCTGGGGCGGGTACGGCTGCTGCGGCGGGTACGGCTGCTGCGGGTACCCCTGTGGCGGATACGGCTGCTGCGGGTACCCCTGTGGCGGATACGGCTGCTGCGGCGCGTAGGGCTGCTGCGGATACGGCTGTTGGTACTGCGGCGGCTGCCCGTAGGGCCCCGTCGGCTGCTGCTGGCCGTACGGCCCCGGCTGCTGGCCTGGATACACGATGTCTCTCCCCCGTGCCCGGTGTCTTCCGGTGTTCGCGGGCCGGGAGTCTATACGTACCCGGAGGAGACGAGCCCCGGCCCAGGGGTCAGGTCCCGGACCGGGGCTGCTCGTGGGGGGCTTGTCCCGGATCAGACGTTAATCGGCGCGGTGAGCCTGCGGTCCGCGATCGAGCGTCCGGCGGCGATCTCGTACGAACCCTTCACATACGACCACGCGTTCGCCGTCTCGTCCCAGCTCTCGAAGGCGCGGCGCGGCAGCGCGACGGTCACCTCGACGCTCTCACCGGGACCGGCCTCGGCGGAGGCGAAGCCGGCGAGCCGGCGGGCCGGGCGCCCGGGGTCGGGCTCGGCCGGGGAGACGTAGACCTGGACGACCTCGCGGCCGGGCCGCTCGCCCGTGTTGCGGAGGCGGATGCGCGCGGTGGTGCCGTCGACGTCCAGGGACTCGTAGGTCCAGTCGGTGTAGCCGAGGCCGTGGCCGAAGGGATGGGCCGGGGTGCGGCCGGCCTGCTCCCAGGCGCGGTAGCCGATGAACACGTCCTCCGTGTAGGCCAGCTCACCGTCGGTCGGGACGACCTGGGTGACCGGGGCGTCGGCGAGGGACCCCCAGGTGGTGGGGAGCCGGCCGCCGGGTTCGTGGGCGCCGGTGAGGACGTCGGCCAGGGCTGCGCCGCCCTCCTGGCCGGGGAACCAGCTGAGCAGGACGGCGGCGACCTCCTCGCGCCAGGGCAGTTCCACCGGAGAGCCGGAGTTGACGACCACGACCGTGCGGGGGTTGGCGGCGGCGACCGCGCGGACCAGGTCGTCCTGGCGGCCGGGGAGCCTCAGGTCGGTACGGTCGAAGCCCTCGGACTCGACGCGGTCGGTGGTGGCGACCATGACGACGGCCGTGTCGGCGTTCCGTGCCACGCGGGCGGCCTCGGCGATCAGCTCGTCGGGGTCGCGCTGCGGCTCGGAGTGGGCGAGCGCGAAGGTGACGACCTTCATGGGGATGTCGTCGGGCAGCTGGACGACGTACGTGAGGGAGACCTCGACCGGCTCGCCGGCGGTGAGTTCGGCCTGGGCGCGGGGTACGGGGGCGCCGAAGAAGGCCTCGAAGGGGTCGTCCTTGTCGGGGCGCTGGACGTCGTCGTAGTACGTCGTCCCGTCGATGGTGAGCGTGAAGGCGCCCATGCCCTTGACGCCGAAGGTGTGCGGGCCGGTCGCGCGCGGGGTGAAGGTGCCGGTCAGCTCGACGGTGTGCAGGGTCTCGTAGGTGACGCCCTCGGGGAGGTCCGAACCCATCCACTGGATCAGGCCGTTCGGGGCGGAGCGGGTGCCGATGACCGCGCCGTCGGCGTCTCGGCAGACGGCCTCGAGGCTGAAACCCTGGTCGGCCACGGCGAGTTCGGTGGCCGGGTCGGCGCCGACGGCGTAGGTGAGGGTGCCCTCGGGGAGGGCGGCGGTGAGACCGTCCAGCGGGGAGACGACACGGGCCGGGAAGACGGTGGCGGAGCCGCCGCCGAGGACGCGGGCGTCGCGGGCGGCGGCGCCGATCAGGGCCACCGTGCCGTTCGGCTTCAGGGGCAGGGCGGCGTTCTCGTTGCGGAGGAGGACGAAGGAGCGGCGGGCGATCTCGCGGGCCAGCGCCTCTCCGTCGACCGGGGCGGGCGGTTCGGGTACGACGGGTTCGGCACCGTCGAGGATCCCGACACGGGCGGCGAGGCGCAGGACACGCCGCACGGCCGCGTCGACGGTGTCCTCGGCGACCTTCCCGTCCCGCACGGCCTGGGCCAGGGCGTCGCCGTAGACGGTGCCCGGCCCGGGCATGGCCACGTCCAGACCGCCGTTGACGGCGCCGACGGTGTCCCGGGCGGCCGTCCAGTCGGAGACGTTGAAGCCGTCGAAGCCCCATTCGCCGCGCAGGACTTCGTTGACCAGGTGGTGGTGCTCGGTCATCGTCGTGCCGTTGACCTTGTTGTAGGCGGTCATGATGCCCCAGGGGCGGGCGTTGTCGACGATGGCCTCGAAGGGCGCCAGGTACAGCTCGCGCAGGGCCCGTTCGGAGACCAGGTTGTTCACGGTGAAGCGGTCGGTCTCGGCGTCGTTGGCGACGAAGTGCTTGACGGTGGTGCCGACTCCGCCGGACTGGACGCCGGTGACGTAGCCGGCGCCGATGACACCGGTCAGGTAGGGGTCCTCGCTGTAGCACTCGAAGTGCCGGCCGCCGAGCGGGGAGCGGTGCAGGTTCACGGTCGGCGCGAGGAGCACGTGTACGCCCTTGCGGCGGGCCTCCTGGGCGAGCAGCACGCCTGCACGGCGGGCGAGTTCGGGGTCCCAGGTGGCGGCGAGCGCGGTCGGCGAGGGCAGGGCGACGGAGGGGTCGTCGGCGGTCCAGCGCACGCCCCGGACGCCGATCGGGCCGTCGGACATGACCAGGGACGCGAGACCGATCTGCGGCAGGGCGGGCAGGGTCCACATGTCCTGGCCGGCCAGCAGCCGCGCCTTCGCGTCCAGGTCGAGCTTGCCGAGAGCGGCCTCGACGACCGCCTCGCGGGCCGTGTCGGCCGGGGTGGGCTGGGGTCCCGCCATCGCGGTGCCTCCTCGTTGACGTCCGGGCAGGTGCCTCCCATCGTGCATCCGCTACCTGTAGAGTGGTAGGTTTCGTTATCTTGTCGTTATTTTTCGGCGGCGCGGATGCCGTACGGTGTCGTCATGAACGCGAGGGTCAGGAGCGGGGAACGGCGCGCGGAGATCGTCGGGGCGGCCCTGGAGGTGATCGCCGAGCGCGGTTACCGGGGGGCGAGCCTGGCGGCCGTGGCCGAGCGCGTCGGCCTCACCCAGCAGGGTCTGCTGCACTACTTCCCCACCAAGGACGCCCTGCTGGTGGCCGTGCTCCAGGAGCGGGACCGGTGGGACGCGGTACCGGACACCCGGTGGCGGGTTGATCTGCTGGCCTCGCTGGTGGAGTACAACGCGATGCGGCCCGCGATCATCCAGACGTTCTCGGCGCTGCTCGGCGAGAGCGTGACGGAGGGGCATCCGGCGCGCTCGTACTTCACCGAGCGGTACGCGCGGGTGCGGGAGTCCATGGCGACGGTGCTGCGCGCCGAGTACGGCGACCGCCTGCCGAACGGCCTCACACCCGAGCGCACCGCTCCCCTGCTCGTCGCGGTGATGGACGGGTTGCAGTACCAGTGGCTGCTGGATCCGGAGTCGGTGGACATGCCCGGCGCGTTCCGTGACTTCCTGCGGCTGCTGGGCGAGCCGGTGGACTGAGAGCGGTTCCTCTCACGAGGGTCGTACGGCCGCCACGACCTCCACCTCCACCTGCGCCTCCGGGCGGAACAGGCGCGGCACTTCGAAGGTCATGCTGGTCGGCGGCGTGCCGGTGAGGAACTGCCGCCGCACGGAACCGTATTCCTCGAGCCTGCCGATGTCCGTCAGGTAGGTGCGGATGTTGATGACGTCCGCGAAGCTCGCTCCGTGGGCCTTGAGCAGTGCGTCGATCGTCTCGAAGACGCCCCGGGTCTGCTCGGCCAGGGTGGCGCCCTCGGCGATCTGGCCGGAGAGGAACAACAGGGCGCTGCCGTCGGCGTGTTCGACGCGGGCCACCTGGGAGTAGTAGGGGCTCAGGGGCTGCGGTGCGGAGGCGGGGCTGTTCAGGGTGATCTGCAAGGGGAGTCCTTCAGGCGGTACGGATGAGGTGGGCGGCGGCTCGGGAGATGTCGGCGCGGGCCAGTGCGGGGTCCGTCGCAGCCTGCCGGAATCGCTCCGACACGGCTGCAATGATCGGCAGTTGGGCTGCGGACGCGGAGATCCGGAGGTCCTTCACGGCGAGGTCGGTCGCGAAGGACACCCCGTCGGCGAAGGCACGGTCGACCGCGCCGCCGAGCGGACCCGTCTTCAGTGCCGCACGGGCGGTGCCGCCGTCCAGGCCCAGCGCGGCGGCGAGCCGCAGTGCCTCGGCGACCAGGCCGACTCCGCCGATCACCGCCGTGTTGACGACGAGTTTGAGGGACGCCCCCGAGCCGAGCGGGCCGGTGCGGGTGACCGTGCCGAGGTGTGCGAGGACGTGTTCGACGGCGGCCGTGTCCCCGCCCGCGAGGATGCCGAGCGTGCCCCCGGCCGCCCGGTCGGTGCTGCCCATGACCGGCGCGTCCACGAGAGTGACGCCGTCCTTCAGCCGCCCGGCCAGCTCCCGCACGGCGTCCGGTCCGACGGTGGACATCTCGACCCAGGCCGTACCCGGCGGCAGCTCCGGCGCGACGGCGCCGGCCACGTCGGCCAGCGCGTCCGGTCCGGCGAGCATGGTGATCACGACGTCGGCGTCCCGTACCGCCTCCGCCGGTGACCCGGCGCGCACGGCTCCCTCGGTGACGAGCGGCTCGGCGCGGGCCGGGGTGCGGTTCCAGACAGTCAGCGGATGACGGGCAGCGAGCAGCCGGCGGGCCATCGGGGCGCCCATGCGGCCGAGCCCCAGAAAGGCGATCTTCTCCATGCCGTCGACGTTAGGAGCGGGGCAGTCGATGCGACAAGCAAATGTCTAGCATCGCTGCCATGCCGACTTCGCATGACGACGCACCCGAACCGCCCGACCTGTCCACCGTCTGGCTGCGGGTGTTCCTGGAGGTGGCCCGGTACGGCTCGTTCACCGTGGCCGCGCGGACGCTGGGCTGGACCCAGTCCGCGGTGTCCCGGCAGATCTCCTCGCTGGAGTCGGCCCTGGGCGGCGGTCCGCTCTTCGACCGGCTGCCGCGGGGCGTGCGGCTCACCGAGGCCGGCCGGACCCTCGTGCCGTACGCCGAGGCCGTGTCCGGATCGCTGCGCGGCGCGGCGCGCGACCTCGCCGAGCTGCGGGCGGCGGCGGGCGGCCGGCTGCGGTTCGGGGCGTTCGCCACCGCCGACGCGGCGCTCGTCCCGCACGCTCTGGCCGCCTTCCACGCCCGTCATCCCCGCGTCCGGATCTCGCGTGAGGAGGGCCTCTCCCCCGCCCTGCTGGACCGGCTGACGGCGGGCCGACTGGACCTCGCCGTGGTCTCGACGACGGGCCGCGCGCCGCTGGAGGCGTACGCGCTGCACCACCTCCTCGACGAGACCCTGTACGTCGCCGTCCCCGCCGCTCATCCGCTCGCCGCGACCGAGGGGCCGGTACGGCTGGCCCGGCTCGCCGACGCCGACTGGATCGCCGGCAGCGCCCGGCCCGAGGGCACCCTCCTGGACGCGGCGGTACGACAGGGCTTCCGGCCGCGCGTCGCGCACGTGGTCGGGGAGTGGACCGCCAAGCAGGGCTATGTCGCCGCGGGCCTGGGGGTGACCCTGATCCCGGCCCTGGCGGCCACGTCCGTACGGCCGGACATCACCCTGCTGCCGATCGACGCCGAGGATGCGCCACCGCGCGCGGTGTACGCGGCGACGGCGCGGGGACACTCCCTGTCGCCGGCGGCCCGGGCCTTCGTCACGGCCCTGCGGGAGGCGGCGGCACGGATCCCGGGGTGACGGTCTCAACCGGCCTGACGGGTGGGCGCCGTACCGTCGGCGTCGGTCGCGGAGTCGTTTCCGTTCTCCTCGCTGCCCTCCCCCAGCAGCTCCCGCGCGAGCAGTGTCGCGCCCGCGACCGCGCCCGGCATCAGGAACACCGCGACGAACGGGACCAGGAAGGCCAGGCCCAGCGGCGTGCCGAAGCCCCAGACCAAGGTCTTGCGGGAGCGGAGCAGGGCGAGCCGGGCGCGCAGTTCGACGCCGCGGCGCTGGAGGGCGACGGCGGTGAGCTCCTCGGTGAGGAAGAAGCCGGTGACGAAGAAGCCGAGCACGGGGACGGCGGTCTGCCCGACGAACGGCAGGAAGCCGAGGGCGAAGAGCAGCACGCCCCACAGCGCGGCCCGCACCAGGACGCGCACGCTGTCCCGGGCCGAGATCCACAGCTCGCGCCACAGCGGCAGGCCCGACCGGGGGGCGGTGCCGTCGGGCGAGACGTCGGCGTCGACCTTCTCCGACAGGTTCTCGTAGAAGGGCTGGCCGATCAGCAGCGTGACGGCCGTGAACGTCAGGACGGCCAGCAGCAGCCCGAGGGCGAAGAGGACGGCCGTGAGGAAGCCACGGAAGAGGCCCTGCCAGGGGCTGGACCAGTGGTCCGCGAACGGCGTCGCCCAGGCGACCCCGTCCTCGCCCCACACCGCGAGCGCGGCCAGCGCCGCCGCGTAGAGCACCAGGGTGATCAGCCCGGGCAGCAGCCCGAAGCCGTACCGCCGGCCGTGCCGGGCCACCCAGCGCTGGCCCTTCAGCAGATGACCGAACCCCACCCCGAGATCGCGCATGGCGGAAACTTTACCGACTTTCAGCCGGCCAGCATCCGGCGGAGCAGGTCGCGCAGGGAGCGCCGCTCCTCCTCCGACAGCCCGGCCAGGGGTTCGCGGGCGAAGTGCAGGCCCTCCCGCAGGTCCCGGGCCACGCGCACGCCGTCCTCGGTGGCGGCGGCCACCTTGACCCGGCGGTCGTCCGGGTCGGGGCGGCGCTCGACCAGCCCGCGGGTCTCCAGGCGGTCCACTATGCCCGTCACGTTCGACGGCTCGCACTTCAGCTTCTGTGCCAGCTTGCGCATGGGCAGCGGTTCCACCGAGAGCAGGCTGAGGAGCCGGGCCTGGGGCCCGGTCAGCGCGTGCTCGCCCGCCGCTTCCTCGTAGTCCGCGTAGAAGCGGGCCACGACGTCTCCGATGAGTTCGACGACCTCCATCGTGAGGGCGTCCGGGCGGTGGGTCTTCGGTGGTGTGGCCATGCCTCTCAGGATACCCGGTTACTTGACATCCTGAAATATTGAAGCGCATTGTTGTTTCAGGTACTGAAGTAATCCGCCCTGGAGCAAGAGGAAAGGCGCTGTCATGATCAACCGCGAGTGGCACCTGCTCAGCCGTCCCGTCGGCTGGCCGAAGCCGGAGGACTTCGCGCTCGTCGAGACCCCGGTCCCCACCCCCGGTGAGGGCCAGGTGCTGGTACGGAACAAGTACCTCTCCGTGGACCCGTACATGCGCGGCCGCATGAGTGCCGCGAAGTCGTACGCCGCCCCGTTCGAGCTGGGCAAGGTCATGCAGGGCGGCGCGGTCGGCGAGGTGATCACCTCCAACGCCGAGGGCATCGAGGCGGGCGACCACGTCCTCCACTTCTTCGGCTGGCGCGAGTACGCGGTCATGGACGCCAAGAACGCGGTCAAGGTCGGACCGGCGGCCATCCCGCCCGTCAAGGTCGACGACCAGGCCCACGAGGTGCCGCTGTCGGCCTACCTCGGCGTCCTCGGCATGACCGGCCTCACCGCCTACGCCGGTCTGCTGCGCACCGCCTCCTTCAAGGAGGGCGACATCGTGTTCGTCTCCGGCGCCGCGGGCGCCGTGGGCAGCGAGGTCGGCCAGCTCGCCAAGCTGCTGGGCGCCTCGCGGGTCATCGGCTCGGCCGGCTCCGACGAGAAGGTCAAGCTGCTGGTCGAGGAGTACGGGTTCGACGCCGCGTTCAACTACAAGAACGGCCCCGTCGGTGAGCAGCTGCGCGAGGCCGCGCCGGACGGCATCGACGTGTACTTCGACAACGTCGGCGGCGACCACCTGGAGGCCGCCATCGGCTCGCTCCGCCAGGGCGGCCGGATCGCCGTCTGCGGCATGATCTCGGTCTACAACAACACCGAGCCCGCGCCCGGCCCGCGCAACCTCGCCCGGCTGATCCAGACCCGGGGCCGCATCGAGGGCTTCCTGGTCGGCGACCACTACGACCTGCAGCCGGAGTTCGTCCAGAAGGTCGGGCCGTGGGTCGCCTCGGGCGAGCTGAAGTACCGCGAGACGGTCGTCGAGGGCATCGAGAACAACCTGGAGGCGTTCCTCGGGGTGCTGCGCGGCGACAACATCGGCAAGATGATCGTCAAGCTCTGAGGCCCGGACAGACCTTCCTGCAGTTTCCGGCATGCGGTAACTTCTTTCCGAAATCCGCCGTCGATCGTGGGCGCGAGTCGCGGCGGACCGAGGAGGAGGACAACCGCATGCCCATCACGCAGTCCGACGTCCTGTACACCGCCGTCGCCACCGCCGAGAACGGCCGGGACGGCCGGGTCGCCACGGACGACGGCCGACTCGACGTCGTCGTCAACCCGCCCAAGGAGATGGGCGGCAGCGGCGCCGGCACCAACCCGGAGCAGCTGTTCGCCGCGGGATACTCCGCCTGCTTCCAGGGGGCGCTGGGGGTCGTCGCCCGGCAGGAGGGGGTCGACGTGTCCGGGTCGACCGTCACCGCGAAGGTCGGGATCGGCAAGAACGAGGACGGGTTCGGGATCATCGTGGAGATCTCGGCGAGCATTCCCGGCGTTTCCGCCGAGGCGGGCCGCGAGCTGGTCGAGAAGGCTCACCAGGTGTGCCCGTACTCGAAGGCGACGCGGGGGAACATCACCGTGACGCTGGTCTGACGCCCGTCGTTGCGCATT
Organism: Streptomyces sp. NPDC054783; assembly: GCF_053611725.1. NCBI lineage: Bacteria > Bacillati > Actinomycetota > Actinomycetes > Kitasatosporales > Streptomycetaceae > Streptomyces > Streptomyces sp. NPDC054783. The sequence continues at coordinate 213,330 of NZ_JBSHAY010000004.1, read as the reverse complement.
GCGGAGGCCGCACCCTTGGACGTGGGGTGCGGTCTCTCTTTCGGCCGGGGGGCGTGCGCCGGGTGCCGTGCGTCGTCGGGTGCGGGTCCGTCGTGGCTGGTCGCGCCCCCTGCGGGTCAGATGCTTTTCAACGCCGCTCGGTGAACCGCTGCCACCAGCCTGTCGTTCTCCGGTGCCGCCCCGCCCGGAAACGCCATCCGGCGCCGCGTGTAGCCGTAGGCCAGGCCACCGCGCGGGTCGGCGAAGGCCTGGCTGCCGCCTGCGCCGCTGTGACCGAAGGTGCCGGCGCCCAGGACCGGGTGCCACATGTCGGCGGTGGCCTGGAAGCCCAGGCCGTACGACTTGTGGGCGCGGGCCACCAGGTCGTAGCCCACGGAGTGGATCTGGCCCACCTCGGCGACCGTGTCCGGCTTCAGCAGCGGCGGCCGGTCGTCCAGCTCGCTGATCGCCGCCGCGTACGTCTTGGCGAGCCCCCGCGCGGAGGCGACGCCGCCCGCCGACGCGGGTCCCTTGGCCCGTACGAGACGGGAGTTGGCGTAGTCCGCCAGTGTGCCCGGCCTCGGGACGTGCGTGTTGAAGGCGATCGAGGCCAGGGTGTGCGGACCGGTCGGCCGGGCGTCCAGCAGGGCCTGCTGCTCGGGGGTCGGGAGCATCGGCTGCACCGGGCGGAAGCGGGGTTCCCGGGATTCGGGCAGGCCCAAGAAGAAGTCGGTGCCGTACGGCGCGCGCACCCGCTCCTCGTACACCTCCTGGAGGGTGTGGCCCGTGGCCCGGCGGACCACCTCGCCGGTGAGCGCGCCGATCACCAGCGCGTGGTAGCCGAACGCCGTGCCGGGTCGCCAGAACGGCTTCTGGTCGGCGAGCCGTTCGGCCATCGCCCGGTCGTCGGCCATCTCCTCGGCGGAGAACCCGGCGTCGATCCCGATCAGGCCCGCGCGGTGCGCCAGCAGGTCTCTCAGGGTCACCGCGCCCTTGCCCTCGGCGCCGAACTCCGGCCAGTAGTAGGTGACTTTGCGGTCCAGCTCCAGCGTGCCGTCCTGCACCAGGAGCGCGACCACCAGGTGTGCGGCGCCCTTGGTGGACGAGTACACGCCGTACAGCGAGTCCGCCTCCGCGCCCGCCCACAGGTCGACGACCTGCCGTCCGTGCACGTACGCGCACAACTGGCCCTCATAGTCGTCGCGTTCCCCGGCGACGAAGGCGGCGAACTCCTCGCGCACCGCCTCGAAGCCCTCGGCGACCGTGCCGTGGACGGTGATCTGCTGCGTCATCCGCTCTCCTCAACTGAGCCGCTGCTCGCTGCTCCCCCACTACAACGCCCGTTCCCGCTCCGGGCGTTCCCGAGACCGGTACGGCGCGATGCACCCGTTCGACTCAACCGCCGCGAACGCCCGTGGGTGTCACGGCTGCCCCGGATGGCGGATGGCGCGGGGGTGGCGCACGGACACGCGGGCCCGACCCCCCATGGCCAGATCGACGCCGCCCCGCACGACGGATGCCCCGAGGCGGCACGTGCGGATGCGCAGGGGCAGGCGCAGTGGGGCCCGGTGGTGCGGGGATGTGCGGCGGGGTCAGGTGCACCACCACAGGAAGCGGGTGCAGGTCTTGGTCGGGGAGGGTGTCGGGGACGGGGGTGAGGTCGTCGGGGCGCTGGTGGGGGTGGAGGCGGGCCGGGAGGTGGCGGTGGGGGCCGGGGCGCTGGGATGGGCGCCGGAGCCCGTCGCGGCGGTCTGCTGCGCCTTGTCCGTGTCCTTGGCGTCGGGGGACTTGGAGTTCTTGTCCTTCGGGGACTTGGAGGCGGACGCGGAGGCGTCCGGGGAGGCCGAGCCGGCCGCGCCGGGGGTCGCGCCGGAGGTGTCGGCGGCCGGGTCGGCCGTGGCGCCCGGGGACGCGGAGGACGTGCCACCGTCGGCCGCGGTGTCCGCGGCGGTGTCCGGCTGTCCGCTGGAGAAGGGCGAGAACGGCGCGTCCGTGCCGAGTTCGGCGAGGCCGAGGCTGCCCGCGGCCAGCACGAACCCCGCGGTGATCAGCACGGTACGCCGGCGCCGGCGCCGGTGCGCGGCGGCCTTGCGGTCGCGGCGGCTGGCGTCGGCGTCGGCGGGGCCCACCGCGGCGCCGCCGCGTGCCCGGCGCCGCGCGGCCCGGCCACCGGCCTCCGGCTCGGAGTCCGAGTCGGAGTCGGCCGGGGAATCGGGCTCGGGGTCACTGCCGGCTGCGGCCTCGGTGCCGGACTCCGCCTCGGGACCCCAGTCCTCGTGCGGCTCCCGACCTTGTGTCCACGCCACCTGTTCCGGACCGGCCGGCTCGTACTGCTGGGGGACGCGGTGCTGCGGGGAGCCGTACTGCGCAGACTCGTACTGCGCAGACCCGTACTGCGAGGGCCCGTACTGCTGGGGAACGCCGTACCCCTGCGTCTCACCCGTGCCCGCGCGCGCGTACGCGGCCGGCGCTTCTGCGACGGCGCGTGCCGGAGTTCCGCACCCGGGACAGGCCAGGGCGCCGTTGAGGTGCCGTTGGCACGGGTGGCAGTAGTCCATGACGCCGGAAGACTAGATTCCCCGTCGGTCACGTTCCTAGGCGCCGCTGTGAAGGTTTCGTGGAAAGCGAAAGAATTCTCGAAAGGCTTGTCGAAACCGTTACCTGTTCGACCCATTGACACCCCCGTCGCCCCGTCCTTACTGTCACGCCAGCATTTCGAACGTGTGACGAAATCTCGAACAGCTGAGGGGCAACTGCCGTGCGCATCACCGGAATCAGCACACACGTGGTCGGCACGCCGTGGCGCAACCTGACCTACGTCCAGGTGCACACCGACGAGGGGATCACGGGAGTCGGCGAGACCCGGATGCTCGGTCACACCGACGCGCTGACCGGCTATCTGCGGGAGGCCCAGGCCAATCACATTCTCGGCTCGGATCCGTTCGCGGTCGAGGACCTCGTCCGCCGGATGAAGTACGGCGACTACGGCCGTGCGGGTGAGATCGTCATGTCCGGCATCGCGGTCGTCGAGATGGCCTGCTGGGACATCAAGGGCAAGGCGCTGGGCGTGCCGGTGTGGCAGCTGCTCGGCGGCAAGGTGACGGACAGGGTCAAGGCGTACGCCAACGGGTGGTACACGACCGAGCGAACGCCCGAGGCGTACCACAAGGCCGCCCAGCAGGTCGTGGAGCGCGGTTACCGGGCACTGAAGATCGACCCGTTCGGCACCGGGCACTTCGAACTGGACCACCAGGAGACCCTGTACGCCGTCTCCCTCATCGAGGCCGTACGGGACGCGATCGGCCCGGACGCCGAGCTGATGCTGGAGATGCACGGCCGCTTCTCCCCCGCCACCGCCGTCCGGCTGGCCAGGGAGATGGCGCCCTTCAAGCCGGCCTGGCTGGAGGAGCCCGTGCCGCCGGAGAACCTGAAGGCGCTGGAGAAGGTCGCGGCCAAGGTGGACATCCCGGTCGCCACCGGTGAGCGCATCCACGACCGGATCGAGTTCCGCGAGCTGTTCGACAGCCAGGCCGTGGACATCATCCAGCCCGACGTCGGCCACATCGGCGGCATCTGGGAGACCCGCAAGCTCGCGGCCACCGCCGAGACGCACTACATGCTGGTCGCCCCGCACAACGTCGGCGGGTCCGTGCTCACCGCCGCGTCCCTCCAAGTCGGCTTCACCTCCCCGAACTTCAAGATCCTCGAGCACTTCAACGACTTCGCCGACGCGGAGATCAAGAAGGTGGTCAAGGGGGCGCCGCAGGTCGTGGACGGGTACTTCCGCCTGTCCGACGCGCCCGGCCTCGGGGTCGAGCTGGACGTGGATGCCGCCGCCGAGTTCCCGCAGCAGCAGGCCCGGTTCGACCTGTGGGCCGAGGGCTGGGAGCAGCGCAAGCCGAAGGGGACCAAGTGAGCACCGCCGTCGTCGTCGAGGCCCCGGGCCGGCACCGGCTCGTGGCGCACACGCCGCGCGAGCCCGGTCCCGGTGAGGCGCTGGTGGCCGTGCACGCGGTCGGCATCTGCGGCAGCGACCGCGAGGTGTACCAGGGCAACCGGCCCGAGGGGTACGTCCGCTACCCGCTGACGCCCGGCCACGAGTGGTCGGGGACGGTGTCGGAGGTGGGCGCCGGGGTGCCGGCGGGACTCGTCGGCCGCAAGGTGGTCGGCGAGGGCTTCCGCAACTGCCAGGTCTGCGACCGCTGTCACGCGGGCGAGACCACCCTGTGCACCGACGGCTACGAGGAGACCGGGTTCACCCAGCCGGGCGCCATGGCCGCCACGCTGACCCTCCCGGCCCGGCTGCTGCACGTCCTGCCGGACGACGCCGACCTCACCGCCGCCGCCCTGCTGGAGCCGGCCGCCTGCATCGCGACCGCCACGCTGAAGGCCCGCGCCCTGCCGGGCGAGCGGGTCGCGGTGGTCGGCACGGGCACGCTCGGGATGTTCGCCGTGCAGTTCCTGAAGGCGGTCTCGCCGGCGGAGCTGCTCGTCGTGGGCACCAGGAACGACCGGGAGGCGCTTTCCCGGCAGTTCGGGGCGAGCGACTTCCGGCTGAAGGACCAGGAGCTTCCGGACGACTTCGACGTCGTCGTCGAGACCGCCGGGTCCGCCTCCGCCGCGCGCACCGCCGCCTCGCTGCTCCGGCGCGGCGGACGCCTGGTCCTGACCGGGATCCCGGCGCCGGGCGCGGACGGGCTCGACCCGACCGATCTGGTCGTACGGCAGCTTGAGGTGCACACCGTCTTCGGGGCGCCGCCGGACGCCTGGGCGCACACCGTGCGCGTCTTCGGCGCCGGACTGCTGGACCCGCTGCCGCTGGTCACGCACGAGCTGCCGCTGACCGGGTTCCCGCAGGCCATCGAGCTGGTCGGGGCGGGTGATCCGGAGGTGGGCAAGGTGCTGCTCCGTCCCTGAAGACGTACGCCGGTCAGGGCGTGACCTGACGGCGCCCTGACCGGCGTACCACCACGGCCGTTTTTTTCGCAGCACCGCCCGGGCCGTATCCCGCCCCGAGCCGCGAACCTCGTCCGATATATCGAACAAGAAGGACAGCTTGTGACGACCGACGCTTCCGCCCCGGCGGCCCGCCGACCCGGTGAGCAGGCACTCACCGCCCTCGGCCTGGGCGCGCCCGCCCTCGACCCCGCCGACGCCTCCGCGCACAGCTTCCCGGGCGGCGGCCGCTGGCGCACCGAGATCCCCTCGTGCGAGGGTCCGGAAGCGCTGGCGGTCGTCCTGAAGGAGGCCTCGCGCCTGGATGTGCCGATCCACCGGATCAGCCAGGGCAGCGGCGTGTGGATGCTCACCGACGCCGAGATCACCGAGATGGTCGAGGCCACCGCCGCGCGCGACATCGAACTCTGCCTGTTCACCGGCCCGCGCGGCACCTGGGACATCGGCGGCTCGGTGCGCTCCGACTCGCGGGGGGCCGGACTGCGCGCACGGGGCCACGACGCGGTCGCCGGGTGCGTCGAGGACGCCGTACGGGCGACGGAGTTGGGCGTCAAGTGTCTGCTGGTCGCCGACGAAGGCGTGCTGTGGACCCTGCACCGGGCGCGCGAGGCGGGGATCATCCCGGCCGGCACGACGTTGAAGGTCTCGGCGCTCATCGGCCCCGTCAACCCGGCCTCGTACGCCGTCTTCGAGCGGCTCGGCGCCGACTCCGTCAACGTGCCCAGCGATCTGACACTGGATCACCTCACCGAGATCCGCCGGGTGTCCGCAGCCCCGATGGACATGTACATCGAGGCCCCCGACGACCTCGGCGGCTATGTGCGGATGTACGAGGTCGCCGAGCTGATCCGGCGCGGCGCCCCGCTGTATCTGAAGTTCGGCCTGTCCAAGGCACCCGGCATCTACCCGTGGGGCACCCACCTCAGGGACGTGACCCTGGACACCGCCCGGGAGCGGGTGCGGCGCGGCCGACTCGCCCTGGACCTGCTCGCCCGGCACGGCGCGGACGGCGACATGGCGCCGCTCGGCTCGCGGCTGCCCGGACCGCTGAACCGCTTCCCCATCACCGTGTGACCCCTCAACGACGAGACGACCGAGAAGACCAAGGACGGATCACCATGCGCAACCGCAGAGCCGCACTCGCCGCGATATCCGGAGCAGCCTCGCTCGCCCTCACCCTGACCGCCTGCGGGCAGAGCAGCTCGGGCGGCAGCAAGGAGAAGACCGGTGACGTCAAGGGCGCCACCATCGGCATCGCGATGCCGACGAAATCCTCCGAGCGGTGGATCAACGACGGCAACGACATGGTCAAGAACCTCAAGGCCAAGGGCTACAAGACCAAGCTGGTCTACGGCGAGGACGACCCGAGCACCCAGGTCTCGCAGATCGAGAACATGATCACGCAGGGCGTCAAGGGCCTGATCATCGCGGCCATCGACAACAAGTCCCTGAACAACGTGCTCCAGGAGGCCGCCCAGGCCAACATCCCGGTCATCGCCTACGACCGGCTCATCCTCGGCACCAAGAACGTCGACTACTACGCCTCGTTCGACAACGAGAAGGTCGGCACCCTCCAGGGCACCTACATCGTGCACAAGCTCGGCCTGGACAGCGGCAAGAAGGGCCCGTTCAACATCGAGCTGTTCGCCGGGTCCAACGACGACAACAACACCCAGTACTTCTTCGACGGCGCGATGAAGGTGCTCCAGCCGTACATCGACAAGAAGGAGCTGGTGGTCAAGTCCGGGCAGACCAAGCTCAACCAGGTCACCACCCTGCGCTGGGACGGCACCACCGCGCAGAAGCGCATGGAGGACATCCTCACCTCCTCCTACAAGAGCGGCAAGGTCGACGCGGTGCTCTCGCCCTACGACGGCATCTCCATCGGCATCATCTCCGCGCTGAAGTCGGACGGCTACGGCTCGGGCAGCAACCCGCTGCCCGTCATCACCGGGCAGGACGCCGAGCTGGCCTCGGTGAAGTCGATCATCGCGGGCCAGCAGTCCCAGACCGTCTTCAAGGACAGCCGCAAGGAGACCGCGGTCGCGGTGACCATGGTCGACGACGTCCTGCACGGCAAGAAGCCGCAGGTCAACGACACCAAGACCTACACCAACGGCGCCAAGGTCGTCCCCTCCTACCTGCTCCAGCCGGTGAGCGTGGACAAGACCAACTACGAGGACGTCCTGGTCAAGGGCGGCTACTACACCGAGTCCCAGCTCAAGTAAGCCCGCCCACCTGCCCGACCCACACTGATTGGAAGGCACGACCATGGCGGGACCCGTCCTGGAAATGCGCTCTATCGTCAAGACCTTTCCCGGTGTCATAGCGCTGTCGGACGTCACGCTGACGGTCCGTCAGGGCGAGGTCCACGCCATCTGCGGGGAGAACGGCGCCGGCAAGTCGACCCTGATGAAGGTGCTCTCCGGCGTCCATCCGCACGGCACCTACGAGGGCGAGATCCTCTTCGAGGGAGAGCTCTGCCGGTTCAAGGACATCCGGGCGAGCGAGCAGCACGGCATCGTCATCATCCACCAGGAGCTGGCGCTGGTGCCGTACCTCTCCGTCGCGGAGAACATATTCCTCGGCAACGAACATGCCACGCGTGGACTCATCAACTGGCGCGAGACCCTGCGCCACGCCACCGAACTGCTGCGCAGGGTCGGCCTCGACGAGCACCCGGAGACCCGCGTCGCCGACATCGGCGTGGGCAAGCAGCAGCTCGTGGAGATCGCCAAGGCCCTGTCGAAGGAGGTGAAGCTGCTCATCCTCGACGAGCCGACGGCGGCCCTGAACGACGAGGACAGCGGCAAGCTCCTCGACCTGATTCTGGAGCTGAAGAACCAGGGCATCACCTCGATCATCATCTCCCACAAGCTCAACGAGATCCGCCGGGTCGCCGACTCGGTGACGATCATCCGCGACGGGCGGTCCATCGAGACGCTCGACGTGAAGGCGGAGGGGACGACCGAGGACCGGATCATCAGCGGCATGGTGGGCCGCGACCTCGACCACCGCTTCCCCGAACGCACCCCGCACAAGCCGGAGGAGGGCGCGGCCCCCGCGCTGGAGATCCGCAACTGGACCGTCCACCACCCCATCGACCAGCAGCGCAAGGTCGTGGACGACGTGTCGATCAGCGTCCGCCGGGGCGAGATCGTCGGCATCGCGGGCCTGATGGGCGCCGGCCGCACCGAACTCGCGATGAGCGTCTTCGGCCGCACCTACGGCCGCTACGCGGGCGGCACGGTCCTCAAGGACGGCACGGAGATCCGTACGAAGTCCGTCGCGGAGGCGGTGGAGCACGGCATCGCGTACGTCACCGAGGACCGCAAGCACTACGGCCTCAACCTGATCGACACCATCAACCGGAACATCTCGCTGACCGCGCTGAAGAAGGTCGCGAAGCGGGGCGTGGTGGACGAGCAGGCGGAGCGGCAGGTCTCCGAGCGCTTCCGCAAGTCCATGAACATCAAGGCGCCGACGGTGTTCGAGCCGGTCGGCAAGCTGTCCGGCGGCAACCAGCAGAAGGTCGTCCTCAGCAAGTGGATCTTCGCGGGTCCGGACGTGCTGATCCTGGACGAGCCCACGCGCGGCATCGACGTGGGCGCCAAGTACGAGATCTACACGGTCATCGACCAACTGGCCGCCCAGGGCAAGGCGGTCGTCTTCATCTCCTCCGAGCTGCCGGAGCTGCTCGGCATGTGCGACCGCATCTACACGATGGCCGCGGGACGGCTCACCGGTGAGGTGCCGCGGGCCGAGGCCACGCAGGAAGTGCTGATGCGCCAGATGACGAAGGACAAAGAGGTAACCCGATGAGCACGGACGTCACCGACAAGACGCCGGCGGCCGCACCGCCGGGCAAGGGCGGACCGGCCGCCGGCGAGGGCCTGTTGCAGCTGGTGCTCGGCGGCCTGCGCCGCAACATGCGCCAGTACGGCATGCTGATCGCGCTCGGTCTGATCGTCGTCCTCTTCCAGTTCTGGACCGGCGGCGACCTGCTGCTGCCGCGCAACGTCTCCAACCTGGTGCTGCAGAACAGCTACATCCTGATCCTCGCGATCGGCATGATGCTGGTGATCATCGCGGGGCACATCGACCTGTCGGTCGGCTCGATCACGGCGTTCGTGGGCGCCTTCGCGGCCGTACTGACGGTGCAGCACCATGTGGCGTGGCCCGTCGCCCTGGTGCTGTGCCTGCTGGTGGGCGCGGTGGCGGGCTCCGTACAGGGCTTCCTGATCGCGTATTTCGGCATACCGTCGTTCATCGTCACCCTCGCCGGGATGCTGCTCTTCCGCGGCCTGACGGAGATCCTGCTCAAGGGCCAGACCCTCGGCCCGTTCCCGAACGGCCTGCAGAAGATCGGCAACGGCTTCCTGCCCGAGGTCGGCCCGAACACCAACTACCACAACCTCACCCTGCTCCTCGGCATCGTCCTGATCGCCGCCGTGGTCTGGCAGGAGGTGCGCGACCGGCGCCGCCAGCAGGAGTTCACCCTCGACGTGGTGCCCGTGAAGCTGTTCCTGCTCAAGCTCGTCGCGCTGGTCGCCGCGATCCTCGCCCTCACCATGCTGCTCGCCAGCTACGACGGCGCGCCGATCATCCTGATCATCCTCGGCGTCCTGGTGGGCGGCTACGGCTACGTCATGCGCAACTCGGTCTTCGGCCGGCACATCTACGCCATCGGCGGCAACCTGCCGGCGGCCAAGCTGTCCGGTGTGAAGGACAAGCGCATCACCTTCCAGGTGTTCCTGAACATGGGCGTGCTCGCGGCCCTGGCGGGTCTGGTGGTCGCCGCCCGTCTGAACGCGGCCTCGCCGAAGGCGGGCGACGGCTTCGAACTGGAGGCCATCGCCTCCTCGTTCATCGGCGGCGCCTCCATGAGCGGCGGTGTCGGCACCGTGCTCGGCGCCATCATCGGCGGTCTCGTCCTCGGCGTGCTGAACAACGGCATGAACCTCCTCAGCGTCGGCACCGACTGGCAGCAGGTCATCAAGGGCCTGGCCCTGTTGGCGGCGGTCGGCTTCGACGTGTGGAACAAGCGCAAGTCCGGTTCGTAAGTCAGACCGGGCCCCGCCGCTCGTGGCGGGGCCCCTCCTTTTATGGGAGCCGCACATGGAACTGAACAGACGCACGGTCATCGCGGGAGCAGCAGCGGCGGGCCTCGCCGCCACCACCCTCGGCTCGACAGCGACCTCAGCCGCTGCCGCGGCGGGCGCCCAGACCGCGAACGGTTCGTCGGGAGGCAGTAGGCCGGTGAAGGAACTGTTCGGCACGCTCGCCGACGGCACCCGGGTCTACCGCTGGTCGCTGGAGAACGGCGGCACCCGCCTGAAGGTCCTGAACTACGGGGGCATCGTCCAGACCCTGGAGGTCCCCGACCGCCGCGGCCACTACGCCAACGTCGTCGCGGGCTTCGGCGACATAGCCGACTACGTGGCCAAGAGCCCGTACTTCGGCGCCCTCATCGGGCGGTACGGCAACCGCATCGGCAAGGGCCGGTTCACGCTCGACGGCAAGAGCTACCAGCTCTCCGTCAACGACGGCGTGAACAGCCTGCACGGCGGCAAGCAGGGCTTCGACAAGCACGTGTGGGACGTCGAGCCGTTCGCCGACGGCTCCGAGGTCGGCCTGCACCTGCACTACACCAGCGTCGACGGCGAGATGGGCTACCCGGGCACGCTGAAGGCGAAGGTGACGTACACCCTCACCCGGCACGGTGAGTGGCGCATCGACTACGAGGCCACCACGGACAAGGCGACCATCGTCAACCTCACCAGCCACGTCTACTGGAACCTGGCCGGCGAGGGCAGCGGCACGATCGAGGACCACGAGCTCCGGATCGCCGCCTCCCGCTACACCCCCACCGACTCGGGCCTGATCCCGACCGGCGAGCTGGCGAAGGTCGCGGGCACCCCGTTCGACTTCCGCCACGCCAAGCCGATCGGCCGGGACATCCGCGCCGGTCACGTCCAGCAGGTGCAGGCCAAGGGCTACGACCACAACTGGGTCCTCGACAAGGGCATCACGCAGCGCCCGGAACATGTGGTGACCCTGCGCGACCCGCGCTCCGGCCGCACCCTGAAGATCGCCACCGACCAGCCCGGCCTGCAGTTCTACTCCGGCAACTTCCTCGACGGCACGCTCACCGGCACCGGCGGTCACACCTACCGTCAGGGCGACGCCCTGTGCCTGGAGACCCAGCACTTCCCGGACTCGCCGAACCACGCGGACTTCCCGTCGACCGTGCTGCGGCCCGGGCAGACCTACCGGACGACGACGATCCACACGTTCGAGGCGTGAACCTGCTCACACGGCACGTGAGTTGAACGCCACTGCCGTCACCTCCGTATCGATGGGTGGCCCGTGCTCCCCCGCACGGGCCACCCGAAACGGAGGTCCCTTTGGCCGGCAACGTCACCTCGTTGTTCCGCGGCACCCCCGCGCACAGCCCCTCCATGGCGGCGCTGACGCGCGAGGGCGGCGACGGAACCGGCCCGGTGGACTTCTGCGTCCCGTGCAACCCGTACTTCCCCACCCCGGCCATGTACGACGAGCTGGCGGCCCGGCTGCGCGAGATCATCACCTACTACCCGAGCAGCGCCGACACCATCACCGCCGAGCTGTGCAGCCTCCTCCAACTGCCGCCGCAGTGCGTGGCGATGGGCAACGGCTCCACGGAGCTGATCACCTGGATCGACCACCTCCTGGTCCGTGAGTCCCTGGCGGTCCCCGTGCCGACCTTCGGCCGCTGGACCGACCAGCCGATGGAGACCGGCAAACGGGTCGACATGTTCCCGCTGCAGGAGGCGAGCGGCTTCGCGCTGGACCTCGCCCAGTACGCGACCTTCATCCGCACCCGGGGCACGCGCGTCGCGGTGATCTGCAACCCGAACAACCCCGACGGCGGCTATCTGCGCAAACAGCAGGTCATCCAGTTCATGGACGCCATGGCCGACCTCGACCTGGTGATCGTCGACGAGTCCTTCCTGGAGTTCGCCGACGCGGAGGCCGAACCGAGCGTCGTCCAGGAGGCCATGCTCCGCCCCAACGTCATCGTGCTGCGCAGCCTCGGCAAGAACTTCGGCCTGCACGGCGTCCGCTTCGGCTACCTGGTCGCGAACCCGGCGCTCGCGGGGAAGGTGCGGGCGATGCTCCCGAAGTGGAACCTCAACTCCTTCGCCGAACACCTGGTGTTCATGCTGAAGGAGCACGGCACCGAGTACGCCCGGAGCCTGCAGCAGGTCCGCCGCGACCGCCTGGACATGACCGGCCACCTCTCCGCACTCCCGGGCCTGACGGTGTACCCGTCCCAGGGGAACTTCCTCTTCGTACGGCTGCCCGTCGGCGCCGAGGGCACGGTGGTCCGGGACCGGATGCTCACCGAGCACCGGATCCTGGTCCGCGAGTGCGGCAACAAGATCGGCTCGTCCAGCCGCTTCCTGAGACTCGTGGTGCGCCCCCAGGTCGACGTGCGTCGCCTGGTGTCCGGCCTGGAACAGGTGCTCTACGGGTCCAGGAGGGGAGCCGCCGTACCCGAGCTGGGCACAGGGACCAGCTACAGCTCGGGTACGGCGGCGGTGGACCGGCTGATGAGCGAGACCAACGGGGGCGGCATGCCGGAGCTTGCCGCCCAGGCCCAGGCCATGCCCGCCGCTCCCGCCCCGGCCGCCGGCACCGGCATGCCGCTCCCCGCCGCCGTACCCCCGCCCGGCGCCGGGATGCCGATGCCGGCGGCAGCCCAGGCGGCGCCGATGCAACAGCCCCCGGCAGAGATCCCGGCCCCAGTTCCACTTCCAGCTTCTGCTCCGGCCCCAGTTCCACTTCCAGCTTCTGCTCCTGCTCCTGCTCCTGCTCCTGCTCTGATGCCGACCCCTGCCCCCTCGGCCTTCCCCGCACCGCTTCCCGCACCCACCCCCGCGGCCCCGTCCCCCGTCCCCATCCCGGCCCCCGTCCCCGTCCCCGCCCCGGCCCCCGTTCCCGTCCCGGCCCCCGCCGCGGTGGCCGGCCCCACCCCGCCGGGTGTCCCGGCCCGCGGTGGCCTCACGGCCGCCCAGGTACGCGGCATGACGGCCCCCGCCACCCCGGCCCCGCCCACCGGCCTGACCCCGGCCCCGGCAACAGGCTGGCCCAACGCCCAGAGCTGGCCGAACGCGGCGGGGATGGGGCAGGCGGGGTAGCTGCTCGGAGTCGCCGTCGTCGTCGCCGCCTCCCCGCCGCCTGGTCGGCATTCGTCACGTATTTCGGGAAGTGAGCGTCAGGACCTGATGACCAGATCGGCGGCCAGTTGGAAGGGCTTCGCGCTCTGCGACTGGCATCTCACGCCGTTCACCCGGCCCGCGAAGTCCCGGGTCAGCCCCGTACACCTGGTGGACGGCACCAGCGTGACCTGGGGAAGTGCGAGCACCTTGCGTCGCAGGCGGCGTTCCAGCTCGTCGCGGGTGAAGCTCTGGACCGGGACGCCCGTACGCTGCCGTGGCGCGAGTCCGACGGGCAGCAGGAAGTCGATGCCCTCGCCGTAGTCGAATACCGGCGCTCCCGCTTCCCTCAGTTCTTCGCGCAGTCCCGGGAACAGCCGCTCCAGGATCTCACCGCCCCTGGCCAGCATCGCGTGCCCCTGGTAGCCGTGCGGAGCGCCCGGATGAGCGCCGGTGTCCTCGTCGACGGCATCCCGTTCCACGAGGACGACCTCGCGGAAGAAGTCGGCCAGTACGCGTGCGGTCACGAGTCCCGCATAGCTGCCGCCGACGACAACGGCCTTGCCCCAAAGGCAATGTGCTCTCATGTCCTCTCCCACAGGTGACTGGGTACCCGCAAGCGCTTGACAGGCCCGTGATCCGGCTCCCGCGCCGGGCGTGGTGCCGCACGTCCCGCGCGTACGACACCAGGCATGCGCCCTGGTTTCAGATGCGGTCGGCCGCGATGAGGAGGTAGTGGAAGCTGCCCTCCTTGTAGGCGGCGAGGAACGGGTCCTCGATGCCCGTGGCGACGGAGGACTTGGCCCGCAGTTCCCAGTAGGGGATCGTGTCCGGGGTCAGGTCCACCACCTGGATCGGCACCAGGTTGCTCGCCGCAAGTGCCCTGAAGTACTCGCTGCGCGGGTGGATGTTGCAGGTGTAGTGCTCGTCGATCCTGCTGACGGCCTTGGAGCGCATGCCGGTGACGTCGTTGGAGCAGCCGGTGATGCAGACGTAGCGTCCGCCGTACTCCAGCAGGCGGGAGAACTCGGCGAAGAGTTCGAACAGGTCGACGTACATCGTCGTCTCGTTGGTCCAGATCGCCCGGCGCGATCCGGTCTCCAGACGGGTGTCGAGCATGTTGCGGAAGTGGAAGCGGACCTTGTCCGTGACCCCGCGGTGCCGCACCTGGTCGTTGGCGAAGCCGACCTGCTGCTCGGAGATGCTGACGCCGTCGACGTGGCAGCCGAAGCGGGCGTTGGCCATGAAGCTGGTGCCGCCTCGGCCGGAACCGGCGTCCAGGAGGTGGTCGTCGGGGGTGATGTCGCCGAGGTGGTCCAGGAGGACGTCGGCCTGGGCGGTCTCCAGGCGGTGCAGTTCCTCGATGATGCGCTGGTCGCGGTTCTCGGGCGGGCCGGCGAGGACCGAGGGGTCCCACTCGCCGAGGCCGTAGTGGTGGTGGTAGAGGCCGTCGACCTCGCCGAGCTTGATGTTGACGGGGGCCTTCTCCTTGTTCCAGTACTCCGCGACCGACTTCTGGTACTCGGTGCGCAGGACATCGCCCATGGCGATGCTTTCCATCTGGGTGGAGATCTTGGACATGGGGTTCCTTACTGGGAACGGGGGTTGGGGTGCGGGAGGCGCGGGCTCAGGCGGCTTTCGCGGTCTCGTGGTAGCGGGCGCTGCCGGCGTGCCACTCACGGCTGCCGCCGACCCAGGCCCAGGTGCCGGCCAGGAAGCGGCGCAGTTCCGGGGAGCCGGCCCGGGCGAGCGCGGCCGCCTCGGCCTCGAAGGTGAGCATCAGTTCGTTGTGGATGTCCACGGTGCGGTCGACGGCCTCTTCCAGTGAGCAGCCGTCCTCGGCGGCGATCAGCCGGGGCAGGCTGTAGTCCGTCGGGCCCTTCTCCTTGGCCATGGAGTAGAGGTCGTTGACGATCACGCTGGCGGTGCCCGCGAGCGTGAACGCGCGCCGGACCCGGGGGTCGGCGAACTCGCCGTACGGGATCTCGTAGCCGGCGATCGCGTCGACGAGCACCATGCACGGGATGAAGCTGTTCTCGTGCCGGTGCATCAGGTACTCCCACACCGGCGGGCGGTGACCGGCGGCCTGCCAGTAGCCCTCCTGGTTGTAGGCGACGAACATGATGCCCAGCTCGTGGCGGAGCCGGCGCACCTGTGAGGTCGTCGCGTACGAGTGGAGGTTGCGCAGGCTGTCCCTGAGGGCCCGCATGACGGGGTCCGCCCGGACGACCTCCTCCAGCTGGGGGGCGTAGGCGAGCGGCAGGTGGGCCTGGTCGATCACCGAGTGGGCGATGGCGAGCCGTCGGCCGAGTTCCTGCGGCCTCGCCTCCTCGACCTCGCCGTCCACGTAGTGGTCGTCCACGGCCCACTCGGACAGCGCGCACTTGGCCGCCGCGAGCAGCCGCTCGGGGTCGTCGGACTCGGGATGGGCGAGCATGATCAGCCGACCGAAGTCGGCCTTGCGGATCCTGTCCAGGTGGCCCGGGTAGATCCCGACCTCCTCGGCCCACTCCACCAGACGCCCGGTGACGATCTCACCCAGGGCGGGATCGTCGCGCACGGCGGGCGGACAGTGCAGCCGGGGCCCGACGTCGGACACCGACGCCTCCGCGGGTGCCTCCCGGCGGGGCTCGAGGATCGCGGCCCGGCGGTCCACCGCCGAGGCACCGGGACCGGTGGGGGCGGGGACTGCCGCCGAGGCGCCGGGACCGGTACGGCCGAGAGCCGCCGCCGATGTACCGAGCCCAGTGGGCCCGGCCGGGAACTGGATCGGTCCCGCAGCCGCACCCGACACCGACTGCCCAGCCGCCGACCGCCCGGTCGCCACGGGATGCCCGGCCGCCACCGACTGCCAGGCTCCCGCCGACTGCCCGGTCGCCGATGAGTGCCCGGCCGCCGAGGGATGCGCGGTCGCTGGGCGCCCGGCCTCCGGCTGATGCCCTGTCGCCGCGTTCCCGCCCGTCGGCGGACGCTCCGTCGCGGGCTGGTATCCACTCGCCAGTGACGGCCCAGCCTCCGGCGAAGACACCGCCGCCGACCGCCCGGCCGTGGGCTCATGTGCGGTTCCTGCCGGATTCCCGGCCGCGGACGGACGCACCACCCCGGGCCGATGCCCGGCCGGCCCGGGCTGCCCGGCCACCACCGACCGCCCGGCCTCCGGCCGGTTCCCGCGTGCCGCGGGGTGGGCGCTCGTCGGGGGATCCACCGCGCCCGGCCGAGGTGTCGTCGTCGGCGTCGGCAGGGGCAGCGCGAGGGCGTTCGTGCGGGAGCGGTGGGGGGTGGCCGTTGTTGCGAAGGGGATGTGGGTCGCCGACGTACCCAAGCCCGTCGGGCCGGTGGGGAGGCCCGCGCCGGGCGGTGGCGGAGAGCCCTGCGACAGCAGGGCCCGGACCAGGCCCGCCACGTCGTGGGCCGCGGTCGGTGCCGTGGCCCGGGAGATCAACGACACCGCCGTCAGCTCCCGTTCGTGCGGGCGATCTCGACGTTCTCCAGGACGCCGAGGGCGTCGGGAACCAGGACGGCCGCCGAGTAGTAGGTGCTGACCAGGTAGGAGATGACCGCCTGCTCGTTGATGCCCATGAAGCGGACGTTCAGGCCGGGCTCCACCTCGTCCGGGATACCGGTCTGGTACAGGCCGATGACACCCTGGTCGTCCTCGCCCGTGCGCATGGCGATGATCGACGTCGTGCCCTGCTCGCTGATCGGGATCTTGCCGCAGGGCAGGAGGGGCACGCCGCGCCACGCGGGGATCTGGTTGCCGTTCAGGTCGATGCTGCCGAAGTACAGGCCCCGCTTGTTGCACTGGCGGCCGAACGCGGCGATGGCCTTGGGGTGGGCGAGGAAGCAGCGGGTCTTGCGCCGCATGCTGAGCAGCTCGTCCATGTCGTCGGGGGTCGGCGGGCCGCAGTAGGTGGAGATGCGCTGGTCGAAGTCGGCGTTGCTGAGCAGCCCGAACTCCTCGTTGTTGATCAGCTCGTGCTCCTGCCGCTCGCGCAGCGCCTCGATGGTCAGCCGCAACTGCTGCTGCGTCTGGTTCATCGGCTCGTTGAAGAGGTCGGCGACCCGGCTGTGCACCCGCAGCACCGTCTGCGCCACGCTCAACTCGTACTCACGTGGGGAGAGTTCGTAGTCGACGAAGGTCTGGTGCAGCGTCTCCTCACCGATGTGACCCGATTTCAGGAGAATGTCGGCCTCGCCGGCCCGGTTCAGTCTGCGGTGCCCGTCGGTGCTGATCCGCTGCACGTGCCGGCGCAGCGCCTCGTGGCGGTCGGCGACGGCCTTGTACGCCGTCAGCGGCAGCGCGAGCACGGTCGTGGGGGTCGTGGCCCGGGCCGTGAACTCCCACTTCTTGGTGCCGTCGGCCAGCACCTGGCCGCCGAAGGTGTCGCCGTCGGCCATCAGCCCGATCATGGACTCGTCGCCGTACGGGCCCTTGCCGAGCTTCTCCACCTTGCCGTGCGCGATCAGGTAGACGTGGTCGGCCTTGCGGCCCTCCTGCACGATGACCTGGCCGGGGGTGAACTCCTTCTGCACGAACCTGTCGGCGAGCGCGCCGAGCACGTCGGCGTCGGAGAAGCCGCGCAGCAGGGGCAGTTCGCCCAGTTCGGCGGGGACCACCTGGACCTTGGAGCCGGTCTTCACGAAAGTCACGCGGCCGTCGCCGACGGTGCAGGACATGCGGCGGTTGACCCGGTAGGTCGCGCCGGGCACGTTCACCCAGGGCAGGATGCGGGTGGCCCAGCGGGAGCTGATGCCCTGCATCTGGGGTTCGGACTTGGTGGTGGTGGCGAGATTGCGTGCCGCCGCGGTGCTGAGGCTCTGCTGTTCGCGCTGCTGCTGCTCCGACTCCGGGGTCGCCGCCGGTGCTGTCACTGTGTCGAGGGGCATGGCTCTACCTCGTCTTCCTCGTCTCCATGGCACGTGAGGGCGCGACGACCTTGTGCCGTGTCGTCACGCTGCGTGAACAGGAGTAGCAGAGCCGCGCTCACGTTGAGTAATCGCCCAGGCGGCGCGCGAGGGTAGTCGGTAGGCGCACTCCGCGCCCCTCGCGCGCCCCTTGCGAGTATCACTCCTTGTCGAACGATTCTGCGGGTCAACCGATGGATGACCGCTCAGCGGGGAGGTCCGTCAACGGCCATCACATACTCAGAGTGACCGGCGTGGCGCCCGTACGGCTACGCGCTCGGACACTGCTTCCACGCCATGTGGTACACCGTGCTGATGTCCCCGTCCGTGGAGTCCATGGTCATGAAGCTGACCTTGTCGGGGTTGGTGGTGCCCGCGCTCACCCGCAGTTCGGTGTTGATGTTGAAGTTGCGCAGCACCCCGCAGGGCGCCCAGACCAGTTGGGCCCAGTCGGTGCTGTCGGTGGCCTGCCAGTCGTCGTTGTAGGCGCCGTTGAAGGGGTGGATCTTGGGCACGGTCTGCGAGGAGCCCTGGAAGTAGTACGAGGCCTTCTGGGTGGCGCTCGCGCCGGGCTGCAGCGACAGGAAGCCGCGGTAGTCGGCGCTGGCTATCGCGTAGGTGAAGCCCTGGGGGACGTGAACCACCAGGTTGAGCTGGCAGTTCTTGCGGAAGGCGGTCGGGTCGGAGGTGCCGCCCGCCTGGGCGAGATAGCTGCTGTAGGTCACCGTGAAGGCCGTGTTGTCCGGGGAGACCGCGACGGCGGCCGAACCCGCCGGGCAGCCGGAGCCGTTCACCGTGGCGACGTCGATGACGATCTTGTCCGGGGGCGGGTCGTCGAACACCGGCGACGAGGACCGAACGGGTAGTGCCGTGGTGAGCAGTGCCGCCACGGCACCGCTCAGGAGTAGTCCACCAGCCATGGTTTCTCCCGGGGTCGAGGGTGTGGGGGGTCTGTGTGGAACCTGTGAAGCGCTCCGCATCGTAGGAACCACCGCTCACCACCGGGAGGTTCAACTCCGGCCATTCACAACCGGTCGTTCACACCCGGGCCTACGGGTTCTCCCAGGCCGCCGGTTCCGCCGCGAGCGCCCGGACGGGCTCCGGCAGCGCGTCCGCCGCGAGGTCGGCGAGGGTGACGCCCTCCAGGATCCGGCGGACGTTCGCGCGCAGCGCGATCCACAGGGGCAGCAGGGGCTGTGCGCTGCCGGTGTAGGCGAGGCCCGTCGGGCGTTCACCGCGGACCGAGACGATCGGGCCGTCCACAGCGCGGATCACATCGGCGACCGTGACCTCGGCCGCGTCCCGCGCCAGCCGGTACCCGCCGCCTCCGCCACGCCTGCTGTCGACGATCCCGCCACGCCTGAGATCGCCCAGGATCCCTTCCAGGAACTTGTGCGGGATGCCCTGGGCGGCGGCGATTTCCTCCGCCTTCACCGGGCCGTTACCCTGCCGTACGGCCAGCTCCAGTACCGCCCGTACCGCGTAGTCCGCCCGTGCCGAGATCCTCATGGGTCCATTGTGGGGCGTCGCCGCATGGAGAATGGCCTTCACCCGCGCCCCGTAAGATCGCCCGGGAGGATCCACCTTGGCGCTCAGCAGACGTACCTTCAGTACCCTGGCCGGCTCGACCGCGCTCGGGCTCGCCCTGGGCGGCAGCGGCGGGCCCGGGGCGCCCTCGGCGTACGCGGCGCGCAGTGTGCCGACCGGCCCGGCGCCCGCCCCGCCGAGCGCCGACGGCTGCCGGCACACCATCGGCTACGACCAGTACTCGCTGCTCGTGGACGGCAGGCGGCTGGTGGTGTGGTCCGGCGAACTGCACCCCTTCCGGCTGCCGAGCCCCTCCCTGTGGCGGGACGTGCTGCAGAAGATGCGGGCGCACGGGTACAACGCCGTGAGCATCTACGTGGCCTGGAACTACCACTCCCCCGCGCCGGGCGCGTACGACTTCACCGGCGTCCGGGACCTGGACCTGTTCCTGCGCACGGCCGCTGAGACCGGCCTGTACGTCATCCTGCGGCCCGGCCCGTACATCAACGCCGAGGTGGACGGCGGCGGCTTCCCCGGCTGGCTGACGGCGACCAGGGGCACGGCCCGGACCGACGACCCGACGTACCTGGGGCATGTCGACGAGTGGCTGACGCAGGTGAACCGGATCGCCCGTCGTCATCTGTTCACCCAGGGCACCGGCACGATCCTGCTCTACCAGATCGAGAACGAGTACGACGCCCACGCCGGCGACGCCGTCGGCCGGTCCTACATGTCCCACCTGTACGAGAAGGTGCGGGCGGACGGCATCGACGTGCCGCTGTTCCACAACGACAAGGGCAGGAACGGGTACTGGGTACCCGGTTCGTTCGACACCGGCGGCGAGAAGGGCGGCTGGCTGTACGGCTTCGACGGGTATCCGTCGCCGGACCGGACCCCGCCCGACTGGGGGCACTACGGTCCCGGCGGGGCGAAGGGCGGGGCCAGTGCCTCACCGTCCACGCCCGGGTTCGTGCCCGAGTTCGGCGGCGGCTGGTTCGACCCGTGGGGCGGGGCCTTCTTCGACGGCAAGGGGTACGCCGAGTCGCGGCGCACCCGGGACGCCGCCTACGAGCGCCGGTTCTATCTGACCAACCTGGCCAACGGGCTCACCCTGCACAACGTCTACATGACCTTCGGCGGCACCTCCTGGGGCTGGCTGCCCGCGCCGGTCGTCTACACGTCGTACGACTACGGCGCCGCCATCGACGAGGGCCGGAACGTCACCGACAAGATCGCGCCGATGCACCAGCTGGGCCACCTGCTCCAGCGCGTGCCCGACTTCGCCAAGCTGGACCGGGCGGCGGACGTGCACGCCGAGGGCCTGAAGGTCTACCACCTGACCAACCCGGACACCGGCGCCCACGTCTACGTCGCCCGCAACGACGGCACGGACGCGGTCACCGGCGACCTGCCGACCGACGCGGGCCGGTTGCGGATCACCGTGCCCGGCAAGGACGCCCGGCTGCTGACGACGGGGCTGAGCCTGGGCAAGCGGACGCTGAAGTACTCCACCGCCGAGCCCGTGCTGGCCGTGACCGCGGGCCGGCAGGACATCGCGCTGTTCTCGGGGCGCCGCGGCGACATGGCCGAACTGGTGCTGAAGTGCCCGGTCGAACCGAGCGTCATGCGGCTGGACCCCGAGGCCGCCTGGGTCCTGAACGGCGACGAGCTGCATGTGAGCAGCCCGCTCGGCGAGGACGGGCTGACCCGGGTGCTGGTGCAGAAGGGCGAGACCGAGACCCCGCTGGTGCTGCTCTTCGCCGACGACGCCACCGCCGTACGCCTCTTCCCGTTCGACACCCCGTCCGGCACCCTGCTGGTGTACGGCCCGGCGCTGCTGCGCCACGCCGAAGTGCGCGGTTCCGAGGTCCACCTGACGGGTGACGTCACCGATACGACGAGCATGGAGGTGTGGGGGCCGCGCGGGATCGACACCCTGGTGTGGAACGGCCGCACCCTGCCCACCCGCACCACGCTGTCCGGCAGCCTGATGACCGCCGGCCTGCTGCCCGCCGTCCCCGAGGTGCGGCTGCCCGAGCTGGGCGGCTGGCGGATGCGCAGGGAGAACCCGGAGGCCGGTCCCGGCTTCGACGACTCGGACTGGACGGTCGCGGACAAGAGGACGACGTTCAGCACCACGCCGGTCCCCGACGGTCAGCCGGTTCTCTTCGCCGACGACTACGGCTTCCACTACGGGGACGTCTGGTACCGCGGCTCCTTCACCGACGCCACCGGTCTGGAGGAGGTCTCGCTCGCCTACAGCACCGGCACCCAGGGCCTGTTGATGGCCTGGCTGGACGGCGAGCCGCTGGGCACCCACCGGATGCCGGTGCCGGACAAGGACACGACCGTCCGGCAGGGCAGTTGGGCGGCGACCGCCGCCTTCCCCGTCCGTGACTCCCTGCGCTCGCCCGGCCGGCATGTGCTGTCCGTGCTCGTGCGGCGCATGCAGCGCGACCAGGACGGCAAGGGGCTCGACACGCAGAAGGTGGCGCGCGGACTGACGGCGGCGGCCTTCAAGGGCGCCTCACCGCAGGTGAGTTGGCGGATCCAGGGCGCGGCGACCGCCGACCCGGTGCGCGGCCCGATGAACAACGGCGGCCTGTACGGCGAGCGCGAGGGCTGGCACCTGCCCGGCCTCAAGGACCACGACTGGGAGCAGGTGGCCTTCCCGCGCAGCGCCCGGTACCAGGGCGTGACCTGGTACCGGACCACCTTCCGCCTCTCGGTCCCGGCCGACCTCGACGCCTCGATCGGGCTGACCCTTCAGGACGACCCGTACCGGGCCTACCGTGCGCAGATCTTCCTCAACGGCTGGAACATGGGCCAGTACATCAACAACGTGGGCCCGCAGCACACCTTCGTCCTGCCGAACGGCGTCCTGCGCACCCGCGGCACCAACACGCTCGCGCTGGCGGTCCTTTCGGAGTTCACCACGCTGTCGGGGCCGGGGTCCGTACGCCTGACGCTGCTCGGCAGGGCCACGGGCGGGCTGCCGGTCACGCCAGTCTGATCACGTTCCAGGACAGCGGTTCCAGTACGGCGGTGAGGGTGCCGTCCGCCAGGGCGGTGCCCTCGACCGGGTGCGGGACGACCCGCCCGGGCTCGTCGAGGGTGTTGCGGGCGTCGGGGTCGGCGTCCGCGAGCGCGCTGTGCTCGGTGACGGTCGTCAACTCCAGTCCGTTGAGGGTGACTTGGAGCGGCAGAGCGTCCGTACGGCTGCGGTTGACGGCGAACACGGTGACCGTGCCGTCGGCCGCGCGGACGGCCGTGGCGTGCAGCAGGTCCGTCGCGCCGTACTTCTTCGTCTCGTACGTCGGCGAGTCCACCCGCACGTCGAGCACCTCGCCCCGGCCGTACCTGGACGCCTGCGCGAACGGGAAGAACGTCGTCTGCCGCCAGGCCGGGCCCCCCGGCTCGGTCATGATCGGGGCGATCACGTTGACCAGCTGGGCGAGGCAGGCGACGGTGACGCGGTCGGCGTGCCGGAGCAGGGCGATCAGCAGCGAGCCGAAGACGACGGCGTCCGTGACGCTGTACTTGTCCTCCAGCAGCCGGGGCGCCTCGGGCCAGTCGGACCGGTCGAGGCCCTTGGCGTGCTCCTCCCAGCGGGAGAGGTACCAGACGTTCCACTCGTCGAAGGAGAGGTTGATCCTCTTCTCGGACTTGAGCTTCGCGCCGATGTGGTCGGCGGTGGCGACCACGTTCTCGATGAAGGACTCCATGTCGACGGCCGAGGCGAGGAAGGAGTCCACGTCGCCGTCCGTGGGCTCGTAGTAGGCGTGCAGCGAGATGTGGTCGACCAGGTCATACGCCTCCTGCAGGACGGTCGCCTCCCACTCGGCGAAGGTGGGCATGGCCTGGCTGGAGGAACCGCAGGCGACCAGTTCGACTCCAGGGTCCGCCTGGCGCATGGCCCGTGCGGTCTCGGCGGCGAGCCGGCCGTACTCCTGTGCCGTCTTGTGCCCGGTCTGCCAGGGGCCGTCCATCTCATTGCCCAGGCACCACAGGCGGATACCGAAGGGCTCCTTGTCGCCGTGGGCGACACGGAGGTCGGAGAGGGCGGTGCCGGAGGGGTGGTTGGCGTACTCCTGCAGTTCGAGGGCCTCGGCGACGCCTCTCGTGCCGAGGTTGACGGCCATCATGGGCTCGGCCTGGGGGCCGACCTTCTTGAGGAAGCCGATGTATTCCGACAGGCCGAACCGGTTGGTCTCGGTGGAGTGCCAGGCGAGGTCGAGCCGACGGGGGCGCTCCGCTCGGGGGCCGACCGAGTCCTCCCACCTGTAGCCGGAGACGAAGTTGCCGCCGGGGTAGCGGATGGCGGTGACGCCGAGTTCGCGGACCAGGTCGAGGACGTCGGTCCGCAGTCCTGCCTCATCGGCGGAGGAGTGGTCGGGTTCGTAGATGCCGGTGTAGACGCAGCGGCCGAGGTGTTCGACGAAGGAGCCGAAGACACGGGGGTCGACCCGGCCGACGGTGAAAGCGGGGTCGAGGGTGAAGCGGGCGGTGCTCCTGCTCATGGGATCCTTTCGAGTCACTTCACAACCGGCCGATCGGCACGCCGGCCCAACTGGTTCAGGCCCAGCTTCGGGGTGCCGTCGTCGTTCGCGTCGTACAGCTCGGCGGGGTGGTGAAGGCGTTGCCCGCGTCGGTCCAGTCGCGGAGGTTCGTGGAGAGGCGGGCGCCGATGATGCCGCCGGTGGAGTAGGCGACGTACTGGCCGTTCCCCAGCCGGTGGACGGTGGGGTCGTGGATGATCTGTTGGCCGGGGAGGGGGTCGGGGTAGGTGACGTCCGCCGATGCCGTCGTCGGGTCCGGGTGCGTCTTGCGGAAGGCGTCCGGCATCGCGATCGTGTTGGCGCCGTCGCCGCCGCTGAAGAGGTTCCAGTAGCGCACACGGGTGCGCGCGGTGGAGGCGAGCGCGCCGGCCCCGGTGCCGAGTGCGGCGAAGCCGAAACTCGCGGCCACTGCCGGTCCCCCGGCTGCTCCCGGCAATTGCCTGCGATTCAGGCCAGGTCGTCCCATACCTTGCCCCACCGTCCCCAGGTGTTCGGCATGCGTGCCCGGTACGTTGTTCGGTATACGGACTGTTCGATATATCGAATAGCGCTCGTAACTTCGAACGGGACCGTAGATTCGAAGCGCTTCCGCGTCAATGGGTGGGACACAAGCTCGTCGATGGTTTTCTCTTCGACCACGGTCACCGCACCTCATGACGGGGACACGCCCAGCCGCGTAGGCTCTGCCCAGCGGAAGGGGGAGGCGATGGGCATCGCGGGCGCGCGTGAGCGGATGACACGCCTGGCCGCACGGTTGCGGCGGACCCGCCCGGGCTCGGCGATGCGCGCGCTGGCCGGCGACCTCGCCGCCGCCGTCCACGCCCGGCCCGGAACACCGGACGACGTACGGGAGTTGTGCCGGGCGCTGTGCGAGGAGATGTCCGGACTGCGCGGCGGACGGCCGGTCGAGGTGCGCTTCGAGCGCATCCCGGACGAGATCGAGGTCACCGGACTGTGGCTGGAGTTCGCCGACTTCGACCTGGTGATCGTGGAGGAGCGGGCCGAGGCCGTACAGCAACTGGTCATTCTGGGCCATGAGTTGTGGCATCTGCACACCGGGCACCGGCACTCCCACCTGGCCGGTGACGCGGCGGCCCGCGCGCTGGCCGACGCACCCGGCTGGCGGGGCATGCCCCTGACGGTGGCCGCCCGCAACGGCTCGAGGGAGGCCGACGAGGCCGAGGCGGACGACTTCGGGTACCGCCTGGCCGCCCTGTTCCGGCCCCACCTCACCGGCTCCGGCGCCGGCGCCCCCCTCGGCCCGGCGCAACGGTCCCTCGGCCCCGTACAGCGGACCCTCGGCTATCGCGGACGCGAGCAGGCGAGCGCACCCGCATCCAGCGCCCCGCAGGCGAACCGGGCGTCGAAGAAGGGGGGAGCCTCGCGGTGAACTCGGCGCTCGACTTCCCGGGATTCCTCGACGAGGTGTCCATCTCCTTCTGGATCCCGACGGCCGTCCTGACCGCCGCCCTGGCGATCAAACTGCCCAGCATCATAAAGATGTGGCGGGACCCGATGCTGCGCGCCGTCGGCGGACTGCTGCTGTTCGCCTGCGCGGTGTTCGTCTTCGCGGCCCCGCGGACCATCGCCTGGACCAACCGGGTCACCGGCGTGCCGAACATCTCCGCGCCCTGGGTGTACTCCCTGCTCACCGCGCTGTGCGCGTCCTGGCTGCTGCTGATCACCGCCTGGCGCAACGGCCGCTCCGACTCGGCCCAGACCCGCCGGGTGACCCGGTGGGTCGTGGCCGTCTACGCGGGCGTGGTCGTCGCCCTGTGGGTGCTCTTCGCCCTCGCCGACGTGCCGGTGGAGCGGGTGCGGGACCTGGACACCTACTACGCCACCACCCCCTTCATGCGCGAGGAGATCCTGCTCTACCTCCTCGCGCACACCGTGGCCTGCTCGATCACGGCCCGGCTGATCTGGAACTGGATCCGCACCGACGGCCTCGACGCCTGGCTGCGCTGGGGGCTCAGGCTGCTGGGCGTCGGCTATGCCACGAACCTCTTCTTCGACGCGGCCAAACTCACCGCCGTCATGGCCCGGTGGACCGGCCACGACCTGGACTGGCTGAGCACCAATGTGGCGCCGGCGGGCGCGTGCGTCTCCGCCACCCTGGTCGCGGTGGGCTTCATCGTCCCGCACGTCGGCCAGTATCTGCACGAGCGCTGGCACGTCCGGCTGCGCCACCGCGCCCTCGGCCCCCTCTACCAGCTGACGCGGACCGTCACCGGCGAACGCGAGCCCTTCGCCCCGCAGGCCCCCGCCGAACTGCGCCTGATCCGCCGCGAGACGTTCATCCGCGACGCCCTGCTGCAACTCTCCCGGCACCTGGACGAGGACCTGCGCGAGCGGTCGTACGAGGCCGCCCTCGCCCTCGGTCACGAGCCGGCCCGCGCCAGGGCCCTCGCCGCCGCCGTGGCGCTGCTGGACGCGGCCGGCGCCGAGCGGCCGCCGCGCGCCGACGGCACCGGCGCCCCGTCCGGCCCCGACACCGCCTACCTGCTCCAGGAGATCCACGCCGTGTCCCAAGCCCTCCGCCACCCCGACGAGATCACGGCGGTACGCGCCCGCGCGGCCGCCCCGGCAGAGAGCGTGTCCGCGCATGAGTGAACCCTCCTCCCCCGCAAGAACCGCCGTCGTGCTGGGGGGATCCCACACCGGCATGCTCGCGGCGCGCGCGCTCGCCGACTCCGCCGACCGGGTCGTCGTCGTCGAACGGGACGCCCTGCCCGAGGGCCCCGAACCCCGCAAGGGGCTCCCGCAGGCCCGGCACGCCCACATGCTGTGGTCGGGCGGGGTACGGGCCGTGGAGGAGCTGCTGCCGGGCATCACCGACGCGCTGAAGGCCGCCGGGGGCCGCCGGCATCCGGTCACCACCGGCATGGTGGCGCTCTCCGCGCAGGGCTGGTTCCGGCGCTGGCCCGAGTCCCACCATGTGATCCTGGCCGGCCGGGACCTGTTGGACGCGACGATCCGGGCACGCGTTCTCGCCGACGAGCGGATCGAACTCCTCGACGGCACCGAGGCGCTCGGCCTCACCGGCACCGACGCCGCCGTCACCGGCGTACGGGTCCGGGCCCGGGACGGCGCCGAGCGCACCCTTGCGGCCGGCCACGTGGTCGACGCCACCGGGCGCGGCTCCCGGGCCGCGCGCTGGCTCGCGGACCTGGGGCTGCCCGCGCCGCGGATCCGCGAGGTCGACCCGGGCCTGGTCTACGCGAGCCGGCTCTTCCTCGCCCCCGAGGCGGCCCGGGAGGGCTTCCCGGTGGTCAACCTGCAACTCGATCCGCGAGGCGACGGTCCCGGCCGCTCCGGCTTCCTCCTCCCCATCGAGAACGGCCGCTGGATCGTCACCCTGCAGGGCACCCGGGGCGGCGAACCCACCGCCGCGAACGAGGAGTTCGTGCCCTTCGCCCGGGACAAGCTGCGGCATCCGGTGCTCGGCGAACTGCTGGAGCGGGCCGAACCGCTGTCCGACGTGTCGGTCACCCGCGCCACGCTCAACCGCCGCCACTTCTACGAGCGCATGCCGGCCTGGCCCGAGAACTTCACCGTCATCGGCGACGCGCTGGCCGTGTTCAACCCGGTCTACGGCCACGGGCTGTCCGTCGCCGCCCAGAGCGCGGTGCGGCTCCGCCAGGAGATACGACGGCACGGCTGGGGCGCGCCGGGGCTGGCCCGCCGCGTGCAGCGGGCGGTCGCCTCCCCGGTCCGCGCGGCCTGGGACCTCGCCCTCGGCCAGGACGTGTTCCACCCCGGCGCGACGGAGCACGGCCCCACTCTGCGGGACCGGCTCCTGTCCGCCTACGTCGACCGCCTGATGTACACCGCGACGGGCAACGGACGCATGGCGCGCCGGGTGACGGACGTGACGTCCCTGGAACGCGGGGCACAGGTACTGCTGACCCCGAGCGTGCTGCTCGCTGCGGCGGTGGGACCGCTGCAACCCCCGTTGGCCGGACCGCCGTTGACCGCTGAGGAGCTGAAGGCGGCGGGGGTGGTGTAGGCCGACGTCCGGCTGCGGGTGGGGGCTGGTCGCGCCCACGCGGCGGTAGCCGCATGTGGACACGGCCCGGCGCCCCCGGGGAACTGCCAAGCAGGGGCCCCTCCCCGGCTCAGCCCCTGAACGCCGGTTGGGGCAGCCCCTTGCCCGCCCCCGGAACCACCAGCACCGAGCCCGACAGCGGATGCGGGGCCGGCAGGCCGACGCGGGCTGTCGTGATGTACAGGTCGGTCAGGTCGGCGCCGCCGAACGCGCAGGCCGTCGTACGCGGGGTGGGCAGGCTGATCACCCGGTCCAGCGCACCGCCCGGCGTATAGCGGCGCACCGCGCCCCCGTCCCACAACGCCACCCACACACAACCCTCCGCGTCGACCGTCAGGCCGTCCGGGAAGCCCGCGCCCTCCTCGATCTCCACGAGCGGGCGGCGGTCGTGGACGCGCTCGCCGTCGTGGTCGAAGACGTCCACCCGGCGGGTGGGAGTGTCGACGTAGTACATGAGGCGGCCGTCGGGGCTCCAGCCCGTGCCGTTGCTGACCGTGACGTCGGACAGGACCGTATCCGCGGTGCCGCCGCCGGTCAGGCGGGTCAGCGTGCCGCCGCCCGGCGCCTCGTCGTACCGCATGGTGCCGGCCCACAACGAGCCGTCGGGTGCCACCGCGGCCTCGTTCGCGCGGCGGCCCGCGACCGGCTCGTGGTGCAGCCAGCGGAACGTGTCGTCCGGGTCCAGCAGGCCCACCCCGTCCCGCAGGTTGAGGACCAGGCCGCCGCCCGCGCGGGGCTTGAC
Source organism: Streptomyces sp. NPDC054783 (assembly GCF_053611725.1). NCBI lineage: Bacteria > Bacillati > Actinomycetota > Actinomycetes > Kitasatosporales > Streptomycetaceae > Streptomyces > Streptomyces sp. NPDC054783. The sequence goes on along the minus strand of NZ_JBSHAY010000004.1, from coordinate 184,413 downwards.
CGCGCCCACGTGCTGCTCCGTCGTCCGCACCGTGCGCCGGGCCGTGGCCGGGTCGTAGGTGTTGACGCGCATGCCCAGGATGTCGAGCCATGTCAGCCGGCCCGTCACCGGGTCCCAGGTCGGCCCCTCGCCCAGCTCCGCCTCCGCCCGTACGGCGACCTCGTACCCGGCGCTCACGCCGCGCTCCGGTGGCCCAGTCGCTCCGACAGCTCGGCCGCGCCCTTCGCCGCCAGCTGCTCCAGCTCGGTCCGGCGCTCGTCGCTCCAGCGGATCATGGGGACCGAGATGGACAGGGCCGCGACCACCTGGCCCGTACGGTCGTTCACGGGAGCGGCCACACAGCTCACGTCCGGGTTGGACTCGCGGCTCTCCACCGCGATGCCCCGCTGCCGGATCTCCGCGAGCGCCTCGCGCAGAACGGCGGGGTCGGTGATGCTGTTGGGCGTCATCGCGGTCAGCTCTGCGTCGTCCGGGATCCGTGCCGTGAGCTCCTGCTCCGGCAGCGAGGCCAGCAGCATCTTGCCGACGGAGGTGCAGTGGGCGGGGAGCCGACGGCCGGCGGCGGAGACCATACGGACGGCGTGCGTGGAGTCGACCTTGGCGATGTAGATGACGTCGGTGCCCTCGAGGATCGCCACGTGGACCGTCTCGTCGCAGGTCTCGGCGACCGAGCGGGCCACCTGCTGGCCCTCGGCGGCGAGGTCCAGCTGCTCGGCGTAGCGGCTGCCGAGCTGGTACGGGCGTACGCCGAGCCGGTAGCGTCCTGGCTGTCCCGGCACTTGCACGATGTACGACCGTGCGGCGAGCGTGGTGACCAGCTCGTGCACGGTGGTGCGCGGCAGCTGGAGCTTGCGCACGATGTCGGGGGCGGAGAGCGTCCCGTCCCCGTCGAGGAACAGCTCAAGAATGTCGAGAGCCCGGGTCACGGCAGGCACGAGGCGTCCCACGTCCGGCCCCCTCCCTTGGGTCTAAGCGCCCGTCCGACATATCGACACCGAGATGTTCGAGATATCAACAGGCGATCGGCATGACGAACACAGGCTAGTCATGCCGCGTTGCGCGGGCAATGGGTCGAAGCGGACACCGGCGGGCGCCGGGCACCATGGGTGCCATGGATCTCGACTTCCAGCTGGTGCTGCTGCGCCGCATGGCCGACCACAACCCGGATCTGGTCGAGGATGCCCGGCACCGCCTCGGGGTGTCCCTCGCCGAGATGCGGGAGACCAACAAGCGCTGGCAGGCGATGGTCCGCTCGCCGAGGGCCCGGTCCGCCGCCGCCCGCTACCGCTCGGTTCTGGGCGACCCGGAATCCGTCCTCCCGCGCCGCCTCGGCGACGTCGACTGCGAGGCCCGGCGCTGGGCCCTGCCGCTCTGGCCCGGCCTGCGCTTCGAGGTGCTGGTCGGGCCGGACGGGGCGGTGTGGAACGAGTGGCTGGTGCGCGCGCCCGGTGCCCCGGCGCCCCGGCTTGAGACCCTGGACGACCTGGTCCCCTGGTCCTGCACGGTGGACGAGGCCGCCCGCGCCTTCGCCCCGGCCCGCCCGCTGGAGGGCACCGCGCCGACCCGGTGGGGGCTCGCCTTCACCGCGCCCGGCCCGGACGGCGTACGGCACGAGGTGGTCGCCGAGTTCACCTGGGGGCTGCTCCAGCGGACGGCCGTCATCACCTAGGTCAGGCGTCGAAGGCCGTCGCCCGCGTGCGCTTCTCCCAGGCGGTGACCTCCTCGCGGACCTGAGCGAGGTGGCCCAGGACCGCGCTCACGCCGTCGTCGCCGAGCGGCAGCCGCAGCGGGGTGTCCTCGGCCTCCAGCGCGGCCAGGATCAGGGCGGCCGCCTTGGCCGGGTCGCCGGGCTGGCTGCCGTGTCCGCCGGCGACGACGGCACGGGTCTCGCCGACCCTGCCGTACACCCCGGTGTCGGAGCTGGTCCCGGCCCGGTCGGCCTCGAACAGCGAGGTCCGGAACGCACCCGGCTCGACGATCAGCACCTTGACGCCGTACTCCCGCACCTCGTCGGCGAGCGCCTCGGACAGGCCCTCCAGGGCGAACTTCGTCGCGCTGTACGCCCCGAAGCCCGCGAAGGACATCTGGCCGCCCATGCTGCTCATCTGCACGATCGCGCCCGAGCGCCGCTCCCGCAGGTGCGGCAGCACCGCCCGGACGAGCGCCGCCGGGCCGAAGAAGTGCAGGTCGAACAGGTCGCGCAGCTCGGCGTCGGTGGTCTCCTCGACGGCGCCGACATGGGTGCGGCCCGCGTTGTTGACCAGCACGTCGATCCGCCCGTGCCGGGCCACGACATCGCGGACCGCCGCCTCGACCGCGGTCACGTCGGTGACGTCCAGCCGCAGCGCCTCCACCTGGTCGGGATGGGCGGTCACCAGGTCGTCCAGGGCCTCGGGGCGCCGGACCGCGCCGACCACCACGTCACCGGCGGCGACGGCCGCCTCGGTGATCGCCCGCCCGAAACCGCTGCTCGCGCCGGTCACCAGCCAGACCTTGTTCATCACAACTCTCCATGGACTCGTCGGGTTCGACACGACCAACACTGCGGCCGCATCCCGTTGCCCGTCCAAGACCCTCGGTGATAACCAACGGCCATGACCATGGACGTCCACGCCCGCGATCTGCGCTACTTCGTCGCGGTCGCCGAGGAACTGCACTTCACGCGCGCCGCCGACCGGCTGTACGTCTCCCAGCCCGCGCTGAGCAAACAGATCCGGGCGCTGGAGCGGCAGCTGGGGGCGGAGCTGTTCCGCCGTGACCGGCACGGGGTGGCGTTGACGGGCGCGGGCGAGGCGCTGCTGCCGCACGCGCGCAGGGTGCTGGCCGCATGGGAGGCGGGCGCGGCGGCGGTGGAGGCGGCCAAGGCGGCCGAGCGCAGCACGCTGGTCGTGGGCATGAGCACCAGTCCGGGCCGGGGCGGGCTGCTGCCGGCCATCCGCTCCCGCTTCACCGCCGCGCACCCGGAGACGACGGTCCGGCTGCGCCAGATGAGCTGGGACGATCCGACGGCGGGCCTGGCGGACGGCACCGTGGACGTCGCCTTCGTCTGGCTGCCGCTGCCCGACGAGGAGCGCTACGCCTGGACGGTGGTCGCCGAGGAACCCCGGCTGCTGGCCCTGCCCGAGGCGCATCCCCTCGCCGCCCGTCCCGAGATCGACTTCGCCGACCTGCTGGACGAGCCGTTCCTGGCCCTGCCCGAGAGCACGGGCCGGCTGCGGGACCACTGGCTCGCCCTGGATGCCCGCGCAGGCCGGCCGCCCCGGATCGGCGCGGAGATCTCCGGGGCGGAGGAGACGTACGAGGCCCTGGTCGCGGGCCTGGGCGTCTGCCTGGTGGCGGAGGGCAACGCCCCCCTGATCACCCGGGGCGGCGTCACCACCCGCCGGGTCCGGGGCATCGGCCCGAGCCGCTATGTGCTGGCGTGGCGGAGGGAGGACGGACACCGGCCGCTGGTGCGGGCGTATGCGGAGGCATGCCGAGAGACGGTGCGCTAGGCGCCCCAAAGCCCCGGTGGGCGCTGGTCCGCGGCCGCCAGCACCGCCTGCGCAACCCGCTCCAGCGACCCCGGATGCAGCCGAAGAAACAGATTCGGCTCCACCAACTCAAGCTCCATCAGCCGGGGTTCCCCATCCTCGCCGTCCACGAGATCCACCCGCGCGTACAGCAACTCGGAACCACCGGGCACCGCGTCCAACGCCTTCTCGGCGACCGCCAGTTCGGCCTCCGTCGGCTGCCACCGTTCCAGGTCGGGATGCGCCACCTTGTCCGCGTCGTACGGCGTACCGGGCGCGAGGACCGCGCCCTTGCGGCTGGCGTGCAGCAGCCGGCCGCCGAAGAACTGCAGCGCCCGCTCCCCGCCGGTGTCGATCCCGCGCATGTACGGCTGGACCATCGCGGTGAAGCCCTCGGCGTGCATCCGGGCGAGCTGCCGTACCGCCGTCTCGCGCTGGTCGGGGGTGTAGCGGGCGGCGAACCGGGCGCCGGCGCCCGAGGTCGGCTTGATCACGTACTCGTGGTCGCCGGGCAGGCCGGCCGGCTCGCCCGGTGCGAGGTAGCGCGTGGGGACGGTGGGCACACCGGCCGCCGCCAGCTCGCCGAGGTAGCGCTTGTCGGTGTTCCAGCGCACCACGGGCGCCGGATTGGCGAGCCGGGTCAGCGCGCCGACCCGGTCCACCCAGGCCCCGAACTCCGCGGCCCGCCAGCTGTAGTCCCAGGTGGAGCGTATGACGACGAGGTCGTAGCCGCCCCAGTCGGCGTCCGGGTCGTCCCAGTACCGGGCCTCCGCCTCGGCCCCCGCGTCCCTGAGCGCCCGCACCAGCTCCGGCAGGTCGGTGTCCTTGCCGGGCTCGGCGCCGGGGTCGTAGGTGGCGAGGGCGATGCGGGGCACGGCGGACTCCCTGTCGTACGACGGTTCGGGGCAGCAGCGAGGCTAACAACTGGCCGGGAACCGGAGCACCGCGGTTGACCTTCACCTTCGGTGAAGCCCCAGCATCGGTGGCGGAGGACGAGGAACGCGAGGTGCTCATGGAGCTGCTGACGATCGGCGCCTTCGCGAGGGCGAGCCGGCTCTCGCCGAAGGCCCTGCGGCTGTACGACCAGCTGGAGTTGCTGCGGCCCGCCCGGGTCGACCCGGACACCGGCTACCGCTACTACGCCGTCGAGCAGATGCGGCAGGCCCGGCTCGTGGCGTGGCTACGGCGGCTGGGCATGCCGCTGGCCGAGATCCGCGCGGTGTGCGCCCTGGACCCCGGGGACGCCGCGCGGACGATCCGGGCCTACTGGGCGCGGGTCGAGGCGGAGACGGCCGTACGGCGGGATCTCGCCGCGTTCCTCGTGGACCAGCTGACCGACCAGTCGAGAAGGGACCACACCATCATGCTGGAACTGCACTGTTCCGCCCACTCCGACCGCGGGCTCGTCCGCCCCGCCAACCAGGACACCGTGTACGCGGGCCGCAGGCTGCTCGCCGTGGCCGACGGTTTCGGCCCCGCGGGGGCGCCGGCGAGCAGCGCGGCGGTGGAGGCTCTGCGGTTCCTGGACGAGGCCGGGGAACTGCCCGCGGACGAGGTGCTGACCGTGCTGGAGGACGCGGTGCGCTCCGCGGGTGAGGCGGTGGGCGACGTGGCCGAGGGCACCCAGGAGGTCGGCACCACACTGACGGCGCTGCTGTGGACGGGCGCGCGGCTCGCGCTGGCCCACGTCGGGGACTCACGGGCGTATCTGCTGCGGGACGGGGAGTTGGTCCGGATAACCCGGGATCACCGGGTGGAGCCGCACTCCTTGCTGCTGCTCAAGGCCCTGGCCGGCGGGATGGACCCGGTGCCGGACGTGCGCCTGCAGGAGGTCCGGGAGGGGGACCGGTATCTGCTGTGCTCCGACGGGCTGACCGAGGTGGTGCCGGACGCGCGGATCCGGGAGGCCCTCGGCGCCTCCACCGCACCGGGCGACGTCGTGCGGGCCCTCATCACGGCGGCCAACGAGGCGGGTGGCCCCGACAACGTCAGCTGCGTCGTGGCCGACATCATGGAGGCGGCCGCCTGAGACAGGCAGGATGCGGTGCCGTGGCACTGACCGGTACCGACGCGTACACCGGTGTCGACGGGCTCCCGGCGCTCGTCTCGGACGCCCTCGCCGCCGCCCGCTCCCACCGCTTCCCCTACTCCTGCCGCCCCGAACAGGGCCGCCTGCTGCACGCGTTGGCCGGTGGGGCGACGGCCCGGATCGGGGAGACCGGGACCGGGCTCGGGGTGGGCCTGGCCTGGCTTGGCTCGGGCGCGGCGCCGGGGTGCGGCCGTACAGCGTGGAGCGGGCCCTGCGATCTGCTCGTCCTCGGCAGGGGCGGGCAGGGCAAGGTGCCCGGGGACGAGCCCGCGGACGTCGAGCGGCTGCTCGCGCCCGGCGGGACGGTCGTCGTGGACGACTCCACCCCGGCGACCGGCCGGCCGCCGCCGCACGACGGCGATGTGGACCGGGCCCGGCTGCACGGGCTGGAGCATCCCGCGCTGCGCGCGGCCGAGCTGCGGCTCGCGGCGGACTTGAGCACGGTCGTCGGGACCGGGTTCCTGGTGTAGGAAGGTGGCGACGGTCAACCGACAGTTAGGAGTGCGCCGCGTGTCCTCCCTCTTCCCCGCTCTGACGGGCGGTCCGGGCGAGCGCAGCGAGATGGGGGTCCCCCCGGACGAAGTCTGGGGGAGGATCGCCCTGCGGTTCGGCGAACGGTCGTTGACGTACGGCGAGCTGGCCGGGGCCGCCGGTGCGCTCGCCGCCCGGCTGCGCGGTGCCGGCCGGGTGGCCGTGTGGGCCACGCCGGAGCTGGAGACCGCCGTCGCGGTGACGGGCGTGCTGCTCGCCGGGGCGGCCGCGGTGCCGCTGAACCCGAAGTCGGGCGAGAAGGAACTCGCGCACATCCTCTCCGACAGCGCGCCGAAGCTGGTACTGGCCGCGCCGGACGCCCAACTCCCGCCGCCACTGGACGGTTTGGAGCGGATCGACGTCGACGCGTCCGCCCGGCACGGCGCCGTACCGGAGGAGACGGCCACCGGCGAGGACCCGGCGCTGATCGTCTACACCTCCGGTACCACCGGCCCGCCCAAGGGTGCCGTCCTGCCCCGTCGGGCCCTCGCCACCACCCTGGACGCGCTCGCCGACGCCTGGCAGTGGACGGCGGACGATGTGCTCGTACAGGGGCTGCCGCTGTTCCATGTGCACGGGCTCGTGCTGGGCGTCCTCGGCCCGCTGCGCCGGGGCGGCAGCGTCCGCCACCTGGGCCGGTTCTCCACCGAGGGCGTGGCACGGGAGCTGAACGCCGGCGCCACCATGCTGTTCGGGGTGCCGACGATGTACCACCGCATCGCCGAGACCCTGCCGGCGGACCCGGAGCTGGCCGCCGCCCTCGGGCGGGCCCGGCTGCTGGTCTCCGGCTCGGCCGCGCTGCCCGTGCACGACCACGAGCGGATCGCGGCGGCGGCCGGGCGGCGGGTGATCGAGCGGTACGGCATGACGGAGACGCTGATGAACACCAGCGTGCGGGCCGACGGCGAGCCGCGCGCGGGCACCGTGGGCGTACCGCTGCCCGGTGTCGAGCTGCGGCTCGTGGAGGAGGACGGGACGCCGATCACCGCGCACGACGGGGAGAGCGTCGGCGAGATCCAGGTGCGCGGGCCGAACCTGTTCACCGAGTATCTGAACCGGCCCGACGCCACGGCCGCCGCGTTCACCGCCGACGGGTTCTTCCGCACCGGTGACATGGCCGTCCGCGAGCCCGACGGCTATGTGCGGATCGTCGGGCGCAAGGCCACGGACCTGATCAAGAGCGGCGGGTACAAGATCGGGGCCGGTGAGATCGAGAACGCGCTGCTGGAGCATCCGGGGGTGCGGGAGGCGGCCGTCACCGGGGAGCCGGACGCGGACCTGGGCGAGCGGATCGTCGCCTGGGTCGTCCCCGCGGACCCGCGGACGCCGCCCGCCGCCGAGGAGCTGGCCGACCATGTGGCCCGCCGTCTCGCCCCGCACAAGCGCCCCCGCGTCGTGCGCTACCTGGACGCGCTCCCCCGCAACGACATGGGGAAGATCATGAAGCGGGCACTGGCCGATGTCTGAGCGCCGCTCGGCCCGGGAGGTCCTGTCCCTGGTCGCGGACCCGGACAGCTTCGGCGAACTCCCCTGTCCGGCAAGGGATTCGACGCCCGACGGCCCCCTCGGCTGGCAGGGCTACGACGCCTCGCGCGCCCGTGCCGCCGAACGCACCGGCGAGGAGGAGTCGGTCGTCTGCGGCACCGCGAGCGTCGAGGGCACCCCGGCCGTACTGATCGCCTTCGAGTTCGGCTTCCTGGGCGGCTCCCTCGGCGAACGCACCGGAGACCGTCTTCAGGCGGCGTACGGCCACGCCCGCGCGCACCGGTTGCCGGTCGTGCCGTTGATCGCGACCGGGGGCAGCCGGATGCAGGAGGGCATGCTCGCGCTGAGCCAGCTCCAGCGCGTGGCCCGGCAGTCGGCGCTCACCCGGGAGGCCGGGCTGCCGCAGGTCGCGGTGGTGCGGGACCCGACGACCGGCGGCGGCTGGGCCACGCTCGGCGCCGGAGCGGATGTCGTCCTGGCCCTGCCGGGCGCCCAGGTGGGCTTCGCGGGTTCCCGGGTCCGGCCCGCGGACGCCGACCCGGCGGCCTACACCGCCGAGGGGCAGGTGGCGGCGGGCTCGGCGGACGCGGTGGTACGGCCCGAGGAACTGCGGGAGACGCTGGGGCAGTGGCTCCGGCTGCTCACCACCCCCGCGCAGGAGGCCCCCGTGCCGGCGGCCCTCGGCATTGCCGACCTGCCCGCCACCGGCTGGGAGGCCGTCCGCCGGGCACGCTCCCCCGAACGCCCGCGCGCCCGGGCCTACTTGGACGCCTACTTCACCCACCGGCGCGACATCTGCGGGGACCGGTGCGGGGGTACGGATCCCGGCGGCATGCTGTGCGGGTTCGGTGAGCGGAACGGCCGTACCGTCGCGTTCGCCGCGCAGACCGGAACCGGCACCCGGCCCGCCGGGTACCGCACCGCCGCCCGGCTGATCCGGCTCGCGGACCGGCTCGGCATCCCGGTGCTGACGCTGGTGGACACCCCGGGCGCCGCCAACGACGCGGAGGCGGAGCGGCAGGGGGCCGGCGCGGCGATCGCGGAGGTCTTCGGGGCGGTGGCGTCCGCCCGGGTCCCGGTCACCACCCTCGTCATCGGCGAGGGCGGCTCCGGCGGGGCCCTGGCGCTGGCCGCCCCGGGCAACACCTGGGCCACGCCGGACGGTTACTTCTCGGTGATCGCCCCGGAACTGGCGGCCGCCATACTCAAACGGCCGACGGAGGAGGTGGAGGCGACCGCCGAGCAGCTGCGGATCCGGCCGCAGGACCTGGTGGAGCTGGGGGTGATCAGAGGGATCGTGCGCCGCCCCCAGCCGTAGGTCACCTCACCGGCACCGCCCGGATGATCTCCTGCGACACCGACCCGCCCTCGTCGTCGTGCGCCGAGGCCCGCAGCGAGACGGACGACGCACCGCGCGGCACGGTCAGCGTGCCGCGCCAGGAGGCGTCCGCGCCGTTGAGCGGGACGGACGTCCAGGTGCTGCCGTCGTCGTACGACACCTCCAGCCGGCCCCCGGTCAGGGTCCCGGTACCGGCGGCACCCGCGACGTACTGCGCGCCGAGCCCGACCGGGATCCGCTGCCCGCCCCGCACGGTCCCCGCGAGATCGGTGTCGATGTCGTACGCGAGGTTGATCAGCGGCAGGTAGGTCCAGTGGTCCTCCGGTGTCACCGCCGACCGGAAGGTCCACTCGCTGTGTCCCTTGGTGGCCGGCGGCCAGCGGTCCGCGTCGAGCGCGGTGTCGGTGACGACCTCGTAGGTGTGCGCGTCGGCGGGCGCGTCCCAGACGTACGCGGCGGAACTCCTGCCCCGGTCGACGAGCGTGCCGTCGAGGTACACCGCGGTGGTCTGGCTCATGCCGCTGTCCGTGCTCCAGACGTCGCCGAACCCGGTGTGGTCGGGCCCGGAGTCGCCCCAGCCGGGGGTGTTCAGCTGGATCTCGTTCCCGGCGCGTTGCTGCCCCCAGCCGAGACCGGTGCCGAGCCACGGGTGCCACACCGGCCGGAACCAGTTCAGCACCGGACGCGAGCCACCCTCGTACCGCACCAGTCCGCTGCGCTCCTCCAGGGTGCCGTCGCCGATCGCGACGGACTCGTGCCACAGCTGGCCGGGGCCGGTGGAGACGTGGTCGGTGCGCTCGGCGGGCAGGTGGACCCGCTCCTGGAAGCCCAGGCCGATCGGGAAGGTGTCGGTGACGGAGTACCGGAACTCGCCGCCGTCCACCGGCCGGGCCGCGTGGAACTTCACGTGGAGGTCGGCCAGTTGGCGGTCGGTCGGCCGGTAGGTGAGGTCCCGGTCCGGGATCGCGCCCCGGTGCCCCTCGGACAGGTCGTACACGTACGGGGAGTCGGCCGTGCCGGTCATGTCGACCGAGCGCAGCGCGCGCAGCCGGGCCGCGTCGGCCGTGTTCACCGTGGCGATCTGCAGCGGCCGGTCGGCGTTGTCGTCGGTGCCCCACCAGGCCATCAGCCGGCCGGGCGCGTCGTCCGTCACGAACAGCGCCCTGGCGCCGGCTTCCTGCGCGGCCTGGGCGAGCGCGGCCGGGTCGGCGCCGTCGGCGAGGTGCGCGAGCACCGCCTTGCCCGAGACACCGGTGAAGGGTCCGTCGCCGGCGTCGACGAGCGGCAGCCTGGTCCGGCCCGCGATCAGCGTGCCGCCCGGCTGTACGGTCGCCTCGCCGACGCCCTCGACCTCCAGCTGCGGCTTCGCCAGCCGCCACACGGTCCGGTACTCGAAGCCGCCCCGGGTGACCTTGGCCGTGGGCGCGGCGAAGACGCTGTCGTAGGTGAGGGGCACCTGGACGGCGTCGAAGAGGTCGGCGCCGTTCGCCTGCCGGTCGTACTCCATGAGGAGCTGGTGGGTCTCGGTGCGCCGGTCCACCCGGGCCTTGATCTCCCGCAACCGGCGTCCGTCCAGGGTGACGTCCTGGTCGTGGTCGAGGGTGATCTCGGGTGCCGCGAGGAGGCCGAGGCCGAGGGAGTCGGCGCCGTGGCTGCCGCGCACGTCGAGGAAGCCGGCGAGGGAGTAGGTGCCGGGCCTCAGCCGCAGCCGGAGCGTGCCGGAGTCGCCGACGTGGGCCGGCTGGGCGTCCTCGCCCGCCGCGAGCCGCTGCAGGGTGAGGTCGGCGGCGGTGGACGCGCCGGAGCGGTCCTTGACGTGGACGGTGAGCGTGTACCGCTCCTCCTCCTTGACCAGCCCGAACGCGGTGTGTGCGACGACGTCGCCGGAGGGGCTCGTGGCCACGATCTGCCCGCTGGTCTCGCCGACCGGCGCCTTGGAGCCGTCGCCGGTGACCGTGGTGGAGGCGGTGCCGTGGGCCGGGACGGTGAGGGAGGTGCCGGCGAGGGTGGCGACGCCGTCCGGGGAGCCGGTCACGGACAGCTTCAACTCGACGGCTTGGTCGGAGGAGTTGGTGTAGGTGACGGTCCGGGTGACCGGCTTGTCCTGGTCGTACGGCCAGCTGTAGAAGCCGAGGTCGGTGCTGCCGGTGGCGGTGACCTGTGCCTCGACGGCGTCCGGCACGCTGACCCGCCCCGCGCCCAACAGGTAGGCGGGGGCGTCGAGTTGCTTCGAGCCGGACATCAGCGCGTCCTTCAGCTGCGCGCCGGACCAGTCGGGATACTCCTGGGCGAGCAGGGCGGCGACCCCGGCGACGTGCGGGGTCGCCATGGACGTACCGCTCATGGAGGTGTAGTAGCCGCTGCCGTCGGTGAGTTGGGAGCGGGCGGCGAGGATGTCGACGCCGGGGGCCGATATGTCGGGCTTGAGGGCGTTGTCGCCGTAACGGGGGCCGGCGCTGGTGAAGTAGGCCGCCTGGTCGGCGGAGTCGACCGCGCCGACGGTGAGGGCCGCGTCGGCGGAGCCCGGCGAGCCGATCGAGGACGGGGCGCCGGTGTTGCCCGCGGCGACGACGAAGAGCGCGCCGGTCTCCTTGGAGAGCGTGTTCACCGCCTCGGCCATCGGGTCGGTGCCGTCGCTGGGCTCGGTGGAGCCCAGGCTCATGGACACGATCCGGGCGTGCACGTCCCGTGCCGCCCACTCCATCCCGGCGATGATCTGCGACTCGCTGCCCGAGCCCTGGTCGCTGAGCACCTTGCCGACGGCGAGGGTGGCGTCGGGCGCGACCCCCTTCTCCTTGCCGTCGGAGGCGGCGCCGCTGCCGCCGACGGTGGAGGTGACGTGCGTGCCGTGCCCGTTGCGGTCGGCGACCTCCTCCCCGTCGATGAAGCTCTTGGTCGTGGTGACCCGGTCCTCGAGGTCGGGGTGGCCGAGGTCGACTCCCGTGTCGAGGACGGCGACGGTGACCCCCTTGCCCGTCAGCCCCGCGTCCCAGGCCGCCTGCGTGCCGATCTGCGCGTTGCTCTCGGCCATGTCGGCCTTGACCCTGCCGTCCAGCCACACCTCGGCGACGCCGTCGCGGTGTGTGAACGACCGCCAGAAGGTACGTCCCAGCCCCTTGCCGGCCTCGACGGCGGCCCCGCGGAGACTGGGCAGGCTGCGGGTGCGTTCGGTGCCGGCCGGGGCGGCGGCCCGCGCGCCCCTGCCGTAGGTCACGATCAGAGGGGTCGCGGCTGCCTTGGCATCGGTCAGTCCCTGCCGGATCAGTCCGCTCACGTCGAACAGCCGCCGGTCCAGCGTCCCGGCCCGCAGATACGGCAGCGCCTCGTCCGGTACGACGCTGATCCCGCCGCGGCTCTGCTGCGTCCGCACGGCTCCGGTGGCCCCCTTGGGCCGCTGCACGGTGACCGCCTTCTTCCCGTGCCCGAGGTCGGTGACGGTCACCTTGTCGCCGGTGACGAGGGTGACGGTGGTGGCCGTGGTGGCCGTGGTGGCCGCGGCGGCCGTCGTGACCGCGGTGGCCGTGGTCGCGGGCCCCGGGGAGTGCGGGGCGGTGTGTCCCCCCGCCGCCGCGGGTCCCGCCGGGAGCAGGGCGCCGACCAGCCCCGCCACCAGCAGTGCCGCTCCGCGTCCGACTGGTCCTCTGGTCATCCACGCCTCTTCTCGTCGGGGGGTGTCGGTCCGAGTGGCTCGCGTGCTGTGACGAGTGTCATGTGCCGCTTGTTGCCCGGGTGTTGACCGTCGACGGCGGAAACGCGCCCTGGCGGCTTTCCGCCAGGGCTGACGACCTGGTCCGGCGCATCCCGAGACACCGTCAGGGAGCTGCCGTCACAATGGACTTGGCCGTAGACCGAGCGCACGGGGGCGATGGACACCATGGGCAGACTGCTGGAGTTCACCACGGACGACGGCGCCGTGGTCGTCGTGGAGAGCGTGGAGCCCGGGGCCGGGACCCGCCTGGTCGGCCGCGGCGACGGTGGCCCGGCGGCCCAGGCGTCCAGAACCTTCGAGGGCGCCCTGGACGGGGTGCGCTCGGCGGCCCAGTCCGCGCTGCGCGTGTTCCGCGACGGCAGCCTGTCTCCCGACTCGGTGGAGCTGGAGTTCGGCGTGAAGCTGACCGCGGAGGCCGGTGCGGTCATCGCCAAGGGAGCGGCGGAGGGGCAGCTGGTGGTGCGCCTGGGGTGGTCGTCGCAACGTCCGGGTGCCGGGCCGGCCGAGGCGGCGCCCCCGTCGGCGGCGGGCATCCCGGAGCCGACGTCCCGGTCATGAGGGGCGCTTCCTGGCACGCCCGGATCGAGTGCGGGGGCATGGTGGTGGGGGCGGGCTTCCTCGTCACCCCCCGCACGGTGCTGACCTGTGCCCACGTCGTACTGGGCGATCCGGCGGTGACGGTGAGCTTCCCGAACCGGCCGGAGCTGGCCGGGCTGCCCGCGACCGTGACCGTGCCCGGCGGCTGGACGGGCGGCGCCACCGACCCCGGGGACCTCGCCGTACTGGAACTGGACCGCGACGTACCCGTGGTGCCCGCCAGGTTCGCGCCGCCCGGCGCGGAGCAGGGCAGCCCGTCCCTGCTCGCGTACGGCTTCCCCGAGGGCTACGACGAGGGTGTGCTGGCCCGGTACCGTGCCGTGTCCCGGACACTCGTCGCCGACCAGTGGGTGCAGCTGGAGGCGACCTCAGGACACGGGCAGCCGCTCGCGGGTGGGTTCAGCGGGGCGGCGGTGACCCTGCCCGACGACCGGGTGGTCGGCATGGTGGCGCAGGTCGCGGGGGAGCCGGACGTGCGGGTCGGGCGGATGCTGCCCACAGAGGTCATGGCCCGCTACTGGTACGGCCTGGGCGCCCTGGTCCCCGGCCCCGGCGCCGGCACCCCCGAGGCGACCGGGCGGCTGCACGCGCTGGTGCGGCGCGCGGAGGCCACCGGCCTGGACTGCGATCCGAACCGGCTGTACGGGCATGCCGTGGGCCCCTTCGGCCCGGACCTGCCCCCGGGCGGGTTCGCCTCGCTGTCGGCGGCAGCGGCCTATGTGCAGTGGCAGGTCGACGATCCCGAGGCGGTGCCCCGGTTCGCCGACCGGCTGGCGGAGCTGCTCGCGGGTCCGCCCGCGCCCGAGGCCGCCGCCTGGTCCCCCATCGTCGTGGAGCTGGAGCGCAGCGGCGAGGATCAGGACCAGGTCACCGTGCGGGTGTCGGCCTACCGCGACGGACAGCGGCGCCCGGTGGACACGAGCCGGCTGCCGCGTGGTGAGGTGCGGGCCCACGTGCAGCAGCGCGTCGACCGCGCCTTCGTCCACCTGGCCGAGGGCGCCGAGGCGTTGCTCGCGTTCGTGCTGCCCCGTGAGTGGCTCAACGAGCCGGTCGCGCAGTGGGAGTGCGGCCCGGAGGACTCCACCCCGCTCGGCTGCGCCCACCCGCTCGTCGTCACCGACCGCTCCCGGCACCGCAGCCCCCGACTGCGCCACCACCTGGCCAAGAAGTGGCGGAGGCTGGAGACCGGGCCGGGGACCACGACGCTGCACCGGGTCGACTGCGCGAGCCCGGAGCGCCCGCCCAGCCTGCGCAAACGCCTCCGGGACGAGCACGCCGACCTGGTGGGCTTCGCCGCCCCGCCCACCGCCCTGCCCGGCCACTTCGAGGCCGGCCTCAACGTCCCGGTGCCGGTGCTGCTGTGGCCGCGCAGCGGCTGCGCCGGCTCCGGCCACGACCCCGCCGACCCCTGTGCCGGAGCGGCCTTCCTGCAGGCGCTGGGCCCGGCCCTGGGCGGCGTCCCGGCCACCGAGCTCCCGCGCCGGATCCGGTCCCTGCGCGAGGAGGCAGCCGCGGACGACTACCCCGACCGGCACTGGGCGAAGGACATCCAGGTCCTGTGGGACGCCCCCCACTGCTTCCCCGAGCCGACCGCCGGCCTCCGCTCACCCGTCGCCTGAACCCGGCACCGCACCCGATGGAGAAGAAGGACCCCATGCCCCTGTGGCCCGTCTACACCGGTACGAAGGAGCCGCACGACGGCATCGGACTGCTGCCCCCGCCCCCGCCCTGGCGGGCCTTCGACGGCGGCCCGGAACTGCCGACGCCCGCCGACACCGACGACGCCTCGGCCACCTCCCCCGACCGCACCCATCGCGCCGCCACCTACCAGGCGACCGACCGGACCGTCCAACTGGTCAACGCGGCGCTCTACTTGCGCCGCCCGCTGCTCGTGACGGGCCCGCCCGGCACCGGCAAGTCGTCGCTCGCCTACGCGGTGGCCCGGGAGCTGAGGCTGGGCCCGGTGCTGCGCTGGAACATCACCAGCCGCAGCACCCTCCACGACGGCCTCTACCAGTACGACCCCCTCTCCCGTCTCTACGCGGCCCGCCGGCAGGCGGCGACGCAGGACCCGGACGCACCCGCCGCGCCCGCCCCGGCGTCCGGCATCGAGGACCATCTGCGCCTCGGCCCCCTGGGCACCGCCCTGCTGCCGTACGCCCGCCCCCGCGCCCTGCTGATCGACGAGATCGACAAGAGCGATCTGGACCTGCCGAACGACCTGCTCAACGTGCTGGAGGAGGGCCAGTACGAGATCCCGGAGCTGGTCCGCGCCGCCCGTCACACCCCGGTCGCCGAGGTGATGGTCGACGGCACCCACGACCGCGTCCCCGTGACCCGCGGCCGGGTCCGCTGCCGGGCCTTCCCGTTCGTGGTGCTGACCAGCAACGGCGAACGCGAGTTCCCGCCGGCGTTCCTGCGCCGCTGCGTGACCCTGCGGCTGCGGCAGCCCGACGACCGCCACCTCGCCGGGATCGTCCGCGCTCACCTGGGTGAACCGGACGCCTACGCCCAGTCGTTGATCACCCGTTTCCTGTCCCGGGCCGGTCACGGCGACCTGGCCACCGATCAGCTCCTCAACGCGATCTACCTGTCCCGCTCCGCCGACCTGGGCGCCGAGTCCCTGGACGAACTCGCCGAACAGCTCATGCCGTACCTCGGCGAGGCCCCCCAGGCAGATGCCTTCTGACCACCCCGCCGCGGCGGCCCCCGCCCGCTACGCCCGCCTCGCCGACGTCCTGGCCAAGGCGGCGGGCGGTGCCCGCCCGACCCCCCTGGAACTGGCCGAACTCCTTTGGCTGGCCCGGCAGCTGGGCCCGGCGGACGGCACGGGCGAGCACTCGGGGCCTCCTGCGCCGACGGAGCAACCGGGCGCCCCGCCGCAGCAGCCCGCACAGGAGCCCGCCGGCCCCGCTCCCGCCCCGGACCGCGCCGAAGGTGTCGAATCCCCCGGCCGGGCCTCCCCGCGTGCCCCGCTCCACCTGCCCTCACCCACCCCCGCGGCGGGGCCGTACACCGCCCTGCACGCCCCCGCACCTCCGATGCTGCGGCACCCCCTGGGCCTCCAGCGCGCCCTGCGCCCGCTCAAGCGGCACACGGACGCCCCGGTCGGCCACCGCCTCGACGAGCAGGCCACCGCCGACCGCATCGCCCGGCTCGGCGCGGGACCGCAGTGGTGGCTGCCGGTGCTGCGCCCGGCCCGGGAACGCTGGCTGCGGCTGCACCTGGTGTACGACGCCGGCCCCACGATGCCCGTCTGGCGTCCCCTGGTCCGCGAACTGCATCAGGCGCTGGCCCAGTCGGGCGTGTTCCGCACGGTGAGCGTGCACCGCGCCGACCCCGACGGCACGGTGGGCGGCGACGGACCGTACGGTCCCGGCGACGGCCGCACGGTCACGCTGCTGATCAGCGACTGCATGGGCCCCCAGTGGTGGCAGGGCGAGGCGGGCGGTCGCTGGTACGGCACCCTGCGCCGCTGGGCGCACCGGATGCCGCTGGCCGTGGTCCAGCCGCTGCCCGAACACCTGTGGCGCGGCACCGCGCTGCCCGCCGCGCCGGGGGTGTTCTCGGCCCCGTTCCCGGCCGCGCCGACGGCCGCGCTCGGGTTCACGCCGTACGAGGAATGGCAGACCAAGGCGCCGCAGGGGACGGTGGCGCTGCCCGTGCTCGAAGCGGGTCCGCGCTGGCTCGCGCACTGGGCGGGGCTGGTGGCGTCCATGGGCGGATCCGCGTTTCCGGGCTCGGCCGCCCTGCTGGGCCCGCCGCCGGGGCCGGAGGAGTCCGGGGAGCGCACCGACCTCGCCGGGCTCACCGCCGAGGAACTGGTGCTGCGCTTCCGGGCGACAGCCTCCCCGGAGGCCTTCCGGCTGGCCGGCCACCTCGCCCTCGGCCGGCCCGACCTGCCCGTGATGCGACTGGTGCAGCGGGCGATCGAACCGGTCCCGCGCCCGCAGCATCTGGCCGAGGTGATCCTCAGCGGCGTCCTGACGACGGTCCCGGGGCCGCCGGGGTCGTACGCCTTCCGCCCGGGGGCGCGCGCACTGCTGCTGCGCGGCCTGCCCCGCTCCGCGCGCGGCGCCACGGTCGAACTGCTCGCCCGCGTGGGCGGGTTGATCGAGGAGCGGGCCGGGGCGGCGCCCGGTGAGTTCCGCGCGGTGACGCCCGGGGCCGACGGCGCGGGGGCGGCTGCGGACGGGGAGGCGTTCGCGACCGTGCGGCCGGAGAGTGTGCGGCGGTTGACGGGCGGCGGGGCGGGGACCGGGGCCGTGGCACCGGAGGACCTGATCGGCCGCTATCGGCTGCTGCAGCGGTTCACTCCGTCCGGACGCGCCGTGTGGCTCGCCTGGGACCCGGAGACGGACCGCCAGGTGGCGGTGCGGTTGTACCGACCGTTTCGCGACAGCGCGCGGCGCGAGGCGTTCCTGCGGGACGCCGAGCGGTTGCGGGCCCTCGCGCACCGGAACCTCGCCCACGTCAGCGACTTCGGCATCGCGGACGGACGACCGTACCTCGTCATGGAGTACGTGCCGGGCGTCAACCTCAACGCCCTTGCGTCTCCCGACGGTTACCGGATCCCGGCTCCCCTGGTGGTGTCGGTCGGGACGCAGGTGGCACAAGCGATCGCAACGGTCCACGAGGCCGGCATCACACACGGGGACCTGGGCCTGTCCCGGGTGATGCTCAGGCCCGACGGCACGGTCAAGCTCAGCGGCTTCGCACCGGGCCGGACCGCCGGCCCGGAGGGGCAGGCGCAGGACCTGGCGAAACTGGGCAGGCTGGTGCAGCGCCTGGCCACGGGGAGCGCACGGTCGGCGCCGCCCTTCGCCCCGGACCGGCTCCGGCACCTCCCGGAGAGCCTGCGGGAACCGTATGCGCGCGCCCTCGGCCTGCTGCTCTCCGGAACACCTCACGACCAGGCGCGGGGCAGGGACCTGCTGTTGGACAAGGCGCTGCGGCTGCACGCCCGGAGGGAATACGAGCCATGGGTCTACCGCATTCTGGGCCCGGTGACCGTGTACCCGGAGGACCACGCCGACCGCGCCGTGGAGCTCGCGCCCGAGGAAGCGGCGGTACTCGCCATGCTGCTGCTGCGGAACGGCCGCGAGGTGACCCGCGCCGACCTGCGGGCCGGTGTGTGGGCCCGGGACGAGGAGCCGGAGAACGCCACGGCGGCCGTGGACCTGATCGCGTCCCGGCTGCGCGCCGCGCTGGGACCCGGCGCAGTGGCAGTGCTTCCCACCGGGTACGCCCTGCACACCAGTGCCGACATCGTGGACCTGACCCGCCACGAGGACTACGAGCGGACGGCCAAGGAGAGGACCATGATGGGCCCCCTCGGGGAGGCGGGCACATACCTCGACATGGCACGCGCCCTGTGGCGCGACGGGGACCCACTCGCGAACGTCCCCGGCCCCGCGGCCCGCAAGGCGCGCAGTCGGCTCCTCGAGCTCCGCCTCGTGCTGCATCGCAAGATCGCCGAACTGCACCTGGATCTCGGCGAGTACCACCGTGCCGGCGCACAACTCACCGATCTGGTCCGGCAGTACCCGTCCCGGGAGGACTTCCGCCTCCTGCTGCTGATCACCCTGCGCCGCCTGGGCCGTATCGAGGAAGCGCTGGAGGTGTACGAGGACTACGAGCTCTCCGGCGGCCGGAACCCGGAGCTGCTCGCCCTGGGGCACGAACTGCGCGGGGAGTACGACGACCCCTCCGACGACACCGGCGCCGCCCTCGACGGCTACGGCCCCGCCCCGCTCTCGCAGAACCCGGTCCCGGAGCCCGACGGACTGCCGGAGGGCAGCTTCCCCACCGAGGAGTCGCTGCCGTCGATCTTCGAGATGCAGGAGCGGGAGTCGGCCGTGGAGGCGCCGCTGCCGCAGAACGTGGTGCCGGACAGCCTGTTCGCCGTGGACGACCCGCTCGCCGAGGAGCCCGACGGGCCGTACGACGAGCGGCCTGACGAGGACGAGGACGAGGACGGCTACGACGATCTGTACGACGCCCTGGGCGACGAGCCGCCCCCGCCCACCTACCGCACCATGGCCACGTACGAGTTCGCCGACGGCGCCCAGCACCCGGACACCGTGGCCGCGCTCGGCCGGGCGGTGACCCGGCTGCTGACGGCAAGCGGGTGGACCGGCTGCTTTCTGGGACCCACCGCGCGGGACACCGGCTGGACGGTGGTGACGGCGCGGGACGTGCCGGGCCTGCCGCTGCTGCAGGCCACGATGCGGCACTTCGAGGACGAGGTGGTGATGCTGGGCGGGCTCCGCTGGCTGGTGACCTTCGAGTGTCTGCTGTCCGACAGCCATGTGGAGAGACCGAACACGGTGGCCGTCCGCCGGACGCTGGACGCCGCAGAGGACCGGCGGGGCATCGTGGCGGTGCCGCGGACGCTCCGGGACGAACTCGACGACGACTCCGGCCTGGCCCCCTGGTTGCAGTCCCTGCGGCCGGGGACCGACGCGGGCTGGTACCGGCTGTGCCGCCTGGCCCGTCTGCTCTTCGACGGCACGCACGCGCTGCCGCCCGTCATCGGCCCTCACCCGCTGCCGCCCGGCGACGTCTTCCCCGAGGGGACCGGCGAGACCAGGACCGTCGTCTACCGGACCGACGCCGGCGAACTCAGCCGCACCCGGCGCCCCGGAGCGACTGGCTACTTCGAGGTCGACCTCACCGAGCGCCGCCTGGAGCTGGACGAGACGGAGTCCTCCTTCCGGGCCACCGGCACGGCGATCTGGCGCGTCAGCGACCCGCTCCAGGCCGTGCACCCGGACGCCTCGATGTTCCCCGAGCTCATCAGGAAGGCCGTGCGCGGGCGGCTGCGGCACCTGGCGAGCACCCGTCCGGACGCCGCGGCAGGACCTCGCGTGTCACTCCCACCCGTCCGGCCCGAGGACGTACCCGGTTGCACGGTCCGCTGCGAGCTGCGCATCACGCGGGCCCGGGCCTGACCAGGCGACACACCGCGCCGCCGCCGGAAACCCCCGTTCGGCCGCACCCCGCCCGGCCCCCTCCAGAAGGCGCACGCCCCCGGGCACCGCGCAGGATGCAGTGAGAGGAGGACACCCGCCGAGCGGCGGGCGCCCAAGGGCCGCGCACTCGGAAGGATCCGCCGTGACCGTCAGTCTGGAGCAGTTGCGCCGCTGCCACTTCGCCGTCGACCTGGGCGCGGCCCGCACCCGGGTCTATGTGAAGGGCGCCGGGCTCATCGTCGACCAGCCCTCGGTCGCCGCCGTGAACACCCGTACCGGGGCGCTCATAGCGGTGGGCGAGTTCGCGGAGAAGATGACAGGACGGACGCCGGCGTACATCCGGGTGGTCCGGCCGATCTCCGGCGGCACGGTGGTCGACATCGAGATGGCCCAGCGCATGCTGCGGCAGCTGCTCGGTGACAAGACGCGCCGTACCCTGCGCCGCAATCTCCGTCTGCGCGCGGCGGCCTGCACCCCGCACGACGCCGATCCGCTGGCCCAGCGGGCGACCATCGAAACTCTGGTCGGGTTGGGGGCGCGCAGGGTCGAGCTGGTGGACACGCTCATCGCCGCCGCGGTGGGGTGCGGGCTGCCGGTGGAACTCCCCGAGGCCACGATGATCATGGTGTGCGGGGCCGCCGCCACCCAGGTGGCCGTCCTCTCGCTCGGGTCCATCGTCACGGCCGAGCGGATCCCGGTGGGCGGGGAGGCCGTGGACCACGCCATCGTGCAGCTCCTGCGGCACGAACACGAGCTGATGCTGCCCAGCCAGTCGGTACGGCCGCTGCAACTGGCCCTGTCCGGCAACGGACTGACCCCGCAGGGCCCGGAGACCACCGAGATCCACGGCCGGGACGTCGCCACCGGGCTCGCCCGCAGCGTGCACGTCGACACCGCCACCGTGCGGGACGCGATCCAGACCCCGCTGACAGCCGTCCTCGACGGCATCGGCAAGGTGCTGCGCGAGTGCCCGCCCGACCTCGTCGCCGACCTCGCCGACCGCGGGATCATCATGGTCGGCGGCTCGGCACTGCTGCCCGGCTTCGACCAGATGCTGCGGCAGGCCACCGGGATGCCGGTGCACATCGCCGACCGGCCCGACATCTGCGCGGCCCAGGGCCTCGGCGCGATGCTGGAGGGCCGGATCGAGCCCTTGGTACTGAACCCACTGGCCGCCTGAGCGGGGCTCGGGAGCCGACGGAGGGTGAGTTGGTCGAACCGCCCCTGACCGAGCGCATCCCCCCAGTCGCCCTCACGGCCCGGTAGCGCCCCGCCCGGGCGAGGCCGAACGCGCGGGGAACCGCGCGAGCAGCCACGACGGGCCCGCGCCCGGCGAGGGCGAAGTGCCCCACGGCGAGGCGCCGCACACGGCCCTCAGTACGGCAGTACCCGCCCTGACGGCGTCCTGCGGTCGATCTCCCGGTCGCGCGGGGCGGGGCGTCGGATGACGCGTACCCGGATGCGACGGTCCATGACGCCCTCCCTCTGCCGAAGCGGCCCGGCGATCGACGCCGGTAGGAGGTGGGTGCCCAGGACACGGGCCGTTCAAGCATGTACGGGTCAAGCAGTCGGCCGGATACCGCTGTCGGCGAACAGGGTGGCCAGGACGCTACCGAGGGGCGTATCGGCCGAGGACGTGGTCGAGCCGCGCCGGCCACTCGCCGAGCCGGGCGGACCGCCGGGCGTTCAGCTCGCAGTCGTACACGCCGCCGTCCCACAGCCGGACGACCACCGTGAGACGGTGCCCGCGCCGGGTGCGTCCGACGTGCGCGTTCTCCGCCCACACGAAGTCCGCGGCCGTGCCCGCCACTTCGACGACGATCCCGGTGGCGGGCACGACGACACGGCAGTCCCCGTCGGCGAGTTCGACCTCCGGGACGACGTACGGGGCGACGTACGGGACCGGTGGGCCGAACCCCGGGACGGCCTGCTGCGGGGCGTCGCCGGGTAGGGCGGGAGCGGGGCCTGGACGGGCGCGGGCCGCGGCAGTGGGGCCGGCTGCGGGGGCGCGGTCGGGGTCGGCGTGTACGGCGCCCGTGCCGGATCCGGCTCCGGTGTCTCCTCGGTGAGCAGGTCCAGCAGTTCGGCGGCGGTCGGCCGGGCCGCCGGGTCCTTCGCCAGGCAGCGCGCGACCAGGCCGGCGAGCGGGGCGGGGACGGCGGCCAGGTTCGGCGGTTCGTGCACGGACCGGCACATCAGCCCCATCGGCGTGCCCGCGCCCCAGGCGCTGCCGCCCGCCGCCGCGACCAGCACCGCGCCCAGCGCGACATGTCGGCGGCGCCGGTCACGTCGTCGCCCAGGGCCTGTTCGGCCGCTACTTGTGCTCATGCCTGGGCGTGGCCCTGTGCGGTCACGCCCAGGCGTGCGTCGACGGCCCCTGGGATCAGGCCGCGGTACTGGGAATTCCCTCGGCCGCAAGACGGCGGTTCTTGTACTCCTGGGCCCCGGTGATCTCGGGGCCGAACCAGTCCGGAGGCGTGAAGGCCCTGGCTGTCTCCTCGGACGAAAATTCCACTTCGACCGTGCGCAGGCCGGACAGATCCTGCGCATACACGTCCACATAAGCGACAGTGTCGTGGAGGCGCACCGAGTAGCGGGTCTTCATGAGCCGGGCGCCTACCGTAGCGGGCCAGAGTTCCGCGAACTCCGCCTCACTGAGCGGGAGTTCGACCTCGATTCGGGAGAGCCCGCCGTTTCCACGCTTGACTCCGAGGACATGCTGGCCCGCGATGCGGCGCAGACGCACCTCGGTACCGTCGTCGGTGACTGCGATGTAACCCTGCTCGATGGGTTCGGTTGCCACGGCGGGCGGCACGGCATCACCTTTCAACAGGAACTTGCGCTCAATTTCCAGCGGCATCGGTCACCTCCTCCCGTCCGCGTGCCATGACCAGGGCGGGCAGCCGGCGCATGTCGGCGAAGACGACCGTCGTCGGACCCTTGAGCCAGCTGGCCGGAGTCAGACCCCCCGCGTATCCGAAGGAGCGCATCCCGGCCGCGGTGGCCGCCTGGACGCCGAACCTGCTGTCCTCCACGACGGCGCAGCGGGACGGATCGACGCCCATGCGCCGTGCGGCGTGCAGGAAGAGGTCCGGGGCCGGCTTGCCCCGTTCGACCTCGTGGGCGCTGAAGACGCGGCCCTCGAACCTCTCGTAGAGCCCTACCCTGCCGAGGGTGTGGCGCATCTTCTCGTGGCTGCCGCTGGAGGCGATGCACCAGTGCTGTGCTCCGAGGCCCGCCGCGTCCAGACCATCCAGGGCTTCGACGATGCCGTCGACCGGGGCCAGGCTCTCGTCCACCGCCTTGGCGTGCATCTGCCGGAACCGCTCGTCCCAGATGCGGGCGGTCTCGTCGCCCAGACGCTCGGCGATCTGTTCGCCGATCGAGGTGGTCGAGCGGCCGACGAAGCGGTTCATCACGTCGGACTCGCTCAGTGGCCAGCCCAGTTCGGCGCCCAGGGCGACGTGCGTCCGCACAGCGATCGGCTCGCTGTCGACGAGGACGCCGTCGCAGTCGAAGACGATGAGCTCGATCGGCTCCGCGTAGGTGGCGATCCCGGTCAACGGATGGAGCCCTGGCTGATCAGCAGCTGCCTGATCTCCTCGACGCGCTCGGCGCCGAGCCGGCGCCTGGCCTGGTCCTCGGGCTTCTCGTCCTTCTGGCCGTACTGCCACCAGGCCTCACCGGTGTCGCGGTTCATCACGACGAAGCGGTCCTTCTCGGAGGGGCCGCGGACGATGAGGGAGGTGGTGTCGGGGGCGGAGCTGACGGTGTGCACCATCGTGTGACGGATCACGTAGCCCGAGCCGGCGACCTCCTCGCGTACCAGTGCCGGGGTGCCGATACGGGTGTCGGTGTCCAGCTCTTCGTAGTCGCCGAAGAGGTGGTGCTGGTAGCTGCCGTGAAGGATGCGGGAGCCGAAGCTCCAGCGGTGGTTGTGCGGGCGGTCGAAGTCGCTGCCGGTGAAGACGTGCAGCCGGATCCGCACGTCGCCGGCCCTGTCATTGACCAGGACGACGCGGTCCAGCTCCTGCAGCCGCTCGCACTGGTTGAGCAGCTCCGGAGTGGCCAGGACGTGGTCGAAGGCGTCGTTGAGCCACGTGGGGTGGGACACCAGTTCTTCGAGGAGTTCCTCCATCGGCTGGTGAAGGGTGGGCATGTCGGACCAGTCCAGCGCGGCCAGCCGGGCCGGGTCGATGAGGGGCTGCGATGCGGTGGTCGTCATCTGGCGGGTGTCTCCTGTTGGTGCGTGGCCAGCCACTTGCGGGCCTTCTCGTGGTGTTTGGGCAGCATTTCCGGGGCGTCGAGAAAACGGGGCATCAGGTGCGGCTCGGTGGTCAGCGCCCTGAGCATGTATCCGATGGTCACCCCATGGCCGGGTCGTTTGATGATCTCGATGGGATCGCCTGCCCCGACGGTGCCCTCCTTCAGCACGCGCAGATACGCGCCCGGGGCCCCGTGCGCGATGAAGCGCTTGATCAGGTCCGGGATGTCCCAGAAGCCGGCGAAGACGCGGCAGGGCTTGCGGGCACGGATGACCTCGAACACCGCATCGCCGATGGCCCATTGCTCCCCGACCTCGGCTCCGGTGATGTCCAGACCGACGGTCGAGAAGTTCTCGCCGAAGTTGCCCGGCGCACACTCGCGGCCGAGTTCCTCCTCCCAGAAGCCGGCGTCCTCACGGGCGAAGGCGTACACCGCTTTGTCGGGTCCTCCGTGGACGCGCTTGTCGGCGATCAGGTCGCCTTCGAGCCCCCAGCTGCGGGCCATGATCCGGTGGTCGACGGGCCTCTTGTCGATCCCGCTGCGCCCGACGCTGGTCCAGGGGCCCTGTCGTTCGACACCGAGGTTGAGCGTGGCGAGTACGGCGGTCACGAGGCACCCCCGTCAAGTGGCCACGGCGCCCAGGCTTCGGTGACGTTGGGGACGGTGGGTGTCACGCCGTCGACGTTCATCTCGGTCAGCAGGTGGGTGACGACGGTCAGCAGGTCCCAGCGGTGCGCACCGTCCAGCGGTGTGCGGTGGGTCAGGTCGAGCATCTCCTTCAGACCGGGGCGTCGTTTCCCCGCCTCCCCGAGGGGCCCGGGGGCCGCGGCGAGCCGCCTCCAGCTGGCTTCCAGATCGAAGTCGTGCTCCGGGTGCTGGTCCTCCATTTCCTGGAAGATGTTCAGGACCTCGGGGCGGGCGTCGTGGTTCTCCAGGATGCGGCGACGGATCAGTGCGCGCCGGGGCTCGTCACAGATGACGGCGAGTTCGCGCAGTACGTCCGCGGGCTCGTCCGAAATATGCGTGAAGTTGAACAGCCCGCTGACAACGCCCAGTTGGTGACGCAAATGCTCAGGTTTGCGCAGGCTCGGCTCGGCCGGGCCCTTGAGGGCGTTTAGCCGTACGGCGGCAGGGACGGTCCCCGGCCGCCAGCGCTCGTCCCTGAGAACCAGCGCCACTGTCTCGGTGCTGGGCAGGATGACGTCCATGGCCTCGATGCGCCGCCGGCTGGCGATGTTGAACTGGTAGCGCCAGACCTCACGGATCGTCAGGCGATCGTGCCGGAAGCGCACCGCGTCGACGGGGTGGAAGCCCGCCTCCCTCAGGACGCGCAGCGCGGGCCGCAGCCTGCGCCCGGCGGTGGCCTCGGGCTTGAGCATGCACACGGCGATGCCGAGCATCTGCTCGACGATGTCCCCGAACGTCCAGATCGCCTCGCGGAAGTACTGGTCGACCGCATAGAGATCGGCCTTGTGCTCCGACCAGCTGACGGTGTCGAGGACGTCGGCGGCTATCTCGGTCAGCTGCGCAATAGGCGGGCTGTCCGGATGCAGGCGTCTCATCTGTCGTGTCCTTCCTGCCAGAACGCGGGGGCGTGCGGGGCGGCCTGGGAGAAGACGTCGGCCAGGAACTCCGCCTCGGCCAGGCGGAGCGGGGTGTTGGGCGCGGCGTGCTCGGCCAGTGGCCAGGTCAGGAGCCGCTTGGGCGCCGGGTAGCGGGCGTGCACGGCGTAACCGGTCTCCGGCAGACAGCGCTGGTCCCGGCCGGCCACGGAGAACAGCGCGGGGCAGCGCCCGTGCGCGGCCAGTTCGGCGACGTCGAAGAGGCCGAGGGTCCGCGACGCGCGCGGCGCGAGGTTCGGGTAGGACTCGGCGAAGCGCAGCAGCTCCCGGTAGGGCTGCCGGTCGGGGACCCGCGTCAGGTCCGGAAGCGCGGCGAGGAAGGGGGACTCGACGAGCGCGGCAGCGACCTCGGGGCTGAGGACGGCAGCGGCCAGGGCCAGCTGTCCGCCCTGGCTGCGGCCGGTGGTGGCGACGCGGTGGGCGTCCACCGCGGGGTGTCCGGCCGCGACGGCGACGGCGCGCACCGCATCGACGTACGCGTCCCGGTAGTAGTACGTGGCCGGGTCGAGGATGCCGCGCGTGGTGAAGCCCGGCACCTGCGGGTGCGTGAGGCCGACGGGGTCCGCGGTGGCGCCCGCGCGGCCGCCGGCGCCGCTCTGGCCCCGGGTGTCGACGACGAGCGTGGCATAACCGAGCGCCGGCCACAGCGGGCTGTCCAGGACATGACCGCGGCCCTCTCCGTAGCCGAGGAACTGGACGGTGCACGGCAACGGGCCGTCGTCCGCGCCGCCCCGGGGCAGGATCAGCCAGGCCGCAATGCGGTGGCTGTGTGCTCCGGCGAAGGAGAGGTCGTACGCGGTGGCTCCGGCCAGCGGGGTGTGCTGCTCGGTCAGCCGCACGTCGAGGGGCAGCTCGGCGGCCTCCGCGAGCGTGGTGCGCCAGAACCGGGTGATCTCCTCGTCACTGCTGTGCATGGCTCACCGCCGGGATGACGTCGCTGCCGGTCTCCTCGCCGAAGTCCTCGAGCAGTTCCTCGAGCATCTCCTGGCAGTCGCCGCAGCCCTGCCCGGCGTTGCAGCGCTCTCCCAGGCCCTCGACGGTTGTGACGCCCCGGCGGATCCAGCCGACGATCTCGTCTTCGGTGACCTGGTAGCACACGCAGATGTTGCCGCCGCTCATGTCTGTTCCTGCCAGGCGCTGAGCAGCACGTTGGGATAGATGCGCTCGATGCCGGGGGTGTTGAAGCGCACGGTGGCGGTCAGCACCGCCAGCAGGTCCCACAGGTCGCCGGGGTCGGCGTCCGGGTGGTTTGCCGCCTGGAGCAGTTCGGCGGCGGTGACGGTGGATCCCTGGGCGCGCAGGCGGGCGAGTGCCCCGGCGGGGGAGCCGGACTCTGCCAGCCGCCGCCAGCTGCGGTCGGGGTCGAGGTCGTGCGGTGCGACGGACTCCTCGACGTCCTCGCGGATCCGTGCCACCTCGTCGGACGCGTCGTGACCGGACACGACGCGGTCGCGTACGAGTTCGCGGCGCCGGGGTTCGAGCAGCAGCCCGAGGTCGCGCATCACGTCGATGGGTTCGTCGGTGGTGTGGACGAAGTTGAACAGTCCGTTGAGCGCGCCCAGTCGCTCCCGCAGGTGCTCCGGTCTGCGCAGCTCGGCGGTCGCGGGACCTTTGAGGGAGGCGAGCCGGACGGAGGCCGGTACGGCACCGGGCCGGTGGCGCTCGTCGCGCAGGACGAGCAGGACGCAGTCCAGGGAGCGAAGATAGAGCTCCATGGTGGCGATGCGCTCGCGGTCGGCGAAGTTGAGCTGGAAGCGCCAGGTCTCGCGGATCGTCAGCCGGTTGTGCCGGAAGCGCAGGGCGTCGACGGGACGGAAGCCGTTGTCCTGCAGTGCCTGCAGGACGGCGCCGTAGCGCCGCGCTGCAGCGGCATCGGGCTTGAGGACGCAGAGGGCGGTGCGCAGCAGATCCGCCGTGTGGTCGCCGAACGTCCAGGCAGCCTCCCGCGTGTAGGTGTCCATACCGAACAGGTGCGCCTTGACAGGCGACCGTGTGACGGCGGCCAGCAGGCCGGGCGGTATGTCGTGGGGGCGCTCGGCGGAACGCTGCGTCTCCATTCCTGTGCTCCTCATGTTCGCCTTGTCTCTCCGGGTGAGTGCGCTCAGATGAGGGCGCGGCGCTGCCGCTCGGCGTCGACGTGGCAGCCCTGGGTGAACCAGGCCGCGGTCAGGTCCAGCTCCGGGAAGAAGGTGCGGTACGCGGTGAACGAGACGAGGTGCCAGATGTCGGCCTCGGCGACGCCCAGGGCGCGGACGTTCGCGATCTGCTGGTCGATGGGCTGGGTTCCGGCGGCGACCACACCCTGCTCCTGGTACCACAGGTCGCTGCCGGGCTCCTGGTGCAGGTCCTGACCGGCGAGGCGGGCGACGTCGCTGCGGTCCGTCATCAGCATCATGTTCTGCGGGCCGACGATCTCGATGGCCCGCTTGGCGATGGCGAAGTCGACGTGCTCGCCGTCAAAGTTGAGGCAGGCGGCGATGCGGCCGGCGTGGGCACCGCGCATGATGGCGGCCGGCACGGGCCCGACCTGCTCGTGCAGGTCGGCCAGGTTCCACGACGGCAGGTCGTAGCTCGCCAGCAGCGCGTCACGGTTGGCGCGCGCCTTGGACGTGCGGAACGCGTGCTTGATCAGCAGCGGCATCTCGTTGAAGAGGTGGTCGGTGACGACCCGGACGCCGTCGTGCGGGCACGCGGCGGCCTCGGCCGCGGCCAGGACCTCCTCGATGCAGTCGGCGCCGAGCTGCGGGTTCTCCTTGGCGAAGTGCCCGAGCGCGGGCCGGATGCCGTTCTCGACGAGGCGCGTGACGATCCACTCCAGGGACGGGTGGTCCGGGGTGAACTGGGCGGCCAGGTAGGAGCTGGACTGCAGGGCGTCCGGCGACAGCATGATGTAGACGAGGCCCAGCGGACCGCAGCCGGCCAGCTTCTCCCACTCCTCCTTGGAGGGGGCCCACACGGAGCTGGCCGGCGTGCCGCCGAAGCTGGCGACGAGCGGGCCCTCCAGGGCGATGGCCGGGACGAAGGGCAGCTTGCCGTCGGCCTTCAGCGCGGCGAAGCCCCGCATGAACTCGACGAATCCGTCGAGGCGCTCCTGGCGCAGGTAGAGGGTCGGGATGCACAGCAGGCCCTCGGAGGCGGCGTGCTTGTCGACCTCGAAGAGGTCGATCTCCGCGAAATTGGAGAAGTCGACGCTGCCCAGGCCGTGGCAGTGCACCTCGACGGGGAGCGACGGAACCAGGTACGGCTCGGTGTCGCCGAGCGGGGCGGCGGTCAGCGAGCCGGGAGTGATCAGGCCGTCCTTGTGCTGTACCGGGCCGGAGAAGGTGCCGCGCGGGTCGATCCAGGCGTTCGCGGACCAGGTGGATGCCAGACTGTTGCTCACTTGTCTTCTTTCTCTTCCGGGGCTGTTCAGGCGTTGCCGAGCGCGACGCGGGCCGTTGCGCGGCGGGCGGCCAGGTGCACGAAGAGCACACCGGCGAGGGCCCAGGCGGCGCCGACAGCCAGTTCGACGATCAGGGGCGCACTGTGCGCCCGCCCGGCGAGGAGGCCGTCGACGGCCCGCATCACATGGCTGAGCGGCATCACCTCGCTCAGCGGGACCAGGAATGCGGGGAGCCGGTTCTGGGGCACCAAGGTCCCCGACAGGACCATGAGGACGAGTTCGGCCATGTTGGGGCCGACGAACAGGTCCTCGAGGAGCAGGGCAAGGGCCGAAAGGGTCAGCCCGAACCCGGCGGTCGTCAGCACGCTGACGGCCAGGAGCGCGGCGTACTGCGTGATGCCGATCGGCAGTGTCGTGTACAGCAGGCTGCACACGAGGTAGGTGCACAGGCCGCCGACGAAGCCGTCCACGATGTGCGGCAGGGCGCGCTGGCAGGCTGCGGCGACCTTGTTCTGGGGTGAGGCGAGCCAGAGGCCCAGTGTGTGGAACGAGCGCTCGTTGCCGATCGACAGGGCCATTCCGTACACGACGGCACCGGCGCCGGCCAGCAGGCTGGAGGCGACCATCATGCGGTCGGCTCCGGCTCCGTAGTGGGTCGCGAGGGAGGTGAAGGCGATGGCCATGCCGATGGGGCGCACGATGCGTGAGCTGAGGTATCCCAACGGGTTGAACCAGGTGAACAGGGCCCGGTAGGACAGTGCCGCGCCGCGCAGTGCGGCACGTGCCGAACCGGCTCGGGGAGCTGGGGCGGGAGTCTGCATCGGTCAGGCCTCCAGCGGTAGAGCGGTACGGCGAACGGTGTGCTCGAGCCGCTGGACGGCGAGCACGACCAGTGCGCAGAAGAAGCCGGTGAGGGCCACCGCCGCGAGCAGCCGGCCCGGGCCTGCGCCCCGGATCCAGGCCATGACGTGTGACTGCGGCACGATGAGGGCGAGCTTCTGCACGGGGGCAGGGAGGGCGGACTGGGGCACGATCAGCGCGCTGAGTGCCATGATCAGGCCGGTCAGTCCGTTGGTCATGCCCGCCGAGAAGGGAAAACGCAGCACGGCGAGGCCGAGCAGCCCGATCATGGAGGCGGTGGCGAAGGCGAGGAGAACTCCGCCGACGAGCCAGCGGATCCAGTCGAATCCGCCGTCGATGCCGAACAGCAGGCCGAGGACGATCAGCGTGCCGGGCAGCGCGGTGAGCGACTGCAGGGCTGTTCCGGTCAGCCTGCCCAGGACCACGGGGACGAGGCCGCCGGGGCTGCCGAGCGCGGCGTACAGCGTCTTCCACTGCTTCTCGCCGAGCATGCTGAACAGGACCAGCACGATGATCGAGTCGAGCATGCCGATGCCCGCCGAGCCGACGGCCATGTCGCTGGTGGTGTCGTGCGAGAAGCCGCTCGTGGCGTTGGCGTGCACGACGAAGGCGAAGACGCAGGGCATCGCGAGCGTGGAGAAGATGGCCATGGGGCTGGTCGCATGCATCCGCAGCTGGTCCACGACCGCGCGGGCGAAGGTCGCTGCGGAACCGGTGCGCCGCCGCGCCGCGGGGGCGGTGTCGGTACGTACGGTGGTCATGACGCGGCCACCATGTCCAGGAAGACCTCTTCGAGGGTGGGTGGGGTGACGGCGACGCTGGTGGTCTGTCCGGGGAAGGTGGCCAGCAGCCACTGCACGGCGGCCGCGCCGTCGGAGACCCTCAGAGTGACGGCGGAGCCGTCGTGCTCCACGTGCATGACACCGGGGCAGTCCTGCACCGCGTCGGGGGCCTGGGCGGCGGAGAAGACCGCGTTGACGACGTGGCCGAGCCGGTTCGCCGCGTTCCGTCTCAGTTCGCCGGCCGTGGACTCCACATGGATCCGGCCGCCCTTCATCAGGACGATGCGGCTGCTGAGTTCCTCGGCCTCCCGCATGTCGTGGGTGGTCAGCAGGATGCTGCGGCCCTCGCCCGTCAGACGGGCGACGAGGGCGCGCATCGCGGCGGCGGACTGCGGGTCGAGACCTGCGGAGGGCTCGTCGAGGATGAGGACGGACGGCTCGTGGAGCAGTGCCCGGGCGAGGTGGAGCCGCTGCTTCATGCCCCGGGAGAAGGAACCCACGAGGTCGCCGGACCGGTCGGAGAGGTCCACCTCCTCCAGCAGGTCGTGGGCGCGCTGCGCGAGGCGGGAGCCGCGCAGGCCGTACATCAGTCCGAAGAACTCCAGGTTCTGATATGCCGTCAGCCTCGGGTACAGGCCGGTGTCACCGCCCAGGCTGAAGCCGCAGGCCATGGCCGCGCGGCGGCGGGCACGCACCACGTCGTGCCCGTCGACGAGCACCTGGCCGGCGGTCGGCAGGAGCAGGCCGGTCAGCATCTTGACCGTGGTGGTCTTGCCGGCGCCGTTGGGGCCGAGCACGGAGACGAGTTCACCGGGGCGCACGACCAGCGTCACGTCGTCGACCGCTCGCCGTACGGAGCCGTCCTTCGTCGTGAACTCGCGTACGAGTCCACGGGCTTCGAGCCCTCCACTTTTCACGATCATGATCCCATTGCCTTCGAGGTGATCCGGGTGATGTCCATCTCCAGGTAGGCCCCGCCCGCCGAGATCTGGCCGGGGAAGTAGGACACGGTGTCGCCGACGGCCGTGACCGACGCGAGGAAGTCGATGGCCGATCCCTCGACGGACATCGGGGCACAGGCCTCCTGCGGGACACCGTCCACGGTGCGGGCGGCCAGGAGCCGGAACGCGAGCTGGCCGCCGGAGCGGAACTCCTCGACGCCCAGGGTGCGGGCGTCCGCGACCACGCAGCGCTCGCCGTCCAACAGGGCGTCGGCGGTGGTGTCCGGTGTGGGGGTCAGCCGTACGTTGCCGGCCGTCATCTGGGGGAAGTTCTTCAGCGGGTTCCACCACGCGTGGCCGGTCAGGGGCGTTGGCGCCTGTGGCTCGTTCTGCGCCCGCACCACCTTGCGGGTGGCGAGGGCGCGCTGCCGCCCGTCGCGGCCGACCAGTTGCGTGGCCCCGGTCGCGGTGCCCTCGCAGTCGAAGGAGCGGGCACAGCAGCCTTGCGTGCGCGGGCCCTCGTCCACGAGGGAGGTGACCAGCGGCGCGGGGTGGGCGACGGGGTTGAGCAGGATCGTGTTCACCAGGGCGCGCAGCAGCTGGGCGGCGGCGGACGGGGCGAACACGACGCGGCTGCCCGTGAAGGTGTGCTCGGCGGCTCCCATGCCGGTGTGGATCAGGCTCAGTTCACGGCCCAGCCCGGCCGGGTCGATGTCGTCGAGCGCGGTGGCGTAGCGCGTGGCCGACACCACGTGCGAGCCGGCGTCGTCGGTGACGACTGCGGTCAGTTCGACGCCGTAGCACTGGTCCTTCAGACGGGCCCCGAAGCTGTCCAGGAAGACGGACTCGCGCAGGATGTCACTCACGTGCAGACCGGCCACACTCTGGCCGGGGCGAAGGTGTGCGCCGATGGCTGCCATCAACTCGCCGGTGCGGGAGGCCGCAACGGACATGTCGAGGTGGTCGCGCGTGGTGTGCCAGCCGCCGTCGGCGGACTGCACGGAGGGGTGGGCGTGCGCCCGGCCGCCGTCCCCGGCGGGGCTACCGAGGTGGAACAGGGGGCGTCCGGTCGCCAGCAGCCGGGCCGCGGCCGGCACGGTGAGCTGGTTGGCGTTGAGGTACAGCTCCCGGCCGCCGCGCTCCAGCCGGACAAAACCGCTGAAGGCCGGTTCCTCGACGGCGAGTTGCTTCTTGCCGGTGGCGTCGCAGACCAGCCGGCGCCGTGCCGTGCGCTCCAGGAACGTCGCCGCGCTCTCCGCCGGGCGCAGGGCCG
Source organism: Streptomyces sp. NPDC054783 (assembly GCF_053611725.1). NCBI lineage: Bacteria > Bacillati > Actinomycetota > Actinomycetes > Kitasatosporales > Streptomycetaceae > Streptomyces > Streptomyces sp. NPDC054783. Next base: position 151,050 of record NZ_JBSHAY010000004.1, on the reverse strand, counting down.
ACTGGACCGCCTCGGCCGTGGCGAACGCCTGGTCGGCCCGCTGGTGAAGGGTCTTCACGCTGCGCTCCAATCCAGTGCGGAGAACCGCATCGAGGGGGAGAACAGGCCGATGCCGATCATCTGGCCCTGCTTCCCGCAGGTGACGTTGTCCCCGCCGAAGTCCGTGCCGATGCCCTCCATGCGGGCGAGGGTCGCGAGGGCGTCACCGAAGAGGCTGACGTCGCGTACCGGGACGCGGTGGCCGTCAGGGGTGACGTAGGTGCAGTTCAGCGCGGCGAAGTGAAACTCTCCGGTGCTGAGGTGGATCATCCCGGCCCCCAGGCAGCCGACGTGCAGGAGGCCCTCGGTGGACGGCGCCATGAGGGCGTCCGGGTCGTCGGTGCCGCGCGGGACCACGGTGTTGCTGGCGCGCGGCAGCGGCAGGGCGCGGTAGTCGCGGCGGCGGCCGTTGCCGGTGGGCCGGTAGCCGTGGCGCTGTGCTGTGCGGACGCTGGACAGCGGGGTGCCGAGTTCGCCGTCTGACACCAGCATGGTGATGCCGCCGGCGATGCCCTCGTCGTCGATGTCGTACGAGCCGTAGCCGTCGGCGATGGTGGCGTCGTCGTACAGCGTCACCGAGGCGGGAACGGCGCCCGGCTTGCGGAGCTTGGTGAGGTAGTCGCTCTGCATGGCGAAGTTGTCGCCTTCGAGGGCGTGGCCGACCAGCTCGTGCAGCAGGCCGACCGCGGCGGACGGTCCGAAGACCACGGGGGTGCGGTGGCGGCCGCCGAGACGGGCGCGCGCGGAGTTGTGCGCGTGCTCCACGGCGATCCGCGCCACGTCGTGCGGTACGGCGTCGCGGTCGGTGGTACCGGCCTGCGGACCGCGCTCCAGCCAGCGGCTGAGCCCCCGGTAGCGGTTCCCGTCGTGCGCGACGGTGGCCTCCACGCGGCGCCGCACGAAGCGGGAAGTGGCGGCCGATCGTACGCCGTCGGTGTCGACGACGGCGACGCTGCGGAGGGTGAAGTCCTCCATGGTGCGCAGGGAGTGTGCCGGGGCCGGGCCCTGGACCTGCCAGTCCCGCGCGGCCACGGCCTCGAAGTCCATGGCCGGGGCGTCCTGCCACGCGGGGCTGTCGACGGTGGGTGATGCCTGGCCGGGCGTCAGCCACCGTGGCAGCGAGGGCAGTTCGGTGACCGAGAAGGCCCGGTGGCGCCAGCGCCCGTCCTGGCGGACCATGCACGCGAGTCCCTCGCGGGGCTCGACGCAGGTGGCGAGCACCTCGCCGTCGAGGCACTCCACGCGTACCTCGACGGTGCGCTCCGCGTAGGCCTGCACATAGTCCGCCGACGCGCCGAGCCGCTCGACGGCCCACTGGGCCGCCTCGAGCAGGCCCTCGATGCCGGTCGGCCGGGTGGTCTGCTGGGTCGTCGTCACTGCCATGGATCCCGCTGCCCGATCAGATGGTGTCGAGGACGGAGTACGGTTCGCCGCCCACGAGGTCACGTGAGCGCAGCGACTCGAGCAGCCGCTCGATGCGCTCGGGGGTCATGGCCTTGAGCGCGGGGACGTGTTCGGCCAGCTGCTGCACGGCGTCGATGACGCCCTGCCGGCTGCGGCCGTCGCACAGGGCCCACACGAAGGCGGCGGGATCGCGCAGCATCAACTGGCGGCGCAGCTCCCAGTGGAGCAGGATTCCGTCCCGCTGCCCGAGGACGTTGTACGAGGGGTTGCGCCACAGGCCCTCGGTGGTCGGTCCGGCCGGCGGAGCCCACGGCCAGGCGTCGAGGGAGACATCGTGGCGGCTGAGCAGCTGGCTCGCCGCGACGCAGGTCTGCACGAAGAAGACGAGCTCTTCGGCGGCGCCAGGGCCGCGGCCGGTCCAGTTGCCGCGCTGGAAGTCGATGAAGGTGTCCTTCGGGAACCCTGCGACAGGAGTGCGGTCGAGCTGCTTGTAGACCCACTTCTTGCTGTAGTAGAGGTCGCCGGAGGCTGCAGCGACGGCTTTGCCGGCATAGGCGGTCAGCTCCTGGCCGACTAGTGCCGCGGTCTCGAAGTCACCGTCCACCGAGGCGCCGAGGAAGTCCTCGAGGTGGCCGTTGACCGCGATGGCGGAGTAATTGACCGCGACCTGGCGGATGTTGGCGACGGAGGAGTCGATCCGCTGCTTGAAACCGTCGAGGGAGGGCGAGGGCGCGACGATCTCGGAGGTGTACAGACGGCAGACGAAGTCCAGCTTGTCGGGCAGTTTGTGGAGGTCTGTCAGGTTGTCACGCTGCAGCGCGAAGGAAGTGATCGTGTTCACCGCGTCCTCGACGAATGCGAGCGTGTAACGCTCCACATCGACCCGGTGGCCGTTCACGTTGTACTGCGTGACGTCGTCGCCCATGGCGGAGTCGTCGGCGTAGAGAACGAAAAGATCGGCATCACTCGTGGGATTTCCGAGGCCTGCCGTCAGGCTTCCCGCGATATACATCGAATCGATTGATCCATTGTCGTCAGCGGCAAGCGCCTCCGCCAACACGCGGGCCGCTTGCAGCTTTTCTTCAATCACCGAGCGCGCCACAGTACGGTTTTACCTTTCAGCAGGGTCGCGGGAGACTCACCAGTGTTTCCCGCCATCGTTTCCGGCGTGTGTGTGTGTACGGGGGAAGACGGGGTGACGGGGAATTTCCCCGCCACCCAGCCTCATCAGACGTTCGCCACGTTGGCGACGTTCGCCACGTTGGCAACGTTCGCGACGTTGGCGACGTTGGCAACGTTCGCGACGTTGGCCACGTTCGCCACGTTCGCCGTGTTGTCCTCGGCGGACTCGAACTCGACAATGTCGTCCTCGAGCTCGATGACGTCGACGTTCTCCATGTTTTCCACCTCCTCCCGCTGTGGTGTCGCCCTGAGGGGGCGCGGCAGGAGCCCATGCGCTAAGGACTCCTTTCGGCAATCCCGTGCAACTGACAGGTGCACGACAACAGATTGCCGAAGCTTTGATGGAAAATTTCGCGCAAACTGGCCGGACGTCGCCTCAGGACGGACGACCGATTTCAACCAGTGAGGCGTGCCAATCGAAAGAGCCGCGCAGAAATGCGCAGAAGAATCAGAAACTCGTCGGCCCTGTCGCGGCCAGCATCCGAGTCAAGAAAACCCCCCGGTTCTTTTCTGCCTTCCCCCGAAGGCACGCAGAGAACTTATCCGCGCGCGGTCGGGGCCGTCAAGATCCTTTTGCCATCAAGTTGCCCTCCAGTTCACTCGAGAGGCAAAGATCAACCGTATGTCCCTTTTGGCGAGACACGGATCATTCAGGGGCGGGCCATTTGAGGTTCTGTTGAGGTTCCGCTCGGGACGGTAGACGGACACGCGGCCGAGATCTCGATGGATCTCGGCCCCGGTGAGAAGCGCTTCGTGTCGGGCAGCGGAACCTCGGTCCAGTACGACGCGATGGTGCCCACCCCGTCGGGTGCGTCGACAGCGGCCTGGGCGGCTGCTTGGGCGTCGGCACACAGAAGTTCAGGAGGAGAGAAGAGGGCTGTGACGGCGCGGCGGGCGATCGTATCTACGCGGTGAGCTGCGGGTTTTCCATCCTGCTCGGTGCTGGGCGCCAAAGTGCCATCCCAAGTGCGTGCCGTAGAAGGCCGTGGCGGCTTGCCCGGTGCTGGTCGGGCCTGCGATCGAGGCGGGCGCACCGGGCGCCTGCCGGTGTTCGGTGCGTGGTCATCGCGGTGGCTCCTTCGTTTCGGACCGCCCTTGGGCGGACGGTGATCGAGGGAGCAGCGTGCACGGGACACCCTTGTCCGCGGTCTGACGGCCGCCGGCGGTGAGCCTGGGGTGGAGGCCGGAGACGACGTCCAGGCCGCGCGGCTCGCGCCCGAGCTGGAGCGGCTGCCGGGGCTGCTGCCGGGCATCGCGGAACTGATCGTCTCCCCCGTGACCGCGTTGTCCGACGACACCGACCCCTGCGCCGGCTCGGGGACCGCCCGCACCATCGCGCATTTCGTCAGCCAGGACCTCCCCGACGCACCGACCGACGTCATCCAGACTCTGCAGGCATTGCGCGGTGAGCACGTGGAGCGGGCCCGGCGGCGGTGGACTCCGTGGTGGCTTTGCACCGGTAGCCGCACCACCGTGCGGATGGATGCGCATCGGGCGCGCTCGATGCGGTGGGCGGGCCGGTGAGGGCGTCATGATTGCCCTTGACGCAGGCCGTGCTCAAGGGGAAATGCAGCGGTGCGCATCGCGTGGATGCGCGGCATCGCCCCCGGCGATGCCGCGCACACCTGGCTGCGCCTGTGCGTACGGGAGCCGATGGAGCCGTGCCCGGCCGGCACCGGCGTCACTGCGTGCGCGTCCGACCGTCCTTGAGCACTCCGTAATAGTCGCTGTAGGGGAGTTCCAGCTTGAACACCAGGCCGTACCGTTTCCGGATGGCGGCGACTGTGGCGGTCTTCGGGTCACGGACCACGCGGGACACCGGCGGATCGTCGACGAGGCCGGCGTAGGGTTCCTCGACCAGTCGGCGCGGGGCGCCGCCGCGTGTCGTGTCCCAGGTCAGCGTCTGTCCGGTGACGGCCAGCCGGGTCGGCTCCGCGGCCTGCGGGCCCTGGGGGTTCGGGCCGTGCCCCCGGTAGTAGGCGACGAGCCGTTTTCCGTGGTCGTCGTGCGTGAACGGGATGGGGCGTGCGGTTCCGGCCGGCCCGGTACGGGCGTGGTCGCCTGCGGTCAGGATCCCGTCGAGGGTGTCGCCCATGTGCCTGGGGTCGGCGCCGTAGTAGGCGGTGATGTTCATCGAGCAGACGACCTTGTAGTCGTCGGTCTTCTGCTGGAAGAACCAGCCCGGTCCCGATCCCGGCACGCACACGTCGTGCACCACGATCAGGCCGAGCGACAAGGGCGTGCGGTCGGCGTACGCCCGTGCCACGTCCCGGAGTTGTTGCTCCGCCCGCTGCCGGGCCTGCACGGCCTGGCCGCTCTCCCCGAGCTTGCGCAGCTGCTTGTCGCTGACGGCACGGTCCGGGGTCGTGGAACAGGCCGACATGGCGAACAGGACGACCACCGCCAACGATCCCCACACGCTCTTCGAGCCGGCGGCACGCCGCGCGAAGGCCCTCATGCTTGTCCGCCTCTCATCGTCGTACGCCCGGCCCGACCGTCACTGTCCACCAGGACGGCCGGGCCGGGCATGAGTACCCGTACTCAGACGGCTACAGGCTCATGCCTGTCATCGTGCGCTCGAGAGCGTTCGCGTACAGGCGCGCGCCCCCGATCTTCGGGTGGAACGACTGGGCCGACAGGCCGTACTGGTTGATCAGCGGCCAGTCCTTGATCGGATCGTCGGACTTGGTCAGGGTCTTGACGATGCCGTGGACCTGCTCCGGGTCACCGCACACGCCCTTGCCCGCGAAGTCGCTCTTCGGGTTGGAGAACCACACGTTGATGCCCGAGGCCTTGGCGTCGTCGGCCGCGCCCTGCATCGCCGCCGCCAGTGTGTCGGCGGTGTCGTCGAGCCAGCCCGCGGATGCCTCGGACAGGCCGATGGCCATGCCGCTGAAACCGATGTTCAGGCACGATCCCTTGTCGGAGATCAGGGGTGGGTACCCCATCAGGACGATCTTCGCGTTCTGCGCCCTCTTGTGGATCTCCTTCAGGACCCGTGTGATGTCCGGCCGGACGACCTGGTTCATGAGGCCCGGAACGGCCGTCTCCAGCGGCTGTCCGAGGAACTGCTTGTCCCGGCCGTTGACGCTGTCGTCCGTCTTGTCGAACGTCTCGCCCTTACAACTGCCGTTACCGATGGACAGCAGGCACTTCTGGACGATCTGGGAGAACCGGGAGTCGTTGCCGCCGATGGAGATCGTGACGAGGGTGGTGTTCTTGTCCAGATAGCCCTTGTCGATCTGGGGCTCCTCGCCGTTCTGGCTCTCGCCCTTCGACAGAACGCTGTCGGCCCCCACGTCCTTGGGCAGAATGTTGTAGGTGCGCGCACCCGAGCAGGCGATCAGGTGGTAGTCCATGCTCGGGTCCAGCGAGTCGTCCAGCCGGCCGATCGACTGCGACGCACCGGGCATCGTGGCCTGACGCGACCACGCCTGGGTGGAGCGGTGGCAGGCGTTGCGGGCGTTGTCGTCGAGCTTGCTGCGGTAGTTGGTCTCCGGGTAGTAGTCCCGGTCGCCCTCGGAGGCGCCCTCGCCGGAGGAGTACGAGTCACCCATGGCGACGACCACGTTCTTCGGCTTGCCCGGCAGCGGCTGGAACGCGACCGAACCCCAGGCGATGTCCTCGTCGGCCGTGCCGTCGTCGGTGACGTTCGACAGCATGACCGCCGGCCGCCCCGTGAAGTGGAACGCGCCCAGGCTCACCCAGCGTCCCGCACGCTGCTGCACGGACCGAGCGGGGCTCGTGCTGTCGGTGTTGAGGACGTGGTACTTGGCCTGCCTGGTCTGCGCGCCGGTGTCGGGCAGATGCACCAGGACCCGGGCCCAGCCGAGATCCTGCCCGAGGGTCCAGACGCCGTTGATGGCCATACGGCCGCCGTCACCGCCGAGGTGGTCCGCGTTGCGGGTGTGGGCGTACCAGTAGTGGCCGCCGTATCCGCCGCCGACCTGGTGCAGGTCCTCCTTGCCCTCGTAGTGGCCGTCGGAGTCAGGGAAGAAGCGGAAGCCGAAGGTTCCCGCGGATCTGGTGTTGCCGCAGTCGGACCATGTCGGTGTGCCGTCCGCCACCGAGGCCACGACCTTCGCGCCGGAGGGGGCTCCGGTGCAGATGGGGGTGCCGTCCTGCAGACGATGCCCCTGCCCCGGCTCCGAGATCAGCGTCTGGTACTTGATGTTCTCGTGCCCGCAGGTGAGCTTGCAGTCGTCCTTCCAGGTCACGTTGGGCTGGTTCCACCAGTACTGCTTGTAGCAGTCGATGTTCGGGCAGTTCGGCGGAACGTTCGGGTCGCAGTTGTTCTTGGTGTTGCAGAATGCGTCCAGCGGCGGGGAGACATGGCTGCGGGCGTCCTTGGTGACCCACCACGCGGGTTGGAAACCTGCGGAGTTGAATCCGGAGTCGCCGGGCCAGTCCTGCTTGCCGTCGGTGCCGTAGGAGAAACCGGTGTCGATGGACCAGGCGGCCCAGCCCATCACCTTCTCCTCGTAGGGCCAGTCCTGCGGATGCGCGGCGTCCTTGTTCGCGGTCGGGCCGTCCACGTCGGTGTCCATGAACGGATGGCCCCAGCTCTTCTTGTAGAGCGGGTTGGCCGGGTTGTTGTACCAGCCCAGACCCCAGTGGCCGGCGTTCTTGCCCGCGTCCGCAGCCGGGTTGAAGCCGAGGTTGTAGTTCCACACGGCGGTGAACCAGTTCTCGACCATGGACGGGTCGTCGTTGTTGACGGTGACCGTCTGCCCGGCGGCGTGGACCTCGTTCCACTTGTCGGCCAGGATCTGCATCGCGGCGGCGATGTTCGTGGCGTAGTCGACGGCGATGGCCTTCTGCAGGCCCGGGTCCAGCGCCTTCTCCTTGTGCCCGTTGGCGTCCGTCTTCTCGTGGCCGGCCAGGCGCATACCGTCGGTGACCTGACCGACGCCGTACCCACAGTCGGACTTGTCCCAGTGGATCTTCCAGTAGGCGTCCGGGTCGTTCTCCACGGCCTTGCGGCCGTAGTAGCCGTCCATCGCGGCGAGCGGGTTGCCCATCTGGCCGGGGATCGAACCGCCCTCGGCCTGCCACAGGTTGGACTCCTGCGCCATGATGCCGAGCAGCACGTTCGCCGGGATACGTCCCTTGCCGTCACCACCCGCCAGCCTCGGCACCGAGAACAGGCCCTGGGGGTCGATCGTGCCCAGACCGCTCTGGCTGCGGTAGCCGCCCTGCCGCAGGTACTGGGAGCGCAGCTGGCCGCGTACGGCCATGTCGACGGCCCACTCGACCTGGTTCGGCGTCGGCTGCAGCGCCTGCGCGTTGACGTCGTTGCGGGAGACGGCGCAGATGCGGTCGGTGTCCCGCGGGTCCACCGCCGTGGTGGGGTCGTTGACCCGCGCCACCGAGGACCCCTTGCCCCTGCCGCCCGTGATGGGCAGAGCGGGGCTGGGGTTCTTCCCGCTCGGTGCCGTCGTGTCCGCGACCGACTGGGTGACCTTCTCACCGGTGGCGGTGGCCGTGCTGGTGACGGTCACGGGCTGGTCCCCGGCCACGGTCTCAGGGGCCGGCCTGGTGTCCTGCGGGGCGGGCTCGTTCCTGGTGAACCCCTTGCCCGCGCTCTTGATGTGTGCCAGACCCGCGCGGATGCCCGGTGTGAGGACCGGTTCGACGGCGAGGCGTCCTCGCGTGGAGATGTCGGTGTCGGCGGGGGCGACGATCCGGGTGATGCCGGTGCCTCGCACTTTGGCGGTTCCCTTGGGGTGACCGGTGAGGAACACCCGGCCCGCCTCGCCCGGCATCAGGTCGAGGTCGCCCAGCTTCCCGGTGGCGACGAGGGCCGGCCTGCCGTGCCCGGACCACACCTTCGCCTGTGAGGTCTTCGTGTCCTTGCGGTCGACGAAGGCGATCTTGCCGTCCTGTGCGGGCCGGATGTCGAACGGGACGCTGTCCCCGGTGGCGAGGTCCTTCACCTCGCCGGCACGGTCGATGTGCACCAGGTTGTGGCCGCGCGCGGCCACCGCCCCGTCCTCGACCGGCACGGCGCTGGTGATCTCACCCTTGAGAGCCGCCCTGCCCAGGGGCTTTCCGGCCGTGTCGACGGTCACCACACGGGTCTTCGTCAGGGCCGGGTCGTTGACGTCCCGGAAGGCGGTGAACGCGGCCGTGTGCGTCCGGGTGTTGCAGGACGGGTCGAAGTAGGCCAGCGACACGGTGAACGGCAGCTTCGTCACGTGCCCGGTGGCCGTGTCGACGATGGCGGCGAACGCGCCGCCCTGCATCAGGTCCGGCTTGTTCGTGAAGGTGCGCGGCGCGTACACGGCCGCGACGTGGTCGCGGTCCATCACGCACTGGTTGCCGATCCACGAGTCCGCCGTCAGACCCGGCTCGGACAGTTCGGCGGCCGTCTTCCACGCGTACGCCTTGCCGCTGTCCGCCACGAGGATCTTCAGCCCGCCCGTGTCGGCGGCCGCGGTCACGGCGCGGTCCCCACTGCTCTTCCAGCCCTTGCCAAGCTTGCTGTCCGGATGCGCGATGCTGGTGGGCGGTGCCGGTGGTACCGGTGTGCCGTGTTGCTGCCCGTGGCCGGAGCGCGGTGCGGCAGCGGCAGGCGCTGCCTGCAGCAGGCCGCCGGTCAAGGCGGCGCAGGCTGCCAGGGCAGCTATGGGCACATGGGCTCTTTTTCTGCGTCTCAAGAGAGAGCTTCCCCGTTTCTGGTTGAGAGGTGCCCCCTGCCTGGTCGGGGCAGGGCTCGGCCGCCCACCCCCGGCGAGTGGGCCAGAGGGTGGACGCGAGTGCGAAGTGGGTTGGCCGGCGGTGGAGGCGGCAACGGCGCGGACGGCGGACCCGGATTTCTACAGCCGGGTCCGCTTGCCCCGGAAGCGTGGCGGCAACGGTCAAGTACGCGTTCATGCCAGAGCTGGTGAACCAGCCGGCCACGGACTCGGGAGAGTCACTGAATGTGGTGGGCGGCGCCCCGAGAGGCTCCGTCGGTGCCGGCCCCCATGGACGGAGGCACGCATCAGCGTGTGCGTCCCGCATGGGGGCCGGCCGCGCCCCGAACCGACTCACCAAACAGCCAGCGCGAAGGGGCCGTTATGGATGGTGGCCGGGAAGAGAGTGGAGGGCGCCGTTCTCTAGGACTTGTATTCGTTCCGCTCGACGCTCTCGATGGTGATGTGCGGATGCGCTGGAGGCGTGTGACCGGGGTCGCCCACCGTCAGCTCAGTCGGCCACGAAGTACCCGGATACAGGCCGACGACGTCCATCGAGGCGCTGACCGTGGCATCGAAACCGCCCGACCCCGTCACCCGGATACGGAACCGGTAGAAAGCGCGCTTGGTCCCGCTGTTGACCACCTCCACGGGCACCGTCAGCCCATCCTTGGCCCGCTTGGCCGTGTAAACGGTCACGTCTCCTTGGCGGATGACCGGAGTTCCGAAGTGCTCGCTGCCCTTGGCGATGCCGGTCACCGGGGACGGCGTGATGGTCACTCCAGGCGGTGCAGCCTGCCTGCGCTCCCTTTCCGCCTTCTGTCTGGCCGCCTCTGTGCTGTCAGGTCCCGGAGTGCCAGTCGACGGGTTCGCGGCAGCCGACGGCGTAACGGAAGCCGGCGATGTGTCCTGGACTGCTGCGGTGGCCGGCCGACGGCTTTCCTGATCATGCCCGCACGCTGCGGTCATCGCTGAAGCAGCGACGAGCAGGACGAGGAGCCGACGGGACACCGGCGTACGCACGGACATGGATATCTGCCTCGGAGAAAGAGAGCGGCGGGTGATGGTCAGTCGCAGGCGTCGACGTGGGTCTGGCGGTCGATGATCGCGACGTCGCCCTCCCACATCAGGGCGTTCACCACGGCACAGCGGGGTTGGAAGTTTGAATCGTTGCTCTCGTACTTGACGGGACCTGCATAGTCGGAGAACGAGCCTTCATCAACCTTGCACGTGGTCCAGCACAGTTTCAGCTTCATGTGCTTCTTGGCCCCGAGGTTGTTGTCGAACACGGCGCATGCCCCCGACTTTGCCGGCCGCGTGACTTCCTTGATGTACGTGAACAGGGTTCCGAACCGGCGTGAATCCGGAAGGGGCTCCACAAGTGCCAGCTTGTATCCACTTCCACACAACAAGCCGCCGGCTTGTACCGCTGCGGGGTTGGCCGCCGCGAGGGCACGCGTCTGCGGATTGCGCGCCGCACTCGGTGAAAACTCGACGCTGGTGCCGGGCACCTTCTCGGCAACCGGCTTCGAGTCCGCGGCCAGGGCTTGTGGGGCTACCAGAACCGAAGTGACGAAAGCTGAGGACAGGGCAAGGGCAGGCAGCCATTTACGCATGGCGAAGTTCCCCCGTGTTGAAGGCACAAGGGGACCAGGCCGTTGCGGCACGCGCGTGTGTGGTCCCCGTTGCGCTGAGCGTGTGTTGGTCGTCCGCCCCCGTCCCGCCCGAACGATGCGGGCAGGCAGTTCCCCAACTGACCGGGGGCAGGTCGTCACTCTAAGCACACAGCCACCAGCAGGCGCAAGACCATAAGACTCGACATGACCAAGGGACGATGCCTGCCGACAGGTAAGCGGAATCAGGGGGCACGCATGTGCCCCAACCATCTGCTGCGAGAAACGGAACCCGGGCCCAGGCGAACCGACGGCGGAAATTCATCTGTGGTCGGCGGAGGCTACCGGGATCACCCTGGGTGGGCCGCCCATGAGAGCGACGGACTGGGTCCAACTGCTCAGGGGACGGTTTTCCGAACTGGCCAGCCCGAAGCTGAACCGGGGTGGGGAAATTCGAGCCGACCGCGACTACGTCATGGATCCACTGAGGACGACGACGGTCACGTGATCCACCAACGCCCATGGGACGAAGTGAAGTCGAAGGCGCCGCGGTCGACGCCGGATCAGCACGCCGAGGGGCGATCGCAACACCGGCGCCCTGCCACCGGGCACACAGGTGGTTCCACAGGGCCTACTTTCAGCCTACTTCACATACGCCAACGCTTCGGTCCACCATGGGTTTTCGCGAAAGCTTCGCCATAACTGCACAGAACGAGGGTGTCGGCTTGTCTGACTGAGGTATCGCTTTCACGCCACCCGGAAGTCCCGGTCCGGAGATTGTCTGTTGCGTCGCCCGTCCCTCGCCTGCTTACAGTGACCCCGCTCGCTCTCGAACGCGGCTGACCAGCGCGTTCGAAGAAGGGGGCATCGGAACGGCAACGGGGGCCGCTCGCACCACTGTGTGACTGCCCCCTGCCTGAAAGCGGAGGGGTGCTGATGGCCGACCAGATGGTGTTGCAGGCGCGGAATTCGTCAATGGCGTAGCAGCGTTTGCCCGTTTGGCACCACTTGGCCGCTTCGCTACCTCGGATTGTCGGCGAGTTCCAGCAACGCCCCTGTTGCCGCCGTGCGTCATGTCACAGCTGAAGGCTGCCGGTTGCACAGGCTGGCAAGCATCGGGCACCACGCCACAAAGGCAGGCGGCTGCAGTTCTCCAGCGACGGCAAGATGAACCTGGCGACTACGGGTTCGCGACCAGCTCAGCTCGGTCTTCTACTGACTCGGCCAATGGGACCCCGACTACGGGGCGGCCACCCTCCTGGACTTCCTCTCCCGGCCACTGGAGGCCCGTCAGCGCCAGCTCGCCTCGCCCAAGCGAGGGCCCAGCTTCAAAGACCTGCCGTACGGGGCGGCGGGGGCTGGACCGACAAGGCCGACATCTTCCAGATCAATCGCACCTGAGAAAAGGACGTTCTATGCGCAAGACGCTCATCACTGCGGTGTGCCTGGCCGCGGCCGGCACGCTCGCGCTGTCGGGGCCGGCTTCGGCTGCGACGAACACCAGCGACTTCACCGTCACCTTCCCGGACAAGAGGCCGGCGACGACGTACTACGTGGCGAACGAGGCCAAGCTGGTCAACGGGCGCATCTCCGCGACGTCACATGTGAGCTGGCAGATTCTCGACGATCAGGTGGTGGACCTCAGTAAGCGGTTCACCAGCTTCGTGATCACCACGAGACTCGAGGGCCGTCCTGGCAAAGACAGCCCGGATGCGATCGATGCGACCAAGACGTGCGACCTGACCAAGCTGGTCAATGAGCACTACACGTGGTTCCTCGACGAGCCGGTCAACACGTGCACCGTACCGTCGGAGCTCTATGACGGTGACGTGTGGTGGTCATCGGACTCGACAGTCGTTTACGACATCGCGGGAGACGGCAAGGGGCCGGTCACCAAGGAACTCAAGGGTTCGCCCCTGGTCCACGGCTGACGGGTAAGCGGAGGGGCGCGGAGCAGCGCACGCCGCGTCCCTCCCTCCGCGCGCCGTCGTTCGCCGCTGAGCGGCTACTTCGAGGCGTGGAACGCCGCTGACGTCGGCGTGCTCGGCAAGGCGGTTGCCGTGGCGTGGTCCGGGCACGGCACCTCCACCGACCCGCGGGGCGACGTGCGCGGTCACGAGGAGATCGCCGCGTTCGTCCGGGCCGCGCACGAGCAGTTCCCCGGCTTTGAGTTCAAGCTGGTCGGTGAGCACGGTGGAGGCGCTCGACAGCACTACCCACAGCGCGCTTTACGTCCTACCGCCGGCCACCCAGCCTCGAGAGCTGGACGAGGCTGCCGGTCCGGGCGTCTTCAAGCGCACGACCTCGCACCAGACGGCGAGGCGTTCCACCCCGACTGGATCTCCCGACGCTTCACCCGCCTCGTGGAGCTGTCCGGCCTGCGACCGGTCCGCCTCCACGATCTCCGCCACCTCGCCAACACGCCGTCCCTGCTCGCCGGCAACGACATCAGGGTCGTCCAGGAGAAGCTGGGGCACTCCTCGCGCCAGATCACGTCCGACACCTCCACCAGCGTGCTGCCCGAGATGACGCGGGCCGAGGCCGAGTCGGTCATGGCCGTCGTCCCCCGCGACCTGCCCTTCCGGGTACGCATCCCGCTGGAGATCCCCGAGACGGCCTGGCCGGGCGGCATCCCCGTCCTCTTCGCCCACGGCGCGCGGCAGCCAGGGGAGAAGCGGGCCGTTGGAGCACAGACCCAACCCGACACCGATCTCCGCGGGGTGGTCATCCTCGCGGGCCGGGGACAGGACGACGCCGCCAACGCGAAGGTGAAGCGGATACGCGATCACCGCACGGCCCACGACCTGGAGCTGGTCCGGGTCGAGAACTTCAACGACCGGTACCCCGAGGACCAGCGAGCCGACTTCTCGCTCACCCACTTCACGATCGCCCGGCCCGTGTCCCCGACCCTGGCCGGCCGGGCGCTGCCGACGGGTCTGCCGCCCCCAGCATCCCGGACCGCCCGCCGAGCGCCGAGCAGGCGCCGGAAGGCCGCCTGAGGGCCGTCTGCCCCCTGGACCGGTCCCGTGTCCCCTGCGTGTCCCCTGGATCTTGGGCTGAGGGAGTGAAGGAGGGCCGCCACGCTGGCGTGGCGGCCCTCCTTCATACGTTTCCGCAGGTAGAAACGCTTCTGCACTTCTGGCGCCTGGTGGGGCGGGTGGGACTCGAACCCACGGCCGACGGATTATGAGTCCGCTGCTCTAACCGGCTGAGCTACCGCCCCATAGCGGCGTGTCGCGTACAAGTGTGCGCGCCTGCTGCCGCAGCATAGCCGCTCATACGATCTCCTGCTTCAGGATGGTCGGCTTCTGCGCTGCTCATGACCTTGAGGACATCGACGCAGGCACGGCGGTTCCCGCGGGCATGAAAAAGGACCCCCAAGGGGTCCTCGTTCATAGCGCTCCCCCGACTGGACTCGAACCAGTAACCTGCCGGTTAACAGCCGGCTGCTCTGCCAATTGAGCTACGGAGGACCGAAGCTCCCCCGACTGGACTCGAACCAGTAACCTGCCGGTTAACAGCCGGCTGCTCTGCCAATTGAGCTACGGAGGATCGCCTCGATTGCATCGAACGTACCTACCTGGGTATTCGCCAGGGGGCGGGCGCTCGCTGCGACACATACATTAGCGCAAGCAGGGGGGTGCTCCGCCAATCGGTTCCCCCCGGCGCCCACGTCGCACCAGCAGACCCAGGCAAGGGAAGGGTGGCAGCCATGCGCTACCGGCTCACGTTCGTCGCCGGACTGGCCCTCGGTTACGTACTCGGCACGAGGGCCGGTCGCGAGCGCTACGAGCAGCTGAAGAAGTCCGCTCGGCGGATCGCGCAGAACCCGGCCGTCCGCAACACGGCCGAGACCGCCGCCCAGCAGGGCCGCCAGTACGCCGGCAAGGCCTTCCACACGGTCAGCGACAGGGTCGGCGACCGCGTTCCCGAGACCGTCGCCCAGCGCGTACGTTCCCTCCGCGAGCGGAACCTGAACGGCACGCCGGAGGACGACTGGGGCACCAGCAACACGTAGCGGCACACGCATCCCCACTCGCATGGACGCCCTCGGCCACCGCATCCACAGGAATGCTGCAAAATTCAGGGCATGGGGATAGTCGCCGGCTTGGACAGCTCACCGGACTTCACACGCATCGTGGTCTGCGACACGGACACCGGTGCCGTACTAAGGCAGGGGTACGCCCCGCATCCGACGGAGGGCCGCCCCAGCGACGTGGACCCGCAGGCCTGGCTGCTCTCCC
Source organism: Streptomyces sp. NPDC054783 (assembly GCF_053611725.1). Lineage (NCBI taxonomy): Bacteria > Bacillati > Actinomycetota > Actinomycetes > Kitasatosporales > Streptomycetaceae > Streptomyces > Streptomyces sp. NPDC054783. Next base: position 135,891 of record NZ_JBSHAY010000004.1, on the reverse strand, counting down.
TCGGCGAGGCGGCCGGCGGCGGCCTCCTCGAGGGCGTGCAGGCCATCGGCGTGTCGGCCCAGCAGAACGCGCTGGTCCCGCTGGACGCCCAGGGCAACACCGTGCGCCCGGCGCTGGTCGGCGGCGACAAGCGGGCGCAGGTCGCGGCGGCGGACCTGATCGACGCGCTCGGCGGCCGGGAGGCCTGGGCGCAGGCCGTCGGCAGTGTGCCGCAGGCCGCCCAGCCGGTCACCAAGCTGCGCTGGCTCGCCAAGACCGAACCCGAGAACGCCCGCAGGACGGCCGTACTGCTCCAGGCGCACGACTGGCTGGTCTGGCAGCTGCTCGGGCGGCCGGTGCGCAGGACCACCGACCGCGGTGGCGCCTCCGGCACCGGGTACTGGTCGGCGGCCACCGGCGGCTACCGACCCGACCTGGTCGAGCTGGCGCTCGGCCATCAGGCGATGCTGCCGGAGGTGATCGGCCCGTCGGACGCGGCCGGTACGACCCCGGAGGGGCTGCTGATCTCCGCCGGGACCGGGGAGACCATGGCCGCCGCTTTCGGGCTCGGGATCGGGCTCGGGGACGCGGTGGTGTCCCTCGGTGCCTCCGGGTCCGTGATGGCCGTGCACCCCGAGGCGCTCGCCGACCAGTCCGGGATGATCACCTCGCTCGCCGACGCCACCGGCATGCACCTGCCGGTCGTGACCACCCTGAACGCCGTACGGGCCCTGCGCGGGACCGCCGAACTCCTCGGGCTGCCGGACCTGGAGAGCCTGTCCGAGCTGGCGATGAAGTCCACACCGGGCGCGCACGGGCTGGTCCTGCTCCCCTATCTGGAGGGGGAGCGGACGCCGAATCTGCCGCACACCGCCGGGACCCTCGCGGGCCTCAGGCGCGAGTCGATGAAGCCCGAGCATCTGGCGCGGGCGGCGTTCGAGGGCATGCTGTGCGGCCTCGGCGACGCGCTGGACGTGCTGCGCGGGCGGGGCGTGGACGTGCGGCGCATCTTCCTGCTCGGCCCGGCCGCCGAGCTGCCCGCCGTACAGGCCTCGGCGCCCTCGCTGTTCGGCGCGCAGGTCGTCGTACCGCAGCCCGCGGACTACGCGGCGATCGGCGCGGCCCGGCAGGCGGCCTGGGCACTCGGTGTGTCACAGGGCACCCTCGATCCGCGCACCCCGCCGGCCTGGCAGGGTGCGGCGGCGCAGGTGCTGGAGCCGGGCGACGAGCTGGCCGTGGGGCAGGCGGTGCGCCAGCAGTTCACGGCGGTGCGGGAGCAGACCCACCCGGGGGCGTTCCGCTCTTAGCTCAAGTGGGCCGGTCCGCCGGATTAATCGGTTGAGGTAACGCGGGTGGAGTGTCCGACGATAGGGGCCAGGGGCAACCGACCAGCCCCCACCCGCCGACTCCGAGAGACCCAGCGTGCTCATACGACTCCTGCGGACCTATCTCAGGCCCTACAAGAAACCCATAGCCCTCCTGGTGCTGCTGCAGTTCCTGCAGACCTGCGCCACCCTCTACCTGCCCACGTTGAACGCGCACATCATCGACAACGGTGTCGTGAAGGGGGACACGGATTACATCCTGTCCTTCGGCGCCCTGATGATCGGCATCTCGCTCGCACAGGTCGTGTGCAACATCGGCGCCGTGTACTACGGCGCGCGGACCGCCTCCGCGGTCGGCCGGGACGTACGCGGTGCCGTCTTCGACCGGGTGCAGTCCTTCTCCGCGCGTGAGGTGGGTCACTTCGGAGCGCCCTCGCTCATCACCCGTACGACGAACGACGTACAGCAGGTCCAGATGCTGGCCCTGATGACGTTCACCCTGATGGTGTCGGCGCCCATCATGTGTGTCGGCGGCATCGTGCTGGCGCTCGGCCTGGACGTGCCGCTGTCCGGGGTGCTGGTGGCGGTGGTCCCGGTGCTCGGCATCTCCGTGACGCTGATCGTGCGCCGGCTGCGGCCGCTGTTCCGGTCGATGCAGGTCCGCCTGGACACGGTGAACCGGGTGCTGCGCGAGCAGATCACCGGCAACCGGGTGATCCGCGCGTTCGTCCGCGACGAGTACGAGATGGGCCGTTTCGGAAAGGCGAACGGCGACCTGACCGAGATGCAGCTGGCCACCGGTCGGATGCTCGCGCTGATGTTCCCGATCGTCATGACCGTGGTGAATCTGTCGTCGATCGCGGTGGTGTGGTTCGGCGCCCACCGCATCGACAGCGGCGGGATGCAGATCGGCGACCTGACCGCGTTCCTCGCCTATCTGATGCAGATCGTCATGTCCGTGATGATGGCCACCTTCATGTTCATGATGGTGCCGCGCGCCGAGGTGTGTGCCGAGCGCATCGAGGAGGTCCTCGGGACCGACTCCAGCGTGGTGCCGCCGGCCGCGCCGGTCACCGAGCTGCGCCGGCACGGGCATCTGGAGATCCGGGGCGCGGGCTTCCGCTATCCGGGTGCCGAGGAGCCGGTGCTGAAGTCCATCGACCTGGTGGCCCGGCCCGGTGAGGTGACCGCCGTGATCGGCTCCACCGGCAGCGGCAAGTCGACCCTGCTCGGGCTGGTCCCGCGGCTCTTCGACGCCACCGAGGGCGGGATCCTGGTCGACGGCGTGGACGTCCAGGAGGTCGAACCCCAGCTGCTCGCGCGAACGGTCGGACTGGTGCCGCAGAAGCCGTACCTGTTCGCGGGGACGGTCGCCACCAACCTGCGCTACGGCAACCCGGACGCCACCGACGATGAGCTGTGGCACGCGCTGGAGGTGGCGCAGGCCAGAGACTTCGTGAGCGAGCTGGAGGGCGGCCTCGACGCGCCGATCGCGCAGGGCGGTACGAACGTCTCCGGCGGTCAGCGTCAGCGCCTCGCCATCGCGCGCACCCTGGTCCAGCGGCCGGAGATCTACCTCTTCGACGACTCCTTCTCCGCGCTCGACTACGCCACCGACGCGGCCCTGCGCACCGCGCTCGCCCGCGAGACCGCCGAGGCGACCGTCGTCATCGTCGCCCAGCGGGTGGCGACCATCCGGGACGCGGACCGGATCATCGTGCTGGACGAGGGCCGGGTGGTCGGCTCCGGCCGGCACCGGGAGCTGATGGCGGGCAACGAGACCTACCGGGAGATCGTGCTCTCCCAGCTGACGGAAGCGGAGGCTGCCTGATGGCCGGGCCCATGGGACGCATGATGGCCGGGGGCGGCCCCGACCAGCGCTCGATGGACTTCAAGGGGTCGGGCAAACGGCTCGTCTCCCTCTTCAAACCCGAACGGCTCACGATCTACGGCCTGCTGCTGTGCGTGGTCGTCAGCGTGACCCTCAGCGTGATCGGCCCGAAGATCCTCGGCAGGGCCACCGACCTGGTCTTCGCCGGCATCATCGGCCGGCAGATGCCGGCCGGGGCCACCAAGCAGCAGGTCCTCGACCAGATGCGGGCCCATGGCAAGGGCTCCATCGCGGACATGCTGAAGAGCACCGACTTCACGCCCGGCAAGGGCATCGACTTCGGTGCCGTCGGCAACGTCCTGCTGCTCGCGCTCTGTACGTTCCTGGCCGCCGGCCTGCTGATGGCGGTGGCCACCCGGCTGGTCAACCGGGCCGTGAACCGCACGATGTACCGGATGCGCGAGTCGGTGCAGGCGAAGCTGTCGCGGCTGCCGCTGTCGTACTTCGACAAGCGCCAGCGCGGCGAGGTGCTCTCCCGCGCCACCAACGACATCGACAACATCGGGCAGACGCTCCAGCAGTCGATGGGCCAGCTGATCAACTCGCTGCTGACCATCATCGGCGTGCTCGCGATGATGTTCTACGTCTCCTGGATCCTGGCGCTGGTCGCCCTGGTCACCGTGCCGCTGTCGTTCCTGGTGGCCACCCGGGTCGGCAAGCGCTCGCAGCCGCACTTCGTGCAGCAGTGGCGCTCCACCGGCAAGCTGAACGCGCACGTCGAGGAGATGTACACCGGGCACACCCTGGTGAAGGTGTTCGGCCGGCAGCAGGAGTCGGCGCAGCATTTCGCCGAGCAGAACGAGGCGCTGTACCAGGCCGCGTTCAGGGCGCAGTTCAACAGTGGCGTCATGCAGCCGCTGATGATGTTCGTGTCGAACCTGAACTACGTCCTGGTGGCGGTGGTCGGCGGTCTGCGGGTCGCGTCCGGTGCCCTGTCCATCGGCGACGTCCAGGCCTTCATCCAGTACTCGCGGCAGTTCTCGATGCCGCTGACGCAGGTCGCGTCGATGGCGAACCTGGTGCAGTCCGGTGTCGCCTCGGCCGAGCGGGTCTTCGAACTCCTGGATGCGGAGGAGCAGGAGGCGGATCCGGTGCCGGGCGAGCGGCCCGCGGAGCTGCGCGGGCGGGTGCGGCTGGAGCACGCGTCCTTCCGGTACGACCCGGAGAAGCCGCTGATCGAGGACCTCTCGCTCACGGTGGAGCCCGGTCACACGGTGGCGATCGTCGGCCCGACGGGTGCGGGCAAGACCACGCTGGTCAACCTGCTGATGCGGTTCTACGACGTCTCCGGCGGCCGGATCGCCCTCGACGGGGTCGACATCCGGAAGATGTCCCGGGACGAACTCCGGTCCGGGATCGGCATGGTGCTGCAGGACACCTGGCTGTTCGGCGGCACGATCGCGGAGAACATCGCGTACGGGGCGTCCAGGGAGGTCACCCGCGGGGAGATCGAGGAGGCGGCACGGGCGGCCCACGCCGACCGTTTCATCCGCACCCTGCCCGACGGGTACGACACAGTGATCGACGACGAGGGCACGGGCGTCAGCGCGGGTGAGAAGCAGCTCATCACCATCGCGCGGGCGTTCCTGTCCGACCCGACGATCCTGGTGCTGGACGAGGCGACGAGTTCGGTCGACACCCGCACCGAGGTGCTGATCCAGAAGGCGATGGCGAAGCTGGCGGCGGGGCGGACGTCGTTCGTGATCGCGCACCGGCTGTCGACCATCCGGGACGCGGACACGATTCTCGTCATGGAGAACGGGTCGATCGTGGAACAGGGCGCGCACGCCGAGCTGTTGGCGGCCGACGGTGCGTACGCCCGGCTGTACAAGGCCCAGTTCGCGCAGGCTGTGGCCGAGGTGGACTAGCCGAGCGGGGGCCGCCGGCGGGCGGCCCCCGTTCAGTCCAGGTAACCCCTCAACTGGTCCGCGAAGGCATGGTCCCGGAGCTTGTTCAGGGTCTTGGACTCGATCTGCCGTATCCGCTCCCGGGTCACCCCGAACAGCCGGCCTATCTCCTCCAGCGTGCGGGGCCGGCCGTCGATGAGCCCGTAGCGGAGCTGTACGACCTTCCGCTCGCGCTCGCCGAGGGTGGAGAGGACGGCCTCCAGGTGCTCCCTCAGCAGCAGGAACGCCGCCGACTCCACCGGGCTCGCGGCATCCCCGTCCTCGATCAGGTCGCCGAGGGCGACGTCGTCCTCCTCGCCGACCGGGGCGTGCAGCGAGACCGGTTCCTGGGCCAGGCGCAGCACCTCGGAGACCCGCTCGGGCGGCAGGTCGAGGTGCGCGGCGACCTCGTCGGGCGTCGGCTCGTACCCCCGCTCCTGGAGCATGCGCCGCTGGACGCGCACGACCCGGTTGATCAGCTCGACCACGTGCACCGGGACCCGTATGGTGCGGGCCTGGTCGGCCAGGGCCCGGGACATGGCCTGGCGGATCCACCAGGTGGCGTACGTCGAGAACTTGTAGCCGCGGGCGTAGTCGAACTTCTCCACCGCCCGGATCAGCCCGAGGTTGCCCTCCTGCACCAGGTCGAGCATGGTCAGGCCGCGGCCGATGTACCGCTTGGCGACGGACACGACGAGCCGCAGGTTGGCCTCGATGAGCCGCCGCTTGGCCATCCGTCCCATGACCACGAGCCGGTCCAGGTCGAGCGCCAACTGGCTGTCCAGGTCGGGCGTGCTGCCGAGCTTCTCCTCCGCGAACAGGCCGGCCTCGACCCTGCGGGCCAGTTCGACCTCCTCGGCGGCGGTGAGCAGCGGGATACGGCCGATCTCGCGCAGGTACTGGCGGAACAGGTCGGCGGAGGGCCCGCCGGTGTCGGCCCGGGCCGAGACCGGTGTCTCGACGGGCTCGGCGGCCTCCTCGGGCTCCTCCACGAGCGCTTCCGCCGGTGGTTCCGTGGGTTCGGCGGGCACCGCCTCCGGGTGCAGGGCGGCGCGGCTCTGCGGGGGCACGGCCACGAGTACGTCCGTCTCCGCGTCCGGCTCGTCAGCGGTCATGGCGGTGGTGCTGGTGGCACTGGTCGCGCTGTCGGTCTGGCTGAGGGTCTGGGTCTGCACGGGGGCGACCTCCAGGATGATCGCTGCTGAAGGTTGTGCGGCAGCGGTACTTCGGGAGCGGAGAGTCGACGGCCTGCGCTCCTGGGACAGGCCCCAGGGACTCGGGCACCGGACCCAGTGTGGAGTACGACACATCCCCGCCACGAGGGGCTTGCGGTGACTTTTTGCGTCCGGTTCGTGACCGGTTGGTGATCCGCGGCGGAAATCCGGGCGCCGTATCCGGCCTTGATCTGGGAGGATCCCCGGGTGTCCGGACTCCTGTACGAAACCCATGTCACCGTCCGCTGCGCCGACCCCGCCGAGACGGAGCGGCTGCGCGGCTGGGCGGACACGGCCGGGCTGAAGCTGACGCACATCGTGCTGGCCCGCGGCCGGATGCGGGACCAGCCGATGCTGACCCTGGCCGGTTCGGCCACGTACGCCGAACAGTCGGCGCGCGCGGAGGGGACGGTGGCGGCACTGCGGTCGGCCGGATTCACGCCGGTCCGGGTGAAGACGGAGTCGGCGCCGTGGGCACCGGAGGTGCCGGACGGGCCGTGCGGGGGCGGGCGGTACTTCGAGCACCACGTGAAGCTGCTCCTGGACGCGGAGACCGACCTGGCCTCGTTGACCGCACGGGTCGTCCCGCACGGCGCGCACCTGTCGTGGAACGCACACAGGGCGGGCGAGGGCGGACGGCACGAGCGGTTCGTGACGCAGCGCTGCCGGAGTGTCCGTGACGCGGAGGCCGAAGAAGCTCTGCGTCTGCTGCTCTCGGAGCTCGACGGGTTCGAAGTCCTGTCCGTGGAGCGGGAGTTCGTGCTGTACGACACCGACGAGTCGGTGGACGACGGATGGATCGAGGAGCCGATGGTTCAGGGGGTGCGGGGATGAGTGGGACGGATCGGGAACGGCCGACCAGGGATGTGCCTCGGACACTGACCTGGATACCGGGCGACGACGTGACCCAGCGCCCCGTCTTCGAACCGGCCCTGAAGCAGCACCAGAACGCCTACCGGGCCACCGACCCCGCTTTCGCCGACCCGGCGCGCGGCGAGGCGTGGCGTGCGGCCCGGCGGCAGGCGCTGCACCTGGTCCTGGCCGCGATCGGGGACTCCGAGTGGGCCGAGTCCCTGGTGCTGCGCGGCAGTCTGCTGATGTCGCTGTGGTTCGGGGAGGCGGCCCGCGAGCCCGGTGACCTGGACTTCGTCGTCGTACCGGCGGACTGGGGGATCGAGGAGGCGCGCACGACCCGGATGCTCGACGGCATCGCGGAGGCGGCGCAGGCGCGGGCGGCGGACGCGGCGGGAGTGAGGTTCGCGGCCCGGAGCACCATCGTGGAGGACATCTGGACCTACGACCGTGTGCCCGGCCGCCGCATGCTCCTGCCCTGGTCGGCACCCGGCCTGCCCGGCGGGCACGTGCAGCTGGACTTCGTCTTCGACGAGGAGCTGCCCGAGCAGCCCGAGCCGGTCGAACTGCCCGGCCGAGCCGTGCTGTTGGCCGCGTCCCCCGCGCTGTCGCTGGCCTGGAAGCTGATGTGGCTGATCGACGACATGCATCCCCAGGGCAAGGACCTGTACGACGCCGTACTGCTGGCCGAATCCCACCCGCTCCCCTACGACCTGCTGCTGCGGGTCTTCCAGCTGTCGGGCAGCGCCGACTCGTCCGGCCGGGACCGCGAGTCGGTCACCCTGCGGGAGGTGGAACAGGCCGCGGGGTACGCCGAGTGGGACCACTTCGTCACCGAGTACCCGCGGTTCGCCGACCGCGGGCGCGAGTTCGCGAAGCGGCTGGTGCAGGCGGTGACACCGACCTTCACGGGCCGCTAGAGCGCCTCCGCGCCCCGCTCCCGCAGGGCCTGGTCGTACTGCTGCAGCACCCACATCTCGTTCTGTACGGCGGCCAGCTGGGCCGGGTCGCCGCCGGTGGCGAGGCGGGTCAGCTGGGACTGGATGTCGTGGATGCGGCGTTCGACGGCGCGGCGGCGGATCTGGACCAGGACCGTGCCGGCGTAGGTCTCGTCCACCGTGCGGCGCAGGATCGGCTCCACGGCCAGCTCGGTGACCATCGCGCGGGCGGTGTCGTCGGGCGCGGCCTCGCGGACGCGGACCAGGTACTCCTGGGGGTCCTGGACGCCGTACTCCGCGCCGCCCGCCTCCGCGATCGTCTGGCGCACGGCCGCGTACGGCGGCGCGGTGAACTCGTCCGTGCCGTACGCGTCGAAGGCCGGGGAGACCAGCTCGGGGCGCTGCAGGGCGAGTTTGAGCAGTTCGCGTTCGGCGGCGTAGACCGGGTTGCGCAGGGTCAGTGCCGGGCCGCTGCCGGCCGGGCGCGGTGCCGCCGCCCACTGCTGCTCCGCGCCGCGCGACCGGCCCTGCTGCTGCGGGCCCTTGCCCCCCTCCCGCGCCCAGCGGGCCAGCTGGGCCACGCGCCGGACCACGAACTGGGTATCGAGGATGCCGAGCATGCCGGCCAGTTCGACGGCGACCTCGTGCTGGGCGCCGCTGTTCTTGATGCGGGCGACGATCGGCGCGGCCTCGTCCAGCGCCGCCGCCCGGCCCGCCGGGGTGTCCAGGTCGTACCGGCTCAGGATCTGGCGGAGCGCGAACTCGAAGAGGGGGGTTCGCGGTTCGGCCAGGTCCGCCACCGCCTCGTCGCCCTTGGCCAGGCGCAGCTCGCACGGGTCCATACCGTCGGGCGCGATCGCGATGTAGGTCTCGGCGGCGAACTTCTGGTCGTCCTCGAAGGCGCGCAGGGCCGCCTTCTGGCCGGCCGCGTCGCCGTCGAAGGTGAAGATGACGCGTGCGCTGCCGTTGTCCATCAGCAGCCGGCGCAGGATCTTGATGTGGTCGCCGCCGAAGGCAGTACCGCAGGTCGCGATGGCCGTGGTCACTCCGGCCAGGTGGCAGGCCATGACGTCGGTGTAGCCCTCGACGACGACCGCGCGGCTGCTCTTCGCGATCTCCTTCTTCGCCAGGTCGATGCCGTACAGCACCTGGCTCTTCCTGTAGATCGCCGTGTCGGGCGTGTTCAGGTACTTCGGGCCGTTGTCCGCCTCGTACAGCTTGCGGGCGCCGAAGCCGACGACCTCGCCGCCGATGTCCCGGATCGGCCACATCAGGCGGCCCCGGAAGCGGTCGATGGGGCCGCGCCGGCCCTCCTGGGAGAGACCGGACAGGAGCAGCTCCTTGTCGGAGAATCCCTTGCCGCGCAGGTAGCGGGTGAGGTGGTCCCAGCCCTGGGGGCTGTAGCCGACGCCGAAGTGGACGGCGGCGGCCTGGTCGAAGCCGCGCTCGGCGAGGAAGACCCGGCCGGTCTCGGCCTCGGGGCTGGTGGCGAGCTGCTCGGCGTACCACTGCGCGGCGATCTTGTGCGCCTCGACCAGGCGGATGCGCTCGCCGCGCTGGTGGGCCGGGTTGTACCCGCCCTCCTCGTAACGCAGCGTGATGCCGGCCTGGGCGGCGAGCCGCTCCACCGCCTCCGAGAAGGAGAGGTGGTCCACCTTCATCACGAAGGTGATGGTGTCGCCGCCCTCCTGGCAGCCGAAGCAGTGGAAGAGTCCCTTGCTCGGGCTGACCTGGAAGGACGGCGACTTCTCGTCGTGGAACGGGCACAGTCCCTTGAGGTTGCCGCCGCCCGCGTTGCGCAGCTGGAGGTACTCGGAGACCACGGCGTCGATCGGGACCGCGTCCCGTACCGCCTTCACGTCCTCGTCGTTGATCCGTCCTGCCACGCGTGAATTCTACGGGGGTGCACCGACAGCCCCGGTGTTCCCGTTGTTCCCGGTGGTCAGGAAGCGAGGCCGTCCAGAGGGACGTGCGGGTCGGCCAGGGCCTCCGTGTTCACGCGGGCCTTGGAACGGACCAGTTTCTGGATCTGCTCTGTGACATCCCACACGTTCACGTTCATCCCGGCCAGCACGCGTCCCTCCCTCACCCAGAACGCGATGAACTCCCGCTTTCCGGCGTCGCCCCGGATCACCACCTCGTCGTACGACCCGGCCGGCGCCCAGCCGCTGTACTCCATGCCCAGGTCGTACTGGTCGGTGAAGAAGTACGGCACGCGGTCGTACGTCACGTCCTGGCCCAGCATCGCGCGGGCCGCCGCCGGGCCGCCGTTCAGCGCGTTCGCCCAGTGCTCGACCCGCAGCCGGGTGTCGAACAGGGCGAGGGGGAAGTTCGCCACGTCGCCGGCCGCGTAGATGTCCGGGTCGGACGTGCGCAGCCGTTCGTCGACGACGATGCCGCCGCCGTTCGCCCGGTCGGCGATCTCCAGGCCCGCCGCCTCGGCGAGGCCGACGCGCGGGGCCGCGCCGATCGCGGCGAGGACGTCGTGCGCCGGGTGCTCCTCGCCGTCGTCGGTGCGGACCGCGAGCACCATGCCGTCCTGGCCGACGATCTCGGTGAGTTCCCGCCCGAAGTGGAAGCGGACGCCGTGCTCGCGGTGCAGCTCCGCGAAGACGCCGCCGAGCTCGGGGCCGAGGACGCCGTGCAGCGGGGTCGGACCGTGCTCGATCACGGTCACCTCCGCGCCGTACTCGCGGGCCGCCGCCGCGACCTCCAGGCCGATCCAGCCGGCACCCGCGATCACGATGTGCCCGTTGTCCCGGCCGAGGGCCGTGAGGACGCCCTTGAGGCGCTCGGCGTGCGCGAGCCGGCGCAGATGGTGCACGCCCGCCAGGTCGGTGCCCGGGATGTCCAGGCGACGGGGCTCGGCGCCGGTGACGAGCAGCAGCTTGTCGTAGCGGACGAGGGTGCCGTCGTCGCCGAAGCGGACCGTCTTCGCGCCGCGGTCGATGCGGTCCACGAACTGGCCGAGGTGCAGCTCGATGTCGTTCTGCGCGTACCAGGCCGGTTCGTGCACGAAGACGCTGTCGCGCTCGGCCTTGCCGAGCAGATAGCCCTTGGACAGCGGCGGTCGCTCGTAGGGGTGGTCGCGCTCGTCGCTGATCAGTATCACCCGGCCGGTGAAGCCCTCCGCCCGGAGCGTCTCGGCCGCCTTCGCGCCGGCGAGACCGCCCCCGACGATGACGAATGTCTGATCCGCGTCGACCACTTGATGCCTCCTCGTAAGGGTGCCGCCATGTGCGAGCGTCCCGCACCGTGCGTGCTGCGGGAAGAGGGAGTGACCCGATCAGGCCACGGAGGGTCATGTTCCTCTCACATATGCCCCGTAAGTCTCGCGTGCAGCGAGCGCGCGGAGGCGTCGGTGAGCGAGGCGATCTGGTCGACGATCACCCGCTTGCGTGCGTGGTCGTCGCCTGCCCCGTCGAACAGGGCCCGAAACTGCGGATCCAGTCCGTCCGGCGCGCGGGCGGTCAGCGCCTCCGCCAGCTCCGCCACGACGACCCGCTGGTCCGCGCGCAGCCTCTCCTGCTCGGCGCGCTGCATCACGTACCGGTCCGCGACGGCCTTGAGCACCGCGCACTCCATGCGGGCCTCGCGGGGTACGACGAGTTCGGCGTCGTAGCGGGTGAGCCGGCCGGTGCCGTACGCGGCGCGGGTGGCGCCCTCGGCGGCCAGGCAGAACCGGCCGATGAGCTGGCTGGTGGCGTCCTTCAGGCGGGCCTGGGCGACCGCGGTGCCGTCGTAGCCGTGCGGCCACCACTCCTCGTCCTGGAGGCGGTCGAGGGCGGCGGAGAGTTCGGCCGGGTCGGTGCCGGCGGGTACGTACCGGCCGATGGCGACCCCGAACACCGCCTGCCGCTCGGGTTCGGCGTGCAGACAGTTGGGGTCGATGTGACCGGCGTGCAGGCCGTCCTCGACGTCGTGCACGGAGTACGCCACGTCGTCCGACCAGTCCATGACCTGCGCCTCGAAGCAGGTGCGGGTGCCGGGCGCGTGCGCTCGGACCCAGTCGAACACCGGGCGGTCGTCCTCGTAGACGCCGAACTTCCGCGATGCCGGGTCGGTGGGGTGGGCGCCGCGCGGCCAGGGGTACTTGGTGGCGGCGTCGAGGGTGGCGCGGGTGAGGTTGAGGCCGACCGAGCGGTCCTCGGTGAACCGTTTGGGCTCGATGCGGGTGAGGAGCCGGAGGGACTGGGCGTTGCCCTCGAAGCCGCCGCAGTCGTCCGCGAAGGCGTTCAGGGCCTGTTCGCCGTTGTGACCGAAGGGCGGGTGGCCGAGGTCGTGGGCGAGACAGGCGGCCTCCACCAGGTCGGGGTCGCAGCCGAGGGCCGCGCCCAGTTCCCGGCCCACCTGCGCGCATTCGAGTGAGTGGGTGAGCCTCGTTCTGGGGCTGGCGTCCCAGGCGCTGGCGCTGCGCTCGCCCGGCGTGACGACCTGTGTCTTGCCGGCGAGTCTTCTGAGCGCGGCGGAGTGCAGGATGCGGGCGCGGTCGCGTTGGAAGGCGGTGCGGCCGGGGCGTTTGTCCGGCTCGGGGGCCCAACGCTCCGCTGCGGTGGGGTCGTAGGTTCCGTTGGGTGCGCCTTCCATGATTCGACAGTAAGCGTCGGCAGTGACAAAAGGGCGTTGGCGGTGCGCCCAATCGTCTGCCGGGGTGTGTCGTTCCGTGGGTACGGGTGCGTGCCCCGCTGTTTCTTTCAAGCCGAAGCCAGTTCCGCCTGCCTCGTCACCCGTGCCTGGTCGTACCGGTGCAGGATCAGGCGGGCCATCGCCGGATGCGCGCCCAGGGCAGCCGAGGCCATCCACGGTGCCGCCTTGGCGCACTGCGTCGCGAATCGCCCGGGAGCCGTGAAGCAGGAGGCGATCGCCACCCGGTGCCGGCCGCGTGCCGCCAGGGCCCGTACCGCCGTCGGGACGGTCGGGGTCGCCGCCGAGGCGTAGGCGGGGACGACCGGCACGCCCAGCCGTTCCGCCAGGAGGCGGGCCGTGCGGCGGGTGTCGGTGGCCGAGTCGGGGTCGCGGGAGCCGGCCGCGGCCAGGACGACCGCGCTCGCGCGGCGGGTGGCCGAGTCCGGGGCCGGGGGCCAGCCGGCCTCGAGGAGACGGTCGTAGAGGGTCTCCACCAGGAGCGGGTGCGGGCCGAGCGGGACGGCCAGGCGGGTGGGTGCCGGTGCGGCGGCGGCCATCTCGGGGATGTCCTGCTTGACGTGGTAGCCGCGGGAGAGGAGCAGCGGGACCAGGACGGCGGGGGTGTCGCCGAGAGCGGCGAGGGTGTCCGGGAGCAGCGGGGCGTTCAGCTCGATGTGGCCCAGGTGGACCGGGAGGGCGGGGCGCAGTTCGCGCACCCGGTCCGTCAGCGTCCGTACGGTCTCCAGGGCGCGCGGGTCGCGGCTGCCGTGGGCGACCAGGACAAGGGCGGGCGGGGCCGTGCGGCGGTGGCCGAGCGGCGAGACCAGCCGGAGCCGGTCGGCGAGCTGGCTGCTGATGCTGTCCATGAGGTGCGCCGTGCTGTCGAGGTGGACGCGGGACTCGGAGCGGGGAGGTTGCGACGCCGTCATGCAAGGATCCTGACGGCGCCAGGTTGCGTGGCCGTTGCCGGGCCGTCACGGGCGTTTTCCGGTGCTTCACGTCGTACGGATGCTCGATGTGAGGCGAACCGGACGGCTGCCGGTGGCGTCCTCCATGGTCGGAACCGGTCGGAACCGATCCCTGGGGGGCCGTATGAAGATCCGTCGACCGCGGCTGCCGCGCACCCGCACGGGGCAGCGGCGGCTGGTGCAGGCCGTGATGGCCGGGTGTGTGCTGGCGCTGCTGCCGGCGACCTGGCTGTTCGTGTCCACGGCGGACCGGCTGCGCACGACGGCGGACGCCCCGTCGGCACCCGTCGCGGTCGTCTTCGGCGCGGGGCTGTGGAACGGGGAGCCGTCGCCGTATCTGGCGCACCGGCTGGACGCTGCGGCGCGGCTGTACCGGGCGGGGCGGATCAAGGTCGTGCTCGTCACCGGGGACAACAGCCGCAAGGACTACGACGAGCCCGACGCCATGCGTGCCTACCTGAAGAAACACGGGGTGCCGGACCAGCGGATCGTCAGTGACTACGCCGGGTTCGACACCTGGGACTCCTGTGTGCGGGCCAAGAAGATCTTCGGTGTGGACCGGGCGGTGCTGATCAGCCAGGGTTTTCACATCCGGCGTGCGGTGGCGCTGTGCGAGGCGGCGGGCGTGGACTCGTACGGGGTCGGGGTCGACGCCAAGCACGACGTGACCTGGTACTACGGCGGGACACGCGAGGTGTTCGCGGCGGGCAAGGCGGTGCTGGACGCGGTGTTCCGCCCGGATCCGACCTTCCTCGGGCCGCGGGAGCACGGGGTCACCAAGGCGCTGGCTCAGGCGCGGGGCTGACATGGAGCTCACGGACCTGACGCCCGCGGAGCGGCGCGTCCGGGAGGCTTTCCCGCTCGGCGAAGGGGTCGACTTCCGGGAGGGCGACGACGAGGACCCCGAGCGGGGCACGTCATGGGGTCCGGAGCGGACGCTGCGGGCGGAGGTGCTGCGGGAGCTGCTGCTGGACGGGCCGGTGCGGAACGACCGGATCGCCGGGCTGAAGGTGTGGGGGGCGCGCATCACCGGGCGGCTGGACCTCAGGTACGGCACCGTCGGCCATCCGGTCCGGCTGCGTTTCTGCCACTTCGAGGAGGCGCCCGAACTGTACGGGGCGCGGGTCGTCGCGCTGGTCCTGAGCGACTCGGTGCTGCCGGGGCTGACGGCCGGGAACCTGCGCGCCGAAGGGGTCGTGCGGATCAGCTGCTGCCGGATCACGGGGCCGGTACGCCTCCAGGGGGCGAAGCTGTCCGGGGCGTTCTTCGCGGGCGGTGCGCGGCTCGGCAGTCCCGGCGAGGTCCCCGAGGAGCCCGTGCTCCAGCTCAACCACGCCGAGGTGGCCACCGACGTGTGGGCCCCGGGGCTGGTGGCGCACGGCAAGGTGCACCTGAACGGGGCGGTCGTCGGCGGGCAGGTCAATCTCAACGACGCCGAGCTGAACGCCCCCGGCGGCTCCGCCTTGCACGCCGAGGTCCTGACGGTCGGCACCGACCTGCACGCCATGCGGCTGCGGACCCACGGCCGGGTCAATCTGGCCGGTGCCAGGATTCCCCGTCAGCTCAACCTCGCCCACGCCCGCCTGTCCAACCCGGGCGGGCAGGCCCTGCGCGCCAGCAGCAGTGTCATCGGCGAGCTGTGGCTGCGCGAGGCCGCTCCCATCGAGGGAGCGGTCAATCTGCGCCGGGCCCAGCTCGACCTGCTGCACGTGCCGCCCGAGGTGTGGCCCCGGCAGGTCCGGCTCGACGGGCTCGGCTACCGCGTCCTGACCCCGCACCTGACCGCCGAGCAGCGTCTTCCGCTGCTGGAACGCGAGCCGGACGGCTACCTTCCGCAGCCCTACGAGCAGCTCACCACGGCCTACCGCACGGTGGGCGACGACGCCGCCGCGCGCACCGTCCAGCTGGCCAAGCTCCGCCGGCACCGCCGTACCCTGCCGCCGTACGCCCGGCTGTGGGGCTTCCTCCAGGACGCGGCCGTCGGCTACGGCTTCCGCCCGATGCGGGCCGCGGGCTGGCTGCTGCTCCTGCTGTGCACCGGCACGCTCGCCTTCGCCCTGCACCATCCGCCCGCGCTCAAGCCCGCCGAGGCGCCCGCGTTCAACCCGCTCTTCTACACGCTCGACCTGCTGCTGCCGATCATCGACTTCGGCCAGGAGGGGGCGTACGCGCCGGGCGGGTGGTACCAGTGGCTGTCGTATCTGCTGATCGTCACCGGCTGGGTGCTGGCGACGACCATCGCGGCGGGCGTCAGCCGCTCGCTGAGCCGGCAGTAGGGACCTCACGGCGTCACCGGCCCGGCGGGGAGGCCGCCGTGCCGGGCGTGTAACCGGAAGCGGTCGGGGCCGTAACACGCCCGACGCACGCTGGCGGCATGGAACCGATCGCCTCGACGCCCACCCACTGCCCGTACTGCGCCTTGCAGTGCGGGATGAACATCATGCCCCTGCCGCAGGGGGGCGTCGAGGTGACCGAGCGGACGGACTTCCCGGTGAACCGGGGCGCGCTGTGCGGCAAGGGCCGTACGGCGGCCGAGGTGCTGTCGCCGGCGGTACGGCTGACCTCGCCGCTGGTGCGGTCCGGGGGCCGGCTGGTCGAGGCGGGCTGGGCCGAGGCGCTGGACCGGATCGCCGAGCGGCTCGGGACCATACGGCAGGAGTACGGCGCGGACGCGCTGGGTGTGTTCGGCGGGGGCGGGCTGACGAACGAGAAGGCGTACGCGCTCGGGAAGTTCGCCCGGGTGGTGCTCGGCACCTCGCAGATCGACTACAACGGCCGGTTCTGCATGTCCTCGGCCGCGGCGGCGGGCACCAAGGCGTTCGGTCTCGACCGGGGCCTCCCCTTCCCCCTGGAGGACATCCCGAAGACCGGGTGCGTGATCCTCGTCGGGTCGAACCTCGCGGAGACCATGCCGCCGTCCCTGCGCTTCTTCACCGAACTGCGGGAGAACGGCGGCACGTTGATCGTCGTCGACCCGCGCCGGACGAGGACGGCCGAGCAGGCGGACCTGCACCTGGCCCCCCGCCCCGGCACCGACCTCGCCCTGGCCCTCGGCCTGCTGCACCTGGTGGTGGCGGAGGGGCGGACGGACGAGGAGTACATCCGGGAGCGGACGACGGGCTGGGAGCAGGCGCGCGCGGCGGCGATGGCGCACTGGCCGGAGCACGTGGAGCGGATCACGGGGGTGTCCGTTCCGCAACTGCGCGAGGCTGTACGGCTGTTCTGCGAGCCCGAGTCGGCGATGGTGCTCACCGCACGCGGGCCGGAGCAGCAGTCCAAGGGGACGGACACGGTGGGCGCGTGGATCAACCTGTGCCTGGCGACCGGCCGGGCGGGCCGCCCGCTGTCCGGGTACGGCTGTCTGACCGGGCAGGGCAACGGGCAGGGCGGGCGCGAACACGGCCAGAAGGCCGACCAGTTGCCCGGCTACCGCAAGCTGGACGACCCGGCGGCACGGGCGCATGTGGCCGGAGTGTGGGGCGTCGACCCGGATGCGCTCCCCGGCCCCGGACGCAGCGCGTACGAACTCCTCGACGCCCTCGGCACGGACATCAGGGCGCTGCTGCTGATGGGCTCCAACCCGGTGGTGTCGGCGCCACGCGCGGCCCACGTGGAGGAGCGCATCAAGTCCCTCGACTTCCTGGCCGTTTGTGACGTCGTACGGTCGGAGACGGCCGAGCTGGCGGACGTGGTCCTGCCGGTGACGCAGTGGGCGGAGGAGTCGGGCACGACGACCAGCCTGGAGGGCAGGGTCCTGCTGCGCCGCCAGGCGGTCACCCCGCCGCCCGGCGTCCACAGCGACCTGTACGTCCTGCACGAGCTGGCCGCGCGCCTCGGCGTGGAGAAGGGCTTCCCGATCGAACCGGAGGAGGCCTTCGACGAACTCCGCCGGGCGAGCGCGGGCGGCCCGGCGGACTACTCCGGGATCACGTACGGGCGGCTGGCCAGGGAGAACGGGGTGTTCTGGCCGTGCCCGGAGCCGTCGGAGGGCGCCACGGACGAGGCCCACCCGGGCACCCCCCGCCTCTTCCTCGACCGGTTCGCCACCGACGACGGCCGCGCCCGGTTCGTCGCCGTGGCGCACCGGGCGACGGCGGAGGAACCGGACGCCGAGTACCCGCTGCTGCTGACCACCGGCCGGGTGGTCGCGCAGTACCAGTCGGGCGCCCAGACCCGGAGGGTGACCGAGCTGAACGCCGCCGCTCCCGGCCCCTTCGTGGAACTGCACCCCCGGCTCGCGGCCCGGATCGGTGCCGCCGACGGGGATCCGGTGACCGTGACCTCCCGCCGGGGCCGGGCGACCGCCCCCGCCCGGATCACCTCCGCCATCCGCCCGGACACCGTCTTCATGCCCTTCCACTGGCCCGGCGAGGGCCGCGCCAACACCCTGACCAACCCGGCACTCGACCCCACGTCCCGGATGCCGGAGTTCAAGTCGTGCGCGGTGCGGGTGGAGGTCGTGCGGAGTTAGGAGATCGGCAGACCGCCACGATCTCCCCCGCATGAGCCATCCACGCCACCTGCCGGTTCCGGTGTGAAGCTCCGGTACGACTTCCGCGTGTACCCGAGCGCCTCCAGCGCAAGCAGTTGGCGAGTGCGCCCGTGCCGTACGGAACGAACACATTGCTGGACTGATCAGCGCCCGCCCCAGTGCCCGCCGTCGATCGGCCGGCCCTGGTCCCGCAGCCGGACCGCCACGCGCGATGCGGCCAGGTACACCCAGGCCCGGGAGGTGGTGCCGTCGGTGCGTACGACGTCCCGGGCGACGCGCTCGTACAGGTTGCGCGGATCGCCCGGCGTGCACTCCTCCAGCCGGTCGAGGGCGGCCAGTAGCTCCTCGTACGCCTCCGGCCGGCAGGTCACCAACTCGCCGTACACCTCTCCCCCGGGCTCTTCGACGGCATAGGGGTAGCCAGGTCCGTCGTACAGCACGGCACCAGGGAGTCGGGCCGGTTCCTCCGACGTGGTGCGGCCCCGCAGGAAGAGGTCGTGGTTGGCCTCGCCGGGGCGCAGGGTGCCGTAGACGAAGAAGGGCAGTGGGGTTCCGGGCTCCTCAGGGTCGTTCTCGTTCTCCTCGGTGATCACGGAAACGATTCTCTACCCCCTTCGGCTCCACACACATCTCCATGAAGGGGCTATGGACATGACATGTCAGGGCCCCTTAAATCACTGGGGACATCAGCGCCGCCCCCACGCCTTGACGGGCGCTTCCCCGAGGAGATCCATGAGCCGGATACGCCAGCACGTCCGAGGATCCCGTCGTCTCGCCACCACCGCCGGCGTCGCCGTCACCACCGCGACCCTGCTGTCCGTGGCCCTTTCCCCCGCCGCCCACGCCGACGCCAGACCGACCAGGGCCACCGCGATCCAGAACGCGGCGTCGGCACTCCTGGCCCACGCCGCCGGCCTGGGCCTGACCTCCGCCGAGGACACCAGCGTCCGCGACGTGATCGTGGACAAGGACGGCACCCAGCACGTCCGCTACGACCGCACCTACCACGGACTGCCCGTGCTGGGCGGCGACTTCGTGGTCCACCTGGCCCCGAACGGCACCTACCGCAGCGCGAACCGGGCCACCCGCAGCCCGATATCCCTCGGCTCCATCCTCCCGGAGATCTCGGCCCCCAAGGCAGCCGACCTCGCCGTGAACGCCCTGCGCGCCGCCAACCTCGGGGACGCGCTCCAGCAGGTCAAGGCCAAGCCCGAGCTGATCGTCGACGCCCTGCACGGCACCCCGAGGCTCGCCTGGCGCACCAACGCGGTCGGCCTCGACTCGCTCGGCAACCCGGTCGCCCGTACCGTGCTGACCGACGCCCGCACCGGCCGCCAGATCGACGCCTGGGACAGCATCGAGACCGCCGCCGGCGACGGAAAGTCGCTGTACAGCGGGACGGTGCCGCTGGAGACGACCCAGTCGGGATCGTCGTACCAGCTCAAGGACCCGACGCGCGGCAACACCTACACCGGTGACGCCGAGGGCAAGACGGACCTGTGCTTCTTCGGCATCTGCTTCAGCCGGGCGCCCGCGGACCTGTTCACGGACGCCGACAACCACTGGGGCACCGGCACCACCTCCGACCGCGCCTCGGCCGCCGTCGACGCCCAGTACGGCACCAACACGACCTGGGACTACTACAAGAACGTCCAGGGGCGCAACGGCATCGCGGGCGACGGCAAGGGCTCGTACAACCGTGTCCACTACGGCAGCAACTACAACAACGCCTTCTGGGACGACAGTTGCTTCTGCATGACGTACGGCGACGGTGACGGCACCACCTTCGGGCCGCTGGTCGCCCTCGACGTCGCCGGGCACGAGATGACCCACGGAGTCACCTCCAAGACGGCCGCGCTGACCTACTCCGGCGAGTCCGGCGGGCTCAACGAGGCCACCTCGGACATCCTCGGCACGATGGTGGAGTGGTACGCGAACAACCCGTCCGACCCCGGCGACTACCTCATCGGCGAGAAGATCGTGAAGTCCGGCTTCGGCCACACCGCCCTGCGCTACATGGACAAGCCGTCCAAGGACGGCAACTCGGCGGACTACTGGAGTTCGTCGGTCGGGAACCTCGACGTCCACTACTCCTCCGGCGTCGCCAACCACTTCGCCTACCTGCTGGCGGAGGGCAGCGGCCCGAAGACCATCAACGGCGTCAGCTACGACTCCCCCACCTCCAACGGCTCCACGGTCACCGGCATCGGCCGGGACAAGGTCGGCAAGATCTGGTACCGGGCGCTGACGGTCTACATGACCTCCTCCACGAACTACGCGGGGGCGAGGTCGGCGACGCTGAACGCCGCGAAGGACCTGTACGGCGCGGGCAGCGCGGAGTACAACGCGGTGGCGGCGGCCTGGAGCGCCGTCAACGTGAACTGAGCCCGCATCGGGTACGCCAGGCCGCGGCCGCCCCGGTGATGGTTCCGGGGCAGCCGCGGTCTGCTGCGCCACCCCTGCCGTCACCCGTTCAACGGGCAGCGTCGCTCCATTCGTGTTTTCTTCATACCGGTCATCCCTCCGGGGTCCGCGTACGCCGGTGACCTGACGGAATCCGGCGCGGGCTAGGCCGTGTGGGGGCCGGGCAGGACACCCGTTCACCGCAATTCTGACGGGTCATCAGGGAGCGCGACTCCCGGACTGCGACTTACCTCGGTAAGGAACGGACCGAGACGCGAGACCTGGGGAGCACCATGCGACGCATCGCCCGTCTGCTGGCCGGTACCGCGCTCGTCGTGGCAGCCGCGGCACCCGCCTGGGCCGGCACCGGCAGCCTGGACCTGTACCCCTCCAGCGTGGTGCCCGGCGCCCAGGTCTCGGCGAACACCGCCGCGTGCGGCGACAGGGGCTCGGCGGTCGGGGACGCGAGCGCGCTCGGCGCCGGCACCTTCACGCTGGCGCCCAGCTCGCACAACGGCGAGGCGATCGGGCAGTTCCAGGTGCCGGAGAGCGCGCAGCCCGGGACGTACGAGATCGTCGCCAAGTGTGCCGAGGGCAAGCGGCAGGTGACCGGCGACCTGGTGGTGGCCTTGAGCGCGGCGCACGAGCAGGTGCAGCCGCGAGGAAGCGTGAAGACGGGGGTCGGCGGCGCACTCGGCACCGACCCCGTGAAAACCGCGGCGGGTGTGACGGCGCTGGCCGTCGCCGCCGCGGGCGGTACCTGGCTCCTGCATCGCCGGGCGAGCGGCGACGGGATCTGACGGACACCCTCCGCTGTCCGTCAGCCGGTACCGCACATCCCGCCCCCTCCGGGTCCGATGCCCCTCGCGACCCGGAGGGGGAGGGGGTCAAGGGCGACCCAGCCCCGGATATTCGGGGTCCACCCCCCGGCGTGTTCGGGGCCTCCCCCCGGTCTTCGGGGTCCGGCCCCTGGGAGAAGGGTTCGTATGCGCAGCAGAACCAAGCGCGACAGGCTCGGCGACACCGCGATAGCCGCGGTCACCGTCGTGGCCCTCGGCTCCGGGGTGTGGCTGCTCGGCGGCAGTGCCGGGACGCACGCACCGCCACAGCCCGCCGTGGCCGAGGGGCGCCCGGAACCGGGGCGCGAGCCGCTCGCGGCCCCCGCCCTCGCCCCCTCCATGCCCACCCGCATCCGCATCCCCGCGATCCGCGTGAACGCCCCGCTGACGAGCCTGGCCCTGACCCGCTCCGGCAGCCTGGACGCACCCCCGGCCCAGAACAAGAACCTGGCCGGCTGGTACGAGGCCGGCACCATACCCGGCGAGACGGGCACCGCGATCGTCGCCGGCCATGTCGACAACGCCGAGGGCCCCGCCGTCTTCTACGACCTGGGCGCGCTGAAACGCGGCGCCCGCATAGAGGTGGACCGCCGGGACGGCTCCGTGGCCGTGTTCACCGTGGACGCGGTGAAGGTGTACGCGGCGAACAACTTCCCCGACGAGAAGGTCTACGGCGCGGCGCCCCGCCCCGAACTCCGCGTGATCACCTGCGGCGGCGGCTACTCGAAGGCCACCGGCTACCAGGGCAACGTGGTGGTGTTCGCCCACCTGACCGGGAGCCGCTGACGACTCGCGACCTCACAGCCCGCCCCGGCGCCCGCACGGACCCCTCACACCCCCTGCACGGCCCCGCTGAGGGCAGCGTTCCTCACGGGAAACAGGCGTGATGCGACCGGGTAACGTCGGGACCGCACGCTCAAGTGCATGACCTCGAATACGCGTGTGGTGGTGATCGGCGCCGGCCTCGCGGGCGCACGGCTCGCCCTGCGGCTCGGCGAGCTGGGCACGCCCGCGCTGCTCGTCGGCGAGGAGGAGCACCCGCCGTACAACCGGATGCTGCTCGCCGAGGTGCTGGCCGGACGGTACGCCCCCGAGGTGATCGGCCTGCCGGCGCCCGATGGCCTGCTGCGCGCCCGGGTCACCCGTATCGACCGGGGGGCCCGGACCGCCGAGTGCGCCGACGGCTCCTCGATCGCATACGACACACTGGTGCTCGCCACCGGCTCCAACCCCGTGCTGCCGCCCCTGCGCGGTCTGTTCACCCCGGACCACCAACTCCCCGAGGGCATCCACGCGTTCCGCACGATGGACGACTGCCTGGGGCTGGCCAAGGCGGTCCGGCCGGGTGTGCGCGCCGTCGTCATCGGGGGCGGGCTGCTCGGCGTGTCCGCCGCCCGCGCGCTCGCCGCGCGCGGCGCCCAGGTGGTCCTCGCCCAGCAGGCCGAGCGGATCATGGAACGCCAGCTCGACCCGGACGCCTCCCGGCTGGTGCTGCGGCACCTGACCGACCTGGGCGTCGAGGTGCACACCGAGTGCCGGGTACGGGACGTGCGCTGCGTCGCGGGCGCCGTCCGCTCGGTGGAGCTGGCCGACGGATACGCCCTCGACGCCGACCTCGTCGTCCTCGCCTGCGGGGTGCGCCCGCGCACCGGACTCGCCGAACAGGCCGGTCTCGCCGTGCACCAGGGCATCCTCGTCGACGACGAACTGCGCACCTCCGACCCGCACATCCACGCCGTCGGCGACTGCGTCCAGCACGACGGCACGGTCTACGGCCTGGCCACACCCGCCGTGGAACAGGCCGACGCCCTCGCCGAGCTGCTCGCGGGCAACCCCGGCGCCCGCTACTCCGGCACCCGTTCCCTGACCCGGCTGACCCTCACCGGCCCGGGCTCCCCCTTCGACCTGGCCGCGTTCGGCGAGACCGAGGCGCGCCCCGGCGACGACGTCGTACGGCTCGCCGACGCCACCCGCGGCACCTACCGCAAGGTCGTCGTCCGCGAGGACCGCCTGGTCGGCGGGGTCCTCGTCGGCGAACTCGGCACCGTCGGCGCGCTCGCCCGCGCCTGGGAGGGAGCAGAGCCGCTCCCCTCCGACGGCGGCCCCCTGCTCCACCTGCTCACCAATGACGGAGGCTCCTGATGACCACCGCCCCGGGGGCCACCCCCACGATCGTGCTCGTCGGCCACGGCATGGTCGGCCAGCGCTTCCTCGAAGCGCTCGCCGAGCGCGGCCTGACCGCCACGCACCGCGTGGTCGTGCTGTGCGAGGAGCCGCGTCCCGCGTACGACCGTGTCGCCCTCACCTCGTACTTCTCGGGCAGGACCGCCGAGGACCTCTCCATGACCGACATGGAGTTCATCGAGGACCACGGCATCGAGCTGTACGTCGGCGACCCGGCGGAGACGATCGACCGCGAGGCGAGGACGGTCACCGCCAGGTCCGGCCAGGTCTTCGCGTACGACACCCTCGTGCTGGCCACCGGGTCCTACCCGTTCGTGCCGCCGGTGCCCAACAAGGACGCCACCGGCTGTTTCGTCTACCGGACCATCGAGGACCTCCTCGCCATCGAGGAGTACGCGAGGACGAGGGCGACGACCGGCGCCGTGGTCGGCGGCGGCCTGCTCGGCCTGGAGGCGGCCGGTGCGCTGAAGGGACTCGGACTGGCCACCCACATCGTGGAGTTCGCGCCGCGCCTGATGCCGGTGCAGGTCGACGAGGGCGGTGGCGCGGCGCTGCTGCGGACCATCGCGGGCATGGGCCTGAGCGTGCACACGGGCGTGGGCACGCAGGAGATCGTCACGGACGGCTCCGGCGCGGTCACCGGCATGAAGCTGTCCGACGGCTCCGAACTGCCCACCGACATGGTCGTGTTCAGCGCCGGAGTCCGCCCCCGCGACCAGCTGGCCCGGGACTGCGGCCTGACGGTCGGCGAGCGCGGCGGCATCACGGTGGACGAGCAGTGCCGCACCGTGACCGACCCGCACGTCTTCGCGATCGGCGAGTGCGCGCTGGCGGCGGACGGCCGGGTGTACGGCCTGGTGGCGCCCGGGTACGAGCAGGCGCAGACGGCCGCGGCGACGATCGCCTCCGACGAAGCCGCCTTCGTCGGCGCCGACCTGTCCACCAAGCTGAAGCTGCTCGGCGTGGACGTGGCGTCCTTCGGCGACGCCCACGGCACCACCGCGGACTGCCTGGACGTCGTCTACTCCGACTCCCGCGCCGGCCTGTACAAGAAGCTGGTCATCGGCCCGGACGGCACGCTGCTCGGCGGCATCCTGGTCGGCGACGCGGACGCGTACGGCACCCTGCGCGCCCTGACCGGTTCGGTGCCGCCCATCTCCCCCGAGTCGCTCGTCCTGCCCGTCGGAGCCGACTCGGGGGCCCAGCTCGGCCCGTCCGCACTGCCGGACGAGGCGATCATCTGCTCCTGCCACAACGTCAGCAAGGGCGCCATCCGGGGCGCGGTGACGGAGCACGAGTGCACCACCGTGCCCGAGGTGAAGAAGTGCACCAAGGCCGGTACCGGCTGCGGCAGTTGCGTCAAGGTGCTCGGCCAGCTCGTCAACGCCGAGCTGGAGGCGTCCGGCGTCGAGGTCGACAAGGGCCTGTGCGGCTGCTTCGCCCAGACCCGCGAGGAGCTGTACGAGATCGTCCTCGCGCTGCGCATCACGTCGTACCAGGAGCTGCTGGACCGCTACGGCCGCGAGGGCGCCCGGGACGGCGACGGCTGCGAGACCTGCAAGCCGGCGGTCGGCTCGATCATCGCCTCCCTCGCCCCGTCGATCGGCGCGAGCGGCTATGTCCTGGACGGCGAGCAGGCGGCCCTGCAGGACACCAACGACCACTTCCTGGCCAACCTGCAGAAGAACGGCTCGTACTCGGTCGTGCCGCGCATCCCCGGCGGTGAGATCGCGCCCGAGAAGCTGATCGTGATCGGCGAGATCGCCCGGGACTTCGGCCTCTACACGAAGATCACCGGTGGTCAGCGCATCGACATGTTCGGTGCGCGGGTCGAGCAGCTGCCGCTGATCTGGGCCCGGTTGGTGGACGCCGGCTTCGAGTCCGGGCACGCCTACGGCAAGGCGCTGCGCACGGTGAAGTCCTGCGTGGGCTCCACCTGGTGCCGCTACGGCGTCCAGGACTCCGTCAGGATGGCGATCGACCTGGAGCTGCGCTACCGGGGCCTGCGCTCCCCGCACAAGCTGAAGTCGGCGGTCTCCGGCTGCCAGCGCGAGTGCGCCGAGGCCCAGTCGAAGGACTTCGGGGTGATCGCCACCGTGGGCGGCTGGAACCTGTACGTCGGCGGCAACGGCGGCGCCACCCCGCGCCACGCGGACCTGCTGGCCCAGGACCTCTCCGACGCCGAACTGATCCGCCTGATCGACCGTTTCCTGATGTTCTACATCCGCACGGCCGACCGCCTGGAGCGCACGAGCGTGTGGCTGGAGCGGATCCCGGGCGGCCTGGACCACGTACGGGACGTGGTGGTGCACGACTCGCTCGGCATCTGCGACGACCTGGAGCAGCTGATGCGGGCGCACGTCTCCCACTACCGCGACGAGTGGGCGGAGACCATCAACGACCCCGAGAAGCTCGCCCGGTTCGTGTCCTTCGTGAACGCCCCGGACACCCCGGACCCGGTCGTCGCCTTCGTCCCCGAGCGCGACCAGATCAAGCCCGACCTGCCGCTGCTGAACATCGGTTTGCGGCCCGCCGACGACGTCCTGGAAGGAAGCGCCCGATGACCCTGGCTGTCGAGACCACCGACCTGAAGGTCCAGCTCCGGCTCGCCGACGACGACTGGTTCACGGCCTGCGACCTGAGCGCGCTCACCCCGGGCCGCGGGGTGGCCGCCCTGCTGCCGGACGGCCGCCAGGTGGCCCTCTTCCGGGACCGCGCCGACCGCCTGTACGCCGTCGACAACCGCGACCCCTTCACCGGCGCGGCCGTCCTCTCCCGCGGCCTGACCGGCACCCACCGGGACCGCCCGTTCGTCGCCTCGCCCCTGCTCAAGCAGCGCTTCGACCTGGTCAGCGGGGAGTGTCTGGACGACGAGGAGGTGCGGGTCGCCGCGTACGAGGTGCGGGCGGCCTAGCCCCTGCCTCGGTTGCTTGACCGATCGTTCCAGAAAAGCCTAGGCTGCGGTACGTGGCCAGGACCAAGGAGTTCGATCCGGACGCCGCGCTGCAGTCAGCCCTGGAGCTGTTCTGGCGGCGCGGCTACGAGGCGACGTCGATGGCCGACCTGGTCGAGCACCTCGGCATCGGCAGGGCGAGCCTGTACGCGACCTTCGGCAACAAGCACGAGCTGTACCTGAAGGCGCTGGAGCGCTACGAGGAGTCGGGGCTCGGCCGGATCGTGCGGGAGCTGTCCCGGCCGGGCGCCGCCCTGCCGGCCGTGCGGGCGGTCGTACGGCGGTACGCGGCGGAGGCCGCCGACGAGCGGCTGCGGCTGAACGGCTGCCTGATCACCAACACGGCCGCCGAACTGGCCCCGCACGACCCGGCCGCCGCCCGGCGCGTCGAGCGCAACTGGGACCACATCGAGACCGCGCTGCACTCGGCGCTCACCCGCGCCCAGGCCCAGGGTGAGCTGCCCGCCGACCGGGACCCGCTCGTCCTCGCCCGCATGCTGCTGGTGCTGATGCAGGGGTTGCGGGTGGTCGGCAAGGCGTCCTCGGACCCGGCCCGGGTGCGGGACGCGGCGGAGCAGGCGCTGGCGCTGCTCGACTGACGTACGCCCTCCGTCCGGAGGGCGTTTTTCATGTCCTCATACTGAACCGATCGTTCCAATAAAGGAGATCCCCATGGCTCGCTTCACCGGCCGGACGGCCCTCGTCACCGGCGCCGGATCCGGCATCGGCCGGGCCGTCGCCCTCGCCTTCGCCGCCGAAGGGGCCCAGGTGGTCGTCGCCGGCCGGCGGAGCGAGCCCTTGGCGGAGACCGTCCGGCTGATCGAGGAGCAGGGCGGCAAGGCCCTCGCGGTGAGCGCCGACGTCTCGCGCGCGCAGGACGCGGAGACGTTGGTCCGGGCTGCGGTCGAGGCCTTCGGCTCGCTCGACGTGGCGGTCAACAACGCGGGCGTCTTCCGCGGCGGGCAGCCGATCACGGACCTCCCGGAGGAGGACTGGCACACCCAGCTCGCGACCAACGTCACCGGCGTCTTCCTGGCCCTCCAGGCGCAGATCCGCCGGATGCGCACCCAGCCGGCGGGCGGCGCGATCGTGAACGTCTCCTCCACCTTCGGCCTGCACACCGCCTCCCCCGGAGCCGCCGCCTACTCCGCGACCAAGGCCGCCGTGACCGCGCTCAGCCGGGGCGCCGCGCTGGACCACATCCGGGACGGCGTCCGGATCAACGTGGTCAGCCCCGGCGCCACCGAGACCTCCATGTCCCTGCGTTCCGGCGAGACCGAGGCGGACCGGGCCGAACGTGCGCGGGCCACCCTCCCGCTCGGCCGCGTCGCCACCACCCGGGAGGTCGCCGCCGCCGTCCTCTACCTGGCCTCGGACGACGCGGCCCCGGTCGTCGGCACCGATCTGGTGGTGGACAGCGGCGCCACGCTGTGAACGCTCGGGGTCAGTCGATCCGTGACCGGCGAGGGACGCCGGGAGCAGGGTGCCCAGCGTGGTCGCGCCGGCGATCGGCGCGGAGTTCAGCAGCGAGCGGGCGAACGGTACGGACGGGTCCTCGAACAGCTTCCGGACGTTTCCCCCACCTCAACTCGCCCGCAAAGGGTCAATGCGGCCGTGTGTCAGCAGGGGGCGGCGGGCACCCGGCAGGAATGTCCCGGACGGGACGCCGGGCGGGACACCGGGCGGGACACCGGGCGGGACGTCGGGCGGGACGTCGGGCACGATGCACAACTTTTCCGTCCCGGGGTGCATCCAACACAGTGACTGACCTTCATCCACCCATTCGCCCGATGGAGGCGGATCCGTCATGTTCCAGTTTCCGTACCCCCTGAGACTCCTCCGGACGCTCCCCAGGCGCGGCCCGGCCGCCGTACTGACCGCCGCTCTCCTGGGCCTCACGGCCGCGGGCGCCGCGTGGAGCGCGACCCCGGCGGCACGGGCCTCGACCACTGTCCGGACCTGTGCCGTGAGCGACCTGTACCTCTCCATGGGCAGCAAGGAAGGCGCGGCGGGGTCGCTGTACTGGCCGCTCCGGTTCACCAACACCGGCGCGACCAGCTGCGCCCTGCGCGGCTACCCGGGCGTCAGCGTGCTGGACACCGCCCACCACCGGATCGGCCCGGCCGCCACCCACAGCGGCAGCTCGTACGGCACGGTCACGCTCGCCCCCGCCCACACGGCCTCGGCGGTCGTCCGCACCACCAACGGCCCGATCGGCGGCCCCTGCCTGCGCACCGGCACCTACCTGCGGGTCTACCCGCCGGCCTCCCGCGCCGCAACCCTGCTCCCGGCGCCGTGGACGATCTGCTCCGGGATCTTCCAGGTTGGTCCGGTGAATGTGGAGGGGGCGTTCTGAGGGGCGGCAGAGAGGGCCCATGGGAAGGGGTGGCTCCCCGGAGCAAGGGCCGCCCCCTCCACGTCCGGCGGGTTGCGGGCCTGGTGGACCGGCAGCTGGTCCGGCGCTCCGTGGGCTCGGATGGCGTGATCGGAACCGCCGGGGGCCGGCCGCACGCCGGGGCGGCTTGGCGGCAGACGGACGGGGGGTGCGAATCGGGCGCGGGAAACGCCGGAGAGGCGGTACCCCCGCACAGGGTGCCGCCTCTCCTCTTGGTGCGCCGGAGCCGCCGCCGATCGGTGAGGGTCGGGGACCAGCGGCGGCTCCGGGGTTCACGGGGCCCGGGAGGGCCTAGCGGTGGTCGCTGCCCGCCGACTGCGTCGCCGCACGGCCTGCCTCGAGGCGGGCCACCGGGATGCGGAAGGGGGAGCAGGAGACGTAGTCCAGGCCGACCTCGTGGAAGAAGTGGACCGACTCGGGGTCGCCGCCGTGCTCGCCGCAGACGCCGAGCTTGAGGTCGGGGCGGGTACGCCGGCCCGCCTCCGCCGCCGACTTCACCAGGGAGCCGACGCCGTCCTTGTCGATCGTCTCGAACGGGCTGACGCCGAAGATGCCCTTCTCCAGGTACGCCGTGAAGAAGGAGGCTTCGACGTCGTCACGGCTGAAGCCCCACACCGTCTGCGTCAGGTCGTTCGTGCCGAAGGAGAAGAACTCCGCCGCCTCGGCGATCTGGCCCGCCGTGAGGGCGGCTCGGGGGAGTTCGATCATCGTGCCGATCGCCAGCTTCAGCTGCGTACCCGTCGCCGCCTCGACCTCCGCGATGACCTTGTCGGCCTCCTCGCGGACGATCTCCAGCTCCTGCACCGTGCCGACGAGCGGGATCATGATCTCCGCGCGCGGGTCGCCCTTCGCCGACTTGCGGGACGCGGCCGCCTCCGCGATCGCGCGGACCTGCATGGTGAACAGGCCCGGGATGACGAGGCCCAGGCGCACGCCGCGCAGGCCCAGCATCGGGTTCTGCTCGTGCAGGCGGTGCACCGCCTGGAGCAGGCGGAGCTCGTTCTCGTGCGGCTCCTGGCGGGACTCGGCCAGGGCCACGCGGACCGACAGCTCGGTGATGTCGGGGAGGAACTCGTGCAGCGGCGGGTCCAGGAGACGGATCGTCACGGGGAGGCCGTCCATCGCCTCGAAGAGCTCGACGAAGTCCTTCTTCTGGAGCGGGAGCAGCTCCGTCAGGGCCGCCTCGCGCTCGCTATCGGTGTCCGCGAGGATCAGCTTCTCGACCATCTCGCGGCGCTCGCCGAGGAACATGTGCTCCGTGCGGCACAGGCCGATGCCCTGGGCGCCGAAGCGGCGGGCGCGCAGCGCGTCCTCGGCGTTGTCGGCGTTGGCGCGCACGCGCAGGCGGCGCTTGCGGTCGGCGAAGGCCATCATGCGGTGGACCGCCTCGACCAGCTCGTCCGCGTCGTCCGCACCCGGGTGCATCCGGCCCTCGAAGTACTCCACCACGGGGGACGGGACCACCGGGACCTCGCCCAGGTAGACCTTGCCCGACGAGCCGTCGATGGAGATCACGTCGCCTTCCTCGACGACGTGGCCGCCGGGGACCGTCATCCTGCGGCGCTTGGTGTCGACCTCCAGCTCCTCCGCGCCGCACACGCACGTCTTGCCCATGCCCCGGGCGACCACGGCCGCGTGGGACGTCTTGCCGCCGCGCGACGTCAGGATGCCCTCGGCCGCGATCATGCCGTCCAGGTCGTCCGGGTTCGTCTCGCGGCGGACCAGGATGACCTTCTCGCCCGAGCGGGACCACTTGACGGCCGTGTAGGAGTCGAAGACCGCCTTGCCCACCGCCGCGCCGGGGGAGGCCGCGATGCCGCGAGCCACCTGCTCGACCTTCGCCTGCTCGTCGAAGCGCGGGAACATCAGCTGGGCCAGCTGGGCGCCGGTGACGCGCTGGAGGGCCTCCGTCTCGTCGATCAGGCCCTGGTCGACCAGCTGGGTCGCGATGCGGAAGGCGGCACCGGCGGTGCGCTTGCCCACGCGGGTCTGGAGCATCCACAGCTGACCGCGCTCGATCGTGAACTCGATGTCGCACAGGTCCTTGTAGTGGTTCTCCAGCGTCTCCATGATCTGCATGAGCTGGTCGTACGACTTCTTGTCGATCGACTCCAGCTCGGCGAGCGGGACCGTGTTGCGGATGCCGGCGACGACGTCCTCGCCCTGGGCGTTCTGGAGGTAGTCGCCGTAGACGCCCTGGTGGCCGGAGGCGGGGTCACGGGTGAACGCGACGCCCGTGCCGGAGTCGGGGCCCAGGTTGCCGAAGACCATCGAGCAGACGTTGACGGCCGTACCGAGGTCGTGCGGGATGCGCTCCTGGCGGCGGTACAGCTTGGCCCGGTCGCCGTTCCACGAGTCGAAGACCGCCTTGATGGCGAGGTCCATCTGCTCGCGCGGGTCCTGCGGGAAGTCCCGGCCGGCCTCCTTCTTGACGATCTTCTTGAAGGTGGTGACCAGCTTCTTCAGGTCGGCGGCCTCGAGGTCGGTGTCGACCGTGACCTTCTTGGCCTCCTTGGATGCCTCGAGGGCCTCCTCGAAGAGGTCGCCGTCGACGCCGAGGACGGTCTTGCCGAACATCTGGATCAGGCGGCGGTAGGAGTCCCAGGCGAACCTGTCGTCGCCGGCCTGCTTGGCCAGGCCCTGCACCGACTTGTCGGAGAGGCCGATGTTGAGGACCGTGTCCATCATGCCGGGCATGGAGAACTTGGCGCCGGAGCGGACGGAGACGAGGAGAGGATTGTCGGGCTGGCCGAGCTTCTTGCCCATGCGGGACTCGAGGGCGTCGAGGTGCGCACTCACCTCGTCACGCAGTGCCGCGGGCTCCTCGCCGCTCTCCAGGTAGACCTTGCAGGCCTCGGTGGTGATGGTGAAGCCGGGAGGGACCGGCAGACCGAGGTTGGTCATCTCGGCGAGGTTGGCACCCTTGCCGCCGAGGAGGTCCTTGAGGTCCTTGTTGCCCTCGGTGAAGTCGTAAACGAACTTCACTACGTGGGGTTCTTTGTTTTCCGACACGGGTCTCGACTCCTTGAGGCCACGGTGGCTGCCCTGACGGCGAGGAACATACCCAGATCGAAGGCGCATGGGTACGTCTACTTGTGCGTCATGAGCCCGTAACCACCCGTCCGCCAGCGGATCGAAAGTCAAGGCTTGGCAAGCCAGCACCGGCAAATGTCTTCACTTCTTGAACGCATACGCCTCCAGAGGACGAGTTTTTCGCTCACATGAGCAGGGATCCTGCACGTCTGATTTCAGTCCGTGAACGTGCAAGGGGTGGCACCCAGTGCCACCCCTTGGAGAAGTGCAGTCGCCCATGATCCGCTCATCTGAGCGCAACCCTTATCAAGGGTGGCGAGAATCACGCTGCCACAGCCCGCCGGATTTCACCATGCGGACCGCTTCCCGGTACCCGGAAACACCCACGTCACACGCCCAGGTCAGACGCCCAGCGCCCGCAGCCGCTCCTCGGCCCGCTCCGGCGCGTAGAGGTGTTCCACGACCAGCGCCCCCGCTCCTATGAGCGCGGCCCGCTCCCCCAGCCGGGAGGTCACGACGTCGAGGTGGGCCGTGGAGCGCGGCAGCGCCCGCTGGTAGAGGAGTTCCCGGACGCCGGTGAGGAACGGGGTTCCGGCCAGATCGCCCGCGATCATCAGCACCCCGGGGTTCAACAGGGTCACCACCGTCGCCAGTACGTCGCCGACCCGCCGCCCGGCCTCCCGGGTCAGCGCCGCCGCCTGGGGATGCCCGGCGGCCAGCAGATCCCGTACGTCCGCGCCGGAGGCGGCCGGCACCCCGCTCTCGGCCAGCCGCCGGGCCACGGCGCCCCCGCTCGCGACGGCCGCGAGACAGCCGTGCGAACCGCAGCGGCACAGCGCGTCCGCGCCGACCCGGATGTGCCCGATGTCGCCGGCGCCGCCGTCGATCCCCCGGTAGATCGAACCGTCCACGACCACCCCGGCGCCGATGCCCGTGGACACCTTGACCAGTACGAAGGCCGCGCAGTCGGGGTGTCCGGCGCGCTGCTCGCCGTACGCCATGAGGTTGGCATCGTTGTCCACGAGGACCGGGACCGCTCCCACGCCGGTGTGCTCGGTGAAGGCGCGGGAGAGGCGGCCCGTTGTGTCGTAGCCGTCCCAGCCCGGCATCATCGGCGGCTGCACCACGCGGCCGGTCCCGGTGTCCACCGGGCCGGGCACGGCGATTCCGATGCCGCAGACCTCCGCCGCCGGGCGCCCGGACTTCTCCAGCAACTCGCCGAACCAGCGGGCCAGTTCGGGCAGTACGGCCTCGGGGCCGTCGCCGATCACGAGCGTTCCCGAGTGCTCGGCGAGGATCTCGCCGGTCAGCGACAGGACGGCCGCGCGGGCGTGCCGGGTGTCCAGGTCGGCGGCGAGGACGACGGCGTGGGAGTCGTCGAACTCCAGGGTGATGGAGGGGCGGCCGCCGAGCGGTGAGCCGACCGGGCCGCCGGCGCCCTCGCGCAGCCAGCCGGCGCGGAAGAGGCGGTCCAGGCGCTGGCCGACGGTCGCGCGGGACAGTCCGGTCGCCTGTTGGAGCGCACCACGTGTCACCGCCCGTCCGCTGCGGACGAGTTCGAGCAGCTCTCCGGCACCCGCCGGACTGCCGGCCTTCCCGATTCTTCCCGGGCCTTCGGTCATGCGCACCCCCTTGTGTTTCCCAAGCCTGCATTACATATTGAGTTTTGCGTGTTAAATAGACGTAACTCTACGACGGTCAACGCCAAACCCGGTCGGACCGGCCGGGCGTCTTCGTCTTCGGGGAGCCCCGAGTGGATCGCAGCAGCACGCAGCTCACCGTCCGTCCCGCGGAGCCCGCGGCGTACGAGACGGCGTGCGATCCGCCGGCCTCGGGCACGTCGCTGCGGGTCAGAGCGGCCCAGGTGCTCGACGCGAACTGGACGGGCGCTTCGACGGTCCCCTCCCGGAGCCTGTATCCCCACCAGTGGTCCTGGGACTCGGCGTTCATCGCGATCGGTCTGCGGCACGTCTCGCCGCTGCGGGCCCAGACCGAGCTGGAGACACTGCTGGCCGCGCAGTGGGCCGACGGGCGTGTCCCGCACATCGTCTTCAACCCCTCCGTACCCCTCGACGCCTACTTCCCCAGCCCCGACTTCTGGCGCTCCTCCATCGCCGGTCGCGCGGCGGGCGCCCCGCGCACCGTACAGACGTCGGGGATCGTGCAGCCACCGGTACACGCGCTCGCGGCCTGGCTGGTGCACCGCGCCGACCCCGGACTGTCGCGCGCCCACGGCTTCCTGGCACGGATGTACCCGCGGCTGGCCGCCTGGCACCGCTATCTGCTGCACCGCCGGGACCTGGGCGGCGCGGGGCTGGTGTCCGTGGTCCACCCCTGGGAGCAGGGTATGGACAACAGCCCCTGCTGGGACGCCCCGCTCGCCCGGATCACCCCCGCCCCGACCCGCTCCTTCCGCCGCGCCGACCTCGCCCACGGGGCGCCCGAGGACCGGCCGACGGATCTGGACTACGGACGGTACGTACGGCTGGCCGCCGACTACCGGGACGCCGGGTACAGGGACGGGACGGTCGGGAGGAACGGGGGCGGCGGCGCTGGATTCGCCGTGGAGGACCCGGCGTTCAACGCCTTGCTCATCGCCTCCGAACACGCGCTGGCCCGGATCGCCGAGGAACTGGGCGCGCCCGGCACCGCCCGGCATGCACGCGCCGAACGGCTGACCCAGGTACTGGTGGAGCGCCTCTGGGACCCGGCATCCGGGATGTTCCTGTGCCGGGACCTGCACGCCGACGAACCGATCCACACCCGGGACACCTCCGCCCGGGTCCCGGCACCGGACCCACCCGACCGGACCCCGGCACCGGGGCCGCCCGACCGGACCCCGGCACCGGGCGCCTCCGGGCGAATCCCCACGCCGGGCGCCCCCGGTTCGGCCCACACACAGGGTGCCCCCGGCGCAGCTCACCAGCAAGGCGCCCCCGCCCCGGTCCGCCGACAGGACCTTTCCGGGTTGGTCCGGGAGCGGAGTGTGTCCGGGCTGGTGCCGCTTGTGCTGCCCGGGCTGCCCCGCCACGTCGTCGCCGCACTCGTGCGCACGATGTGCGGTCCGCACTTCGGGCTCGGCGGGCAAAGCCGACTCGTGCCCAGTTACGACCTGCTCGGCGAGGCCTTCGATCCGCACCGGTACTGGCGCGGCCCGGCCTGGTTCAACACCAGCTGGCTGCTGGAACGGGGGCTGCGGATGCACGGCGAGCGGGAGCGGGCCGACGCGCTGCGCGCGGCCGTGCTGCGGCTCGCCGAAACCACCGGTTTCGCGGAGTACGTCGACCCCCGCACCGGCGAGGCCTGCGGCGCGACCGGCTTCGGCTGGACCGCCGCCCTCGCCCTCGACCTGCACCACGAGCTGCACAAAGACCTTCTCAAGGGCGCCCGCGAGGGCGTGTCCGAGGCGGCCACCGGCACGTTCGACAGAAGTGACGAAGGAGGGGACCGGCGATGACGGACCGGCATCATCTGCTCGTGCACGGGGCGACGTTCGCCGCCGTGGGCGACCGGGGCGACATCAGCGGGGTCAGGGGCAGCGGCTCCCCGGACGGTTTGTTCGTACGGGACGCCCGGCACCTCAGCCGCTGGCAGCTCACCGTCGACGGCGCCGTGCCCGAGGTGCTCACCCCGGTCACCGACGGTGACGCGGCCCGCTGTGTACTGGTCCCGCGCGGCGGCCGGCAGGAGCCTCCGGCGCACACCCTCTTCCGCCAACAGGCCGTCGGCGACAGTTCGTTCGTCGAATCGCTGCGGGTGACCAGCAACCGCCCGGTGCCGACCACCGTCCGGCTCGCCATCACCGCCGACGCCGACTTCACCGACCAGTTCGAACTCCGCTCCGACCACCGCACCTACGCCAAGCCCGGCGCCGTACGCTCCCGCGAGGTCCTCGACGACGGCATCGAGTTCACCTACCGGCGCGCCGAGTGGCAGTCCCGTACGACCATCACCGCCGACCCGGCCCCCGACGCCGTGGAGGAGACCGGCACGGGCGCCCGCCGCCTGGTGTGGACCCTCGACCTGGCGCCACACGGCACGACCGAGCTGGTGCTCCGGGTGATGGCCCGCCCGCACGGCGAGAAGCGTGCGCTGCGCGTGCCCCGCGACCCGGCGTCCGTGCGCGGACAACTCCGCGCGCTGGAAGGGGATTTCGTGGAGGGCGTGGCCTTCCCGACCGGCTGGCCGGAACTGGCGGCGGCCTGCGCGCGGGGCCTCGCCGACCTGGCCGCGCTCCAGGTGCCGGCGCGCGGGCCCGACGGCGAGGAAGTGCGCGTCCCGGCCGGCGGCGCCCCCTGGTTCCTCACCCTGCTCGCCAGGGACGCCCTGCTCACCTCCCTGTTCGCGCTGCCGTACCGCCCGGAACTGGCCGCCGCCACGCTGCCCGCGCTCGCCGCGACCCAGGCCACCGGCAGCGGCCCGTCCCCGCTCGCCCAGCCCGGCAAGATCGTGCACGAGGTCCGGCACGGCGAGCTGGCCCACTTCGGGCAGGTGCCGTTCGGGCGGTACTACGGCTCGGTCGACGCGACCCCGCTGTTCCTGATCCT
Organism: Streptomyces sp. NPDC054783; assembly: GCF_053611725.1. Taxonomy (NCBI): domain Bacteria; kingdom Bacillati; phylum Actinomycetota; class Actinomycetes; order Kitasatosporales; family Streptomycetaceae; genus Streptomyces; species Streptomyces sp. NPDC054783. The sequence goes on along the minus strand of NZ_JBSHAY010000004.1, from coordinate 99,366 downwards.
GCTCGGCGCGTACGTCGAGCAGACGGGGGACACCGGCCCGGCCCGGCGCCTGGAGCCGCACGCGCGTGCCGCCGTCGGCTGGATGCTGGACCATGGTGGCCTGACCTCGCGCGGCTACCTCGTCTACCGCGCCGACGAGGGCGGCCTCGCCAACCAGAACTGGAAGGACTCCCCCGGCGCGATCTGCTGCGCCGACGGCACCCGGCCCACCGGCGCGGTGATGGCGGCGGGCGCGCAGGGCTACGCGTACGACGCGCTGCGCCGCACGGCGTGGCTGGCGCGGACGGCGTGGGGCGACGAGACGTACGCCGCCCTGCTGGAGCAGGCCGCCGCCGATCTGAGGGACCGGTTCCAGCGGGACTTCTGGATGCGGGAGCACTCCTTCCCGGCGCTCGCGCTGGACGGCGAGGGCCGCCGGGTCGACGCGCTGGCGTCCGACGCCGGGCATCTGCTGTGGTCCGGGCTGCTGGACAAGGAGTACGGAGAGGTGGTGGGCCGGCGGCTGCTGGAGCCGGACTTCTTCTCCGGGTGGGGTGTGCGGACGCTGGCCTCCGGGCAGTCGGCGTACCATCCGCTGTCCTATCACCGGGGTTCCGTGTGGCCGCACGACAACGCGCTGATCACGTTGGGTCTTGCGCGGTACGGGCTGCATGACGAGGCGCGTGCGGTGGCGCATGCGCTGGTGGACGCGGCGACCGTCGCCGGGCATCGGCTGCCGGAGGTTCTGGCCGGGTACGGGAGGGACACGCATCCGGAGCCGGTGCCGTATCCGCATGCGTGTGTGCGGGAGTCCAGGTCGGCCGCGGTGCCGCTCGCGCTGTTGACAGCGGTCGGGGGTGCCTAGGGCCTGCCGCCGTTGTCTTCGGGGCGCTGTATTTGCCCGGTGTTTGCTCAGTGCCCCTGAACAGGGGTCGGCCGATGACCGTACGGGACGGCAGATCGGGTCTCGTACGGAAGGACGCCGGGTTGTCCCAGGACATGAGCACGCGCGAATCAGCCGCAGCAGAAGCCGAAGCGGCCGAGCCGGAGGAGTCCCCGGAGCCCATACCCGGCCCGCAGCCCTCCCGGCGGCCGTGGCCCGCCTGGCTGCGGCGTCCCCGGACCGCGTGGTCCGCGTGGGCGGGAAGGTGGCGGGCGGAGCATCCGGCCGGCGCTCGGGCGCTGTCCGTCACCGTCACCGTGCTCGCCGCCGCCCTCGTCATCGCCGCGCTGGTGATGCCGAACTCCGTGGTGCGGCTGGGGCCTTCCGAGTTCCTGCGGATACCGGCGGAGGCCGTGATCGGCGCGGCGGTGATGATCGCGCTGCCGCGTCGGCCGCGGGTGGTGCTGGCCGCCGTGTCCGGGGTCGCGCTGGCCGCGATGACCGTGGTGAACATGCTCGACATGGGCTTCAACCAGTACCTGGGCCGGCCCTTCAACGTGGTCCTCGACTGGAGCCTGTTCGGCGACGCGGAGTCGTACCTGGAGGACTCCCTCGGCCGCACGGAGACCCTCGTGGCCGTGGCCGGGGTGATCGCCGTCGTCCTGCTCCTCTTCGTGCTGCTGGCGCTGTCCATGGTCCGGCTGAGCAATCTGCTCGCCCGGCACACCGGCATCGCGACCCGGGGCACGCTGGTCGCCGGGGTCGCCTGGATCACCTGCTCCTCCCTGGGCCTGCAGATGTCCGGCGTGCCGCTCGCCTCCGACAACACCGCCACCGCGCTGAAGACCCAGGTCCACATGATCTCGGCCACGCTCAAGGACGAGGCGGAGTTCCGGAAGGTCGCCAAGGTGGACGCGTTCGGGAACACCCCGGGCAGCCAGCTGGTCCCGGATCTGCGCGGCAAGGACATGGTCTTCACGTTCATCGAGAGCTACGGCCGCAGCGCGGTCGAGGACCCGATCATGGCGCCCGGCGTGGACGCGACGCTCGACGCCCGTACCAAGGCGCTGGCCAAGGCCGGTTTCCACGCCAAGAGCGGCTGGCTGACCTCGGCGACCTACGGCGGCAGCAGCTGGCTCGGCCACTCCACCACCATGTCGGGCCTGTGGATCAGCAACCAGCAGCGGTACCGCACGGTCATGGCCAGCGACCACCTCAGCCTGACCGAGGCGTTCAAGAAGACCGGCGCGTTCGACACGGTCGGCGTCATGCCGGGCGTGCAGAAGGCGTGGCCGGAGCAGAAGTGGTACGGCCTCGACAAGGTCTACAACGCCTTCGAACTCGGCTACAAGGGACCGAAGTTCAGCTGGTCGACCATGCCCGACCAGTACGCGCTGCAGCAGTACCAGGACCGGGTGCACAGCAAGAAGCCCGCCGACGGCAAGGCGCGGATGTCGCTGCTGATCCTCACCTCCAGCCATCAGCCGTGGGCGCCGATCCCGAAGATGGTCGGCTGGGACCAGCTGGGCGACGGCTCGGTGTTCAAGGGCATCCAGGCGGCGGGCAACAAGCCGGCCGACGTCATCGCCGACACCACCAAGTCCCGCCAGGAGTACGGCAAGACGATCCAGTACTCGGTGACGGCGCTGACCGAGTGGCTGGAGCGCTACGGCAGCAAGGACACCGTGCTGGTCTTCCTCGGCGACCACCAGCCCATCGCCCGGGTCAGCGGCAACCACGCCAGCCGTGACGTGCCGGTCTCGATCGTCGCCAAGGACCCGAAGGTGCTGGACAAGATCGCCGACTGGGGCTGGACGGACGGCCTGCGTCCCGCGCACAACGCCCCGGTGTGGAAGATGAGCGCGTTCCGCGACCGTTTCCTGACGGCGTACGGTTCGACGCCGCATCCGAAGAAGGGCTGACGAGACCCTGGAGGCTGCTCAGCCGCCGGAGGTGTCCAGCTCCGCGTCCTCGCCGACCCCCGCGCAGTCGTACGGGTCCTTCAGCCAGCCGTCCGGCAGCACCACCCGGTTGTTGCCGGACGTACGGCCGCGCGGCCCGTCCGCGCCGGCCGGCCACGGCTGGTCGAGGTCGAGCTCGTCCAGCCCGGCGCGCAGCTCGGCCAGCGAGGAGGTGATCGCGAGCCGCTTGCGCATCTCGGAGCCGACCGCGAAGCCCTTCAGGTACCAGGCGACGTGCTTGCGGAAGTCGACCACGCCCTTGGACTCGTCGCCGATCCACTCCCCGAGCAGGGTCGCGTGCCGGACCATGACGTCGGCCACCGCACGCAGCGACGGCCGGGCCACATCGTCCAGGCGCCCCTCGAACGCGGCCACCAGGTCCGCGAACAGCCACGGCCGCCCCAGGCACCCGCGCCCGACGACGACCCCGTCGCAGCCGGTCTCCCGCACCATCCGCAGCGCGTCCTCGGCCGACCAGATGTCGCCGTTGCCGAGCACGGGGATCTCCGGGACGTGCTCCTTCAGCCGGGCGATGGCGTCCCAGTCGGCGGTGCCGCCGTAGTGCTGGGCGGCCGTACGGCCGTGCAGGGCGATCGCCGTGACACCCTCCTCGACGGCGATGCGGCCGGCGTCGAGGTAGGTGATGTGGTCGTCGTCGATGCCCTTGCGCATCTTCATGGTGACCGGGAGGTCACCGGCACCGCTCACGGCCTCCCGGAGGATCGCCCGCAGCAGGTTCCGCTTGTACGGCAGGGCCGAGCCGCCGCCCTTGCGGGTCACCTTGGGGACCGGGCAGCCGAAGTTCAGGTCGATGTGGTCGGCCAGGCCCTCCTCCGCGATCATGCGGACGGCCTTGCCGACGGTGGCCGGGTCGACGCCGTACAGCTGGATCGAACGCGGCTGCTCGCTCGCGTCGAACCTGATCAGCTGCATGGTCTTCTCGTTGCGCTCGACCAGCGCCCGGGTCGTGATCATCTCGCTGACGAACAGACCCTTGCCGCCGCTGGACTCCCTGCACAGGGTGCGGAAGGGCGCGTTGGTGATGCCCGCCATGGGTGCGAGCACGACGGGCGGCGTCACGGCGTGCGGGCCGATGGAGAGCGGGTGGGGCATCAGACGACTCCGGTACGGACGTACAGCACAGGGCAAGCACCCATTGTCCCTCACTCGGCCGACCGCTCTGCCAACCAGATTCACAATGATCGTGTAGGGCACATCAATTAGACACACTATTAGTTAGACGCACTATCGAAATGGGCGTACGATTCCCTCCATGCCCGAGTTGAGCCATCGCCGCCGTCTTCTCGTGCTCGCGATCTGCTGTATGAGCCTGCTGATCGTGAGCCTGGACAACACCGTGCTGAACGTGGCGCTGCCGTCCATGCAGCGCGATCTGCACGCCACCACCTCCGGACTGCAGTGGACGATCGACGCCTACACACTGGTGCTCGCCTCGCTGCTGATGCTCGCGGGCTCGACGGCCGACCGGATCGGCCGCAAGCGGGTCTTCATGGCGGGCCTGGTGGTCTTCTCCGTCGGCTCACTGCTGTGCTCGCTCGCCCCGAACCTGTCCCTGCTGGTGGTCTTCCGGATGGTGCAGGCGGTCGGCGGCTCGATGCTCAACCCGGTCGCCATGTCGATCATCACCAACACCTTCACCGACGCCCGTGAACGGGCCCGCGCGATCGGCGCCTGGGGCGCGGTGGTCGGCATATCCATGGCGGCGGGTCCGCTGGTCGGCGGTCTGCTGGTCCAGTCGGTGAGCTGGCGCTCGATCTTCTGGATCAACCTGCCGGTCGGCCTCGCGGCCCTCCTGCTCACCCTCCGCTTCGTCCCCGAGTCCCGAGCACCGAAGGCCCGCCGCCCCGACCCGGTCGGGCAGCTCCTGGTCATCGCCCTGTTCGGCTCGCTGACGTACGGCATCATCGAGGCGCCGGACTCGGGCGCGGCCGCGGTGGCCCCGTTCATGGCGATCGCCTTCGCGGCCCTGCTCGGCCTTCTCTGGTACGAGCCCCGGCGCGCCGAACCCCTCGTCGACCTGCGCTTCTTCCGCTCGGCTCCGTTCAGCGGCGCCACGGTGATCGCGATCAGCGCGTTCGCGGCGCTCGGCGGCTTCCTGTTCCTCTCCACGCTCTACCTGCAGAACGTCCGTGGTCTCGACGCCCTGCACGCGGGCCTGTGGATGCTCCCGATGGCCGCGCCGACCTTCCTGTGCGCGCCGCTGTCCGGCCGCCTGGTGGGCAGCCGCGGTCCCCGTCTGCCCCTCCTGATCGCCGGTACGGCGATGACGGCGAGCGGCGTCCTCTTCGCGGCCTTCGAGGCGGAGACGTCGAACGCCACCCTGCTCGCCGGCTACATCCTGTTCGGTATCGGCTTCGGCTTCGTGAACGCGCCGATCACCAACACGGCCGTCTCCGGCATGCCGCGCGCCCAGGCCGGAGTCGCCGCCGCGGTCGCCTCCACGAGCCGGCAGCTGGGCCAGACGCTCGGCGTCGCGGTGGTCGGCGCGGTCCTGGCCTCCGGGATCGGCTCGTCACCCATGAAGCAGGCCTTCGTCCAGGCGGCCCGGCCCGGCTGGTGGATCCTCACCGCCTGCGGCCTGGCCGTCCTCCTCCTGGGCCTCCTCACCAGCGGCCGCTGGGCCCACCGCACCGCGGAACGCACGGCCGAGACCCTGGAGTCCGCGGAGATCCGCCAGACCGTGGGAGCGTCGGGGCGCGGCTAGCCGCCACCCTCGCCCGGACGGAACGGCGACCCCGGGTTCGCCGGGGTCCAGCGGGGCATGGCGCGGGCCCCCTCGCGGGGCAGCGCCACCGCTCCCCCTCCCCCGGGCCTTCTCAGACGCTCGCGGTGGCGGCACGGGCGATGTCGTACAGCCCCTCCAGACGCTCGCGGGTCTCCTCGTCGGCCGGGGCGTACGTCACCATGCGGGCGCCCTGCTCCGGGCCCAGCCACAGGTCCGTGTGCTCCAGCTTGAGGCGGCCCACGTGGGCGTTGAGGAACTCCTTGGTCTTGGTGCGGGCGGCGACGACCTCGTAACGCTCCCAGTTCTCACGGAAGTCGGGGGACTCCGTCTCCAGCCGCTTGATGAGCATCTTCCAGGCCGGCTCGCCGAGGTGGCCGGCCAGGGACGCGCGCAGCCGGGCGGCCATCAGGCGCTGGGTCTCCTCCAGGTGGACGACCGAGGCCTGCCAGTCCTCGTTCGTGTACACGAGGAGCATGCAGTTGCGGTCCTCCGCCGGCACCGCGTCCAGGTCGCAGAGCAGGAGGCCATAGGTGCGGTTGTAGGCGAGGATGTCGTACCGGCTGTTCTGGATGCAGGCCGGGATCGGCTCCAGCTGGCGCAGCATCTGCCGCAGGGCCGGGGTCACGCTCGGGCAGCTCGCGGCGGGCGTCGGATCGGTGGCGCCGGCCAGCCGGAAGAGGTGGGCGCGTTCACTGGCGTCCAGCATCAGGGTGCGGGCCAGGGCGTCCAGGACCTGCACGGAGACCTGGATGTCGCGGGCCTGTTCCAACCAGGTGTACCAGGTGACGCCGACCGCGGAGAGCTGGGCGACCTCCTCCCGGCGCAGTCCGGGCGTACGCCGCCGGGCCCCGCGGGGCAGGCCCACCTGTTCGGGGCTGATGCGCTCACGGCGGCTGCGCAGGAACGCGGCCAGCTCGTGCCGCCGGATCTCCGAGCCCCGCGCGGTCGGTTGCGGGGCGGTCTGCCGGTCCGAGGCCATGGTCGTCATGGTTCCAGGGTGCCCTGACCGTCATCCTGTTGCCAGGTACTTGTTCTACCAGGATCAGGACACTCTGGTACCAGTCTGCGCGGTGGCGCAGGCTCGGGGTCATGAGTGAAACCGTCACCACCCGGGCCGTCCGAACGACGGCCGCACCGCCCGCACTCGGCGGGCTCGGGCTGTTCACCGTACTGCTGGCCGCGGCGCTGCCGCTCGTCGATTTCTTCATCGTCAACGTCGCCCTGCCGACCATCGGCACCGACCTCGCCGCGAGCGAGGCCGTGCTGGAGCTGGTGGTGGCGGGGTACGGCGTCGCGTACGCCGTGCTGCTCGTGCTCGGCGGTCGGCTCGGAGACCTGTTCGGCCGGCGCCGGCTGTTCCTCGGCGGCATGGCCACGTTCGGCCTGACCTCGCTGGCCTGCGGACTGGCGCCGGACGCCTGGAGCCTGGTCGCGGCGCGGATCGCGCAGGGCGCCTCGGCCGCCGCGATGCTGCCGCAGGTGCTCGCCACCATCCAGGCCACCACCCACGGCGCGCGCCGCGCCAGGGCCATGAGCCTGTACGGCGCGACCGCCGGACTGTCCATGGTCGCCGGGCAGATACTCGGCGGGGTGCTCGTCGCCGCCGATGTCGCCGGGACCGGCTGGCGCGCGGTGTTCCTCGTCAACGTGCCCGTGGTCGCCCTCGGCCTGCTGCTCGCCGTGCGGGTCGTGCCGGAGACCCGGTCGCAGCACCCCGAGCCCGTCGACGGGCCCGGCACGGTCCTGCTCGCGGCGTCCCTGCTGACGCTGCTCGCCCCGCTCACCGAGGGCCGGGCCGCGGGCTGGCCGCTGTGGACGTGGCTGTCGCTGGCCGCGTTCCCGTTCGCCGCCGGTGCCTTCTGGGCCGTGGAGCGGCGGGCCGACCGGTCGGGGCGGACCCCGCTGGTGCCGCCGAGTCTGCTGGCGCTGGCCTCGCTGCGGCGCGGTCTGATCCTGATCCTGCCGTTCTCCGTCGGCTTCAGCGGCTTCATGTTCGTCATCGCGCTCGCGCTGCAGCAGGGCGCCGGGCTCGGCCCGGTCTCGGCCGGGCTCGCGCTCGCGCCGATGGCCGTGGTGTTCCTGTTCACCTCCCTCGCCGGTCCCAGGCTGACGGCCCGTCACGGCACCCGGGTCGTCACCGCGGGCTCGGTGGTCCAGGGCGTGGGCGTGCTGCTGATCGTGCTGGCCGCCTGGCGGGACTGGCCGCACCTGGACTTCGGTTCGCTGCTGCCGGGCGCCGCCGTGGCCGGTGCCGGGCAGGCGCTCCAACTGCCCAACGTCTTCCGGATCGTGATGTCCGAGGTGCCGCCCGCCCGGGCCGGTGTCGGCAGCGGTGTGATGGTCACCACCCAGCAGTCCGCGCTCGCCCTCGGCGTGGCCACGCTCGGCACCCTGTTCCTCACCCTCGTGCCGCGCCTGGGCATGCGGGACGCGCTGGTCACCACGCTGCTGGTGCAGTTGGCCGGGGTCGTGCTCACCGGGTTGCTCAGCCTGCGGCTGCCGCGCGAGGTCGGCTGAGCCGGGGCGGCTCCGGCCACGGCTTGGACAACTCCATGTGAAGCTCCCCCTGTTGATGTTCGTCTTGCTGCACACTCCTGTCCCGGCCGGGGTGTGCCACAGGAGTCGAGGAGACGTGAGGCGTCATGCCGCAGGGCAACAGCACGAGCAAGGTCAGCCGCTGGGACCAGCACGGCCGGGAGCACGTCGTGCGCGTGCAGCGCACGGGGGTGCAGCGCACGATCAGATGCGACACGTGCGGCTGGCGCAGAGGCGCCCAGTTCCTGCCGTGGCTGAAGGCGGAGGAGCATCTGGCCGAGGCCCATCAGGCGACGGTCGATCCGGCGGCGGACCGGCAGCCCTCCCGTTGAGCGCGCGGGTCCGGAAAAGGACCCGGCCATCCGCACTGACCTGCGCTCTTACTTGATCGGATCGGCGGTTACGCAGCGTCCCGAGTGGCCGACGGAGCGAAGTCGGGTCAGCCTGGGAGACGTCCGATCGAGCGACAGGAGATGAACATGACCTCCGTACTCCGCCATCACCGCTACGGCCGCGCGCTGGGCGCCGGGGTTCTCTCCGTGGCGCTGTTCTCCGGCGGTACGACCGGAGCATTCGCCGCGACCAGCACGCCGACCCCCACTCCCACGCCCTCGATGACCCGCACCGGCATGCCGACCACCAGGCCCTCGATGACCCGCACCGGCATGCCGACCACCAGGCCCTCCATGACCCGCACCGGCATGCCGACCACCAGGCCCTCCATGACCCGCACCGGCATGCCGAGCATGAGACCGTCGCGCACGCGGCCCATGATGGGCTCGATCACCATCGCGGCCAGCCGCACGGCCATCAAGGTCGGGAACAGCGTGGTGTTCACCGGTCGGGTCACGGGCATGAGGGGCGGCTCCACGCTCGTGCTCCAGCACCTGGAAAACGGCAAGTGGACCACGCTCAACTACAGGGCCGTCGCCAGCAGGAGCGGCCGCTACACGATCAAGCGGACCTTCACCAACAAGGGCACCCATCACGTGCGGGTGACGACCACGTCCGGCACCCTCCAGTCCTCGCCGGTCACCGTGACGGTGAGCTGAGACCCCGTATCAGCAGGTCCACGACGGCCGTGAACTCCTCGTCGACTCCGGGAGCCTTCCACTCCCGGGCGTAGCAGGGGTCGTGGAAGCGGCCGGTGGCCTGGAAGACGGCTCGGGCCGCGGCGGCCGGGTCGGGCACCGGGAAGGTGCCCGGCCCGGCCCCGTCCGCGATGATGCGGGTCAACTGTGCGGTCAGGTCGGCGATGTGCTCGCCGACCGCCGTGCCGTTCTCGTCGGTCAGCACCGTGTAGGTGGCGAAGAGTTCGGGGTCGTCGCCCGCCTTGTGCCGCTTGGCCTCGAACAGCGCCGCGAGCCAGGCCCGCAGCCGCTCGTCGGGAGTGCCGTCCGCCGTGACGATGACGGCCAGTTTCTCCGACGTCCGGTCCAGCCAGCGCTTGGTGACGGCCTCGCGCAGTGCCGCCTTGGTGCTGAAGTGCCGGTAGACACTGCCGTGGCTGACGCCGAGCGCGCGGGCCACGTCGACCACGGTGGCCTTGGCCGGGCCGTGGCGGCGCAGCACCTCCTCGGTCGCTTCGAGGATGCGCTCGGCGGTCAGGGGCTCGGTGGGCGGTGCCATGCCCTAGACCGTACCTGGAGCCACGGTCAGCGCTCGCTGTCGAGGTGTGCCATCTGCGCGGTCGGGTAGCGGTCGCCGGCCGCCGCGTCCGCCGGTACCGCCTGCTCGATCGCCGCCAGGTCGGCCGCCTCCAGGGAGACGTCCAGCGCGCCCAGCGACTCGCCCAGCCGCTCACGGGTGCGGGCGCCGACCAGCGGCACGATGTCCTCCCCGCGCGAGAGCACCCAGGCGATGGCGATCTGCGCGACCGTGACGCCCTTCTGCTCGGCGATCTTGCGCAGGGCCTCGACCAGGTTCAGGTTGTGCTGGAGGTTCTCGCCCTGGAAGCGGGGCGTGTGGGCGCGGAAGTCGTTCGCGGCCAGTTGCCGGTCGCGGGAGAAGTGGCCGGAGATCAGGCCGCGGGAGAGCACGCCGTACGCAGTGATGCCGATGCCCAGTTCGCGGGTGGTGGGCAGAATCTCCTGCTCGATGCCCCGGCTGATCAGCGAGTACTCGATCTGCAGGTCGGCGATCGGGGCGGTGGCGGCGGCCCGGCGGACGGTCTCGGCGCCGACCTCGCTCAGGCCGACGTGCCGGACGTAGCCCTTCTCGATCAGTTCGGCGATGGCGCCGACGGTCTCCTCGATCGGCACGGCCGGGTCGAGGCGGGCGATCCGGTAGACGTCGATGTGGTCGACGCCGAGGCGCTGCAGGGAGTAGGCGGCGAAGTTCTTCACGGCGGCGGGGCGGCCGTCGTAGCCGCTCCAGTTGCCGTCCGGGTCGCGCAGGGCGCCGAACTTCACGCTGGTCAGCGCCTGCTCGCGGAGGGCGGCCGGGGCGGTGCGCAGGGCCTCGCCGATCAGCATCTCGTTGTGCCCCATGGCGTAGAAGTCGCCGGTGTCCAGCAGGGTGACGCCCGCTTCCAGGGCGGCGTGGATGGTCGCGACGGACTCCGCGCGGTCGGCGTCGCCGTAGAGCGCGGACATGCCCATGCAGCCGAGGCCGAGGGGGGAGGTCACAGGGCCGGTGGTTCCGAGGGTTCGGGTTCGCATCGTCATGGCTCCACTGTTGCATGACAGCTGACAGATTTCAATATCTGTCAGTCCAACTTTGACATTCGGGCAGTCCGCGGGCTGTCGATTGGTCCAGACCTATTGACGAGAGGTCTGGACCAGAGCATTGTCATGCCTACGACACCTCACCGCACCCCCACCGGGAGGCCTCGCATGATCAGACGTCTGCTCGCCACCGCGCTCACCACGGCCGTCCTCATCCCTCTGGGAATCGCCACCGCCCCCACCGCCTCCGCGGCCGACACCTGCGCGGTGAAGTCCCGGCCGGCCGGGAAGGTGCTCCAGGGGTACTGGGAGAACTGGGACGGCTCCGCCAACGGCGTCCATCCGCCCTTCGGCTGGACCCCGATCACCGACTCCCGCATCCCCGCGCACGGTTACAACGTGATCGACGCGGCCTTCCCGGTCATCCGCTCCGACGGCACGGCCCTGTGGGAGGACGGCATGGACACCGGCGTGAAGGTGGCGACGCCCGCGGAGATGTGCGCGGCGAAGGCGTCGGGCCAGACGATCCTGCTGTCCATCGGCGGCGCGGCGGCCGGCATCGACCTGAACTCGACGGCCGTGGCCGACCGTTTCGTCGCGACGATCGTCCCGATCCTGAAGAAGTACGACTTCGACGGCATCGACATCGACATCGAGACCGGCCTGACGAACAGCGGCACCATCAGCCAACTGTCCACGTCCCAGGCCAACTTGATCCGCATCATCGACGGCATCCTCGCGCAGATGCCGTCGAACTTCGGCCTGACGATGGCCCCCGAGACCGCGTACGTCACCGGCGGCAGCATCACCTACGGCTCCATCTGGGGCGCATACCTGCCGATCATCAAGAAGTACGCCGACAACGGCCGGCTGTGGTGGCTGAACATGCAGTACTACAACGGCAGCATGTACGGCTGCTCCGGCGACTCCTACGAGGCCGGCACGGTCGCGGGCTTCACCGCGCAGACCGACTGCCTGAACAGGGGGCTGGTCGTCCAGGGCACCACGATCAAGGTGCCGTACGACAAGCAGGTCCCGGGTCTGCCCGCCCAGCCCGGCGCGGGCGGCGGCTACATGTCACCGTCCCTCGTCGCCCAGGCCTTGAACCACTACGGCACGTCCCTCAAGGGCCTGATGACCTGGTCGATCAACTGGGACGGATCGAAGAACTGGACCTTCGGCGACAACGTCAAGGCCCTGCAGGGCCGTTGAGCAGGGCGGCGAGTCCGATGGCGGTGGCCGGCACGTGCGGCACGGTGGCGGGTTCGGCTCCGGTGGACACGGTTCGCCACCCCTCGGAGAATGGGGGTTGTCGGCGAGCAGTCACTTCGGCGGCGCCTGCCGCCGGCCGTGCGGTGCTCCAGCGCCGCCCGAGGGAGGCTCGCCATGGCCGTCCGTATCGCCACCTTCAACACCGAGAACCTCTTCCGCCGCCCATCCGTCTTCCGCCTCTCGGACGCGGCCGAGCGCAAGCAGATCCTCGACGACTTCGACCGGCTGGTCACTCTCCTGGACAAGGAGACGTACACCGACGCGGACAAGCAGGAGATCTCGGCGCTCGTCCTGAAGCACCGGGCGTACAGCAGCGACCCGGACAACCCCCCGCCGATCTACGTCAACCAGAACCGCCCCGGGAAGAACAGCGGGCTCTTCGACACGCCTCCGCCGGGGTCACAGCCGACGCAGCTCGTCATCCGCGCCGCCGGCCGCGGCGCATGGGCCGGCTGGGCCGAGCTCGGCCAGGCCGACCTGGACATGACCGCGGTCAGCAACACCGGGCGAGTGATCGAAGAGGTCGACGCCGACGTCCTGCTGGTGCCCGAGGTCGAGGACCGGCTCACCCTGGAGCGCTTCAACGAGCACGTCCTGGGGCTGGGCGGACAGCCGTACCCCTTCAACATGCTGATCGACGGCAACGACCCGCGGGGCATCGACATCGGGATCCTCAGCCGCTTCCCCATCGTTTCCGTCCGGCCGCACATCTTCGACCCCGACCCGGCGGACCCGACGAAGCGCCTGTTCAGCCGCGACTGCCCCGAGTACGAGATCCAGCTCGGCAACGGGGAGACGCTGGTGATCCTCGGCAACCACCTCAAGAGCAAGTTCAACGACGATCCCGAGCTGCGCCTGGCCCAGGCGGAACGGGTCGCGGAGATCTACCGGGCCGCCCAGAAGCGCACCCAGAACGTCGTGGTCGCCGGAGACCTCAACGACTCGCCGGACAGCAAGCCCGTCGGGGTGCTGCTGGGCAGCACCCCCGAACTGCGCGATGTGATGGGCCATCCCTCCTACCAGGGTGATCCCGGCACACATGGCACCTGCCACGAGAAGCGGGACAAGCTCGACTACATCCTGCTTCCGCCGGCTCTGTGGTCGAAAGTGCAGAAGGTGGGCCTGGAGACGCGGGGCATCTTCGCGCACCCGAACCACTTCGGCAGCGTGACGGCGAAGACCGACGAGGCATCCGATCACGCGGCGCTGTACGTGGACCTGGACCTGTAGCCGAAAAACGCCCACCCACCGGCCGGACGAGTCCGGCGGTGGGTGGGCGGAAAAGGCCGGAGTTGCGTCAGCAGCCCAGCAGGCGGCCGGCGAGGTAACCCTCGATCTGGTCCAGCGACACGCGCTCCTGCTTCATCGAGTCGCGCTCCCGCACCGTCACCGCGTTGTCCTCGAGCGTGTCGAAGTCGACGGTCACGCAGTACGGCGTACCGATCTCGTCCTGGCGGCGGTACCGGCGGCCGATCGCGCCGGCGTCGTCGAACTCGATGTTCCAGTTCTGCCGCAGCGCCTGGGCGAGGCCCTTCGCCTTCGGGGACAGCTCGGGGTTGCGGGACAGCGGCAGCACGGCCACCTTCACCGGAGCCAGACGGTGGTCGAGGCGCAGCACCGTCCGCTTCTCCATCTTGCCCTTGGCGTTCGGCGCCTCGTCCTCGACGTAGGCGTCGAGCAGGAAGGCCAGCATGGTCCGGCCGACACCCGCCGCGGGCTCGATGACGTACGGCGTCCAGCGCTCGCCGGCCTCCTGGTCGAAGTAGGAGAGGTCCTGGCCGGAGGCCTTGGAGTGGGCGCCGAGGTCGTAGTCGGTCCGGTTGGCGACACCCTCCAGCTCGCCCCACTCGCTGCCGCCGAACTGGAAGCGGTACTCGATGTCGGCGGTGCGCTTGGAGTAGTGGGAGAGCTTCTCCTTCGGGTGCTCGTACCAGCGCATGTTCTCAGTGCGCAGGCCCAGGCCGGTGTACCAGTTCCAGCGCTGCTCCATCCAGTACTCGTGCCACGTCTCGTCCTCGCCCGGCTTGACGAAGAACTCCATCTCCATCTGCTCGAACTCACGGGTACGGAAGATGAAGTTGCCCGGCGTGATCTCGTTGCGGAACGACTTGCCCATCTGGGCGATGCCGAACGGCGGCTTGCGGCGCGAGGTGGTCTGCACCTGGGCGAAGTTGGTGAAGATGCCCTGCGCGGTCTCCGGGCGCAGGTAGGCGACGGAGCCGCTGTCCTGGGTCGGGCCGAGGTGCGTCGAGAGCAGACCGGAGAACTGCTTGGGCTCGGTGAACTGGCCCTTGTTGCCGCAGTTCGGGCAGTTGATGTCGGCCAGGCCGTTCGCCGGGACGTGACCCTTCTTCTCCTCGTACGCCTCTTCCAGGTGGTCGGCGCGGAACCGCTTGTGACACGCGGTGCACTCGGTCAGCGGATCCGTGAAGGTGGCGACGTGGCCGGAGGCGACCCAGACCTCGGAGGCCAGGATGACGGACGAGTCGATACCGACCACGTCCTCGCGCGACGTCACCATGTAGCGCCACCACTGGCGCTTGATGTTCTCCTTGAGCTCGACACCCAGCGGTCCGTAGTCCCAGGCGGCACGCTGTCCGCCGTAGATCTCACTGCACGGGAAAACGAAGCCACGGCGCTTGCTCAGGCTGACGATGGTGTCGATCTTGTCGGCGGCCACGGTGCTCTCTTCATTACGACGACGGGCGTTGAAGCGAGATGCTTCCAGCGAATGATTCAGGTTACCGGCGCAGGCTCCCCCCGGACCAAATCGGCCCCCTCCCCAAGCCCGCCCCCCCAGCCCCTCACGGGCCCTTACCGGCGTTTATTGACAACGGTTTCCATGTTTGTTGAAAATGACTGTCATGAACGTACGACGACGCCTCATACCCGCCGCCGCGATCACCGCCGCGACCGCCCTCGGCCTCGGCACCCTCACGGCCTGCTCCGGCGACAAGGCGGAGGCGGCGAACACCGGCAAGTTCGACGTCGTCGCGTCCTTCTACCCCATGGCCTTCCTCGCCGAGCGGATCGGCGGGAGCCACGTCCACGTCACCAGTCTCACCTCCCCCGGCCAGGAGCCGCACGACCTGGAGCTCAGCCCCCGGCAGATCGCCTCCCTCCAGGACTCCGACGCCGTCCTGTACCTGAAGAACCTCCAGCCCTCCGTCGACGACGCGGTGGCCCAGTCCCCGGTCGGTACGAAGATCGACGCGGCCTCCCTGACCACGCTGGAGCAGCACGGCAACGAGGTCGGCGGGCACGCGGCCGCGCACGACACCCACAAGAACGAGGAGTCCTCGGCCGAGGACCCGCACATCTGGCTCGACCCGGTGCGCTACGCCCAGGTCGCCCAGGGCGTCGGCAAGGCCTTCGAGAAGGCCGACCCCGAGCACGCCGCCGACTACCGGAAGAACACCACGGCCCTGGTCAGGCAGCTGACCGACCTGGACCAGCAGTTCAAGCACGGCCTCGCGCACACGAGGACCAAGGTCTTCATCACCACCCACGCCGCCTTCGGCTACCTCGCCGAGCGCTACGGCCTGACCGAGGAGGCCGTCAACGGCCTCGACCCCGAGTCCGAGCCCAGCGCCGCACGCGTGAAGGACCTGGAGACGATGGCCGGGGCCGACGGCGTCACCACCGTCTTCTACGAGACGCTCGTCAGCGACCGGACCGCGAAGACCATCGCGAGCGACGCCGGCCTGAAGACGGACGTCCTCGACCCGATCGAGGGCATCACCGCCAAGTCCCGCGGCAGGGACTACTTCTCCGTCCAGGAAGCCAACCTCAAGGCGCTCCAGCAGGCCCTCGGCTCGAAGTGAGGGGACACGAGATGACCAGCGAACCCGTCATGTCCCTGCGCGGGGTCACCGCCGAACTCGGCGCGCGCCCCGTGCTCCGGGGCATCGACCTCACGGTCCACCGCGGCGAGGTCGTCGCGCTGCTCGGCGCCAACGGCTCCGGCAAGTCCACGGCGATCCGCACGGTCATCGGCCAGGTCCCGGTCAGCGGCGGCGCGATCGAGCTGTTCGGCACCCCGCGCCGCGCCTTCCGCGACTGGGCGCGCGTGGGTTACGTACCGCAGCGGACGACGGCCGCCGGGGGCGTGCCCGCGACGGTGACCGAGATCGTGTCGTCCGGCCGGCTCTCCCGCACCCGCTTCGGCGTCTTCCGCAGGGCCGACCGGGAAGCCGTGCACCGGGCCCTGGAGCTGGTCGGGATGGCCGACCGCGCCAAGGACTCGGTGAACGCCCTGTCCGGCGGCCAGCACCAGCGCGTCCTGATCGCCCGCGCCCTCGTCGCCGAACCCGAACTCCTGATCATGGACGAGCCGATGGCCGGCGTCGACCTGGCCAGCCAGGAGGTGCTCGCCCGCACGCTGGAGCAGCAGGTCGACTCCGGTACGACGGTCCTGCTCGTCCTGCACGAACTGGGCCCCCTGGAGCCCCTGATCGACCGGGCGGTCGTACTCAGGGACGGCTGCGTCCTCCACGACGGCCCGCCCCCGCAGGCCGTGGGCCGGCACGCGCTGCCCGGCCACGACCACGTACACCCGCACGCGCCGGCGGGCACCGAACCTCTGCGGACGGGACTGCTGAGCTGATGGACCTCCTGAACTACGCCTTCATGCAACGGGCGCTGCTCGCCGCCGTCCTGGTCGGCATCACCGCGCCCGCCGTCGGCATCTACCTGGTCCAGCGCCGCCAGGCCCTGATGGGCGACGGCATCGGACACGTGGCGATGACGGGCGTCGGCCTCGGCTTCCTCCTGTCCACCTCCCCGGTGTGGATGGCGACCGCCGTCTCGGTGCTCGGCGCGGTCCTCATGGAGCTCATCCGCTGGTACGGCAGGACGCGCGGCGACATCGCCCTCGCCATGCTCTTCTACGGCGGTATGGCCGGCGGCGTGATGTTCATCAACCTCGCGCCGACGGGATCCAACGCGAACCTCACGACGTACCTGTTCGGCTCGCTGTCCACGGTGTCGCAGTCGGACGTCCTGTCGATCTGTCTGCTGGCCGCGTTCGTCGTGCTGGTCACCCTCGGCCTGCGCCGCCAGCTGTTCGCGGTCAGCCAGGACGAGGAGTTCGCGCGGGTCACGGGCCTGCCGGTGCGCGCGCTGAACCTCCTCACGGCGGTCACGGCGGCGGTCACGGTCACGGTCGCCATGCGCGTGGTCGGGCTGCTGCTGGTGTCCGCGCTGATGGTGGTGCCGGTGGCGGCGGCGCAGCAGCTCAGCCGCAGCTTCACCGCCACGTTCGTGATCGCCGTCGCGATCGGGGTGGCCGTGACCGTCAGCGGCACGATCACCTCCTACTACCAGGACGTGCCGCCCGGCGCGACGATCGTCCTGCTGACCATCGCCGCGTTCGCCGCACTGACGGTCCTTGCCACGCCACTGGCCCGCCGACGCGCCCGCGCGGCGGCCGCCGCACAGCCCGCCGGGGATCCGGCGGAGTGCACGATTCCGGCCACGAGAGAGGCCGGGGACGAGATCATCGTCTGACCGCTGACAGCCCGGGCTGGCACAATGGCCGCCCGGGCAGAAGCGACGTGAGGAGACAACGGTGACGACCGCTGGACCGCCCGTGAAGGGCCGCGCGACCCGCCAGCGTGCAGCCGTGGCGGCGGCCCTGAACGAGGCCGAGGAGTTCCGCAGCGCGCAGGAACTGCACGACATGCTCAAGCACAAGGGCGACTCGGTCGGCCTGACCACTGTCTACCGCACCCTCCAGTCCCTCGCCGAGGCCGGCGAGGTCGACGTTCTGCGCACGTCCGACGGCGAGTCCGTCTACCGCCGCTGCAGCACCGGCGAACACCATCACCACCTCGTGTGCCGTGCCTGCGGCAAGGCGGTGGAGGTGGAGGGCCCGGCGGTGGAGAAGTGGGCCGAGGCGATCGCGGCGGAGCACGGGTATGTGAACGTGGCTCACACGGTGGAGATCTTCGGTACGTGTGCGGACTGCGCGGCGCAGAACGGCTGACGTTGCTACACGCGGCTGAGGTGGCGGTCCAGGATCGCCCTCAGCCGGTCCGCGTCCGCCGGGTCGGCCAAGGCTCTCTTCGGCAGCGTCGTGAACGTGGTGGCGTTCTTGTCGGCGCTGAACAGGACGAACACGCGCGCCGTCTCCCGGTAGCGTGGCTGTGCGGCCCAGGCGACCGACGCCGTGGTGTGGTCGGTCGCCACGGACACGCCGCTCTCGGTGACCACCACCCGGAACACGCCCCGCTGTTCGGCCAGCCGTTGGAAGGCGCGGGCCTGCAACCACGGAGACAGCGCCAGCACAGCGGTGGCCACGACCATCGACACCAGCATGCCGGGCGAGAAGTGCTTGTCCCCGCGCGCGAGCGACATGATCTCCACCAGGGCGCCGCACCCCATCACGAAGGGCGTCCACCGGTAGATCCACCCCAGCCGGCTCACCCGCAGCCGCGCCCGCAGCGCCGAGGTGAAGTCCGCCGCCTCCGGCCGGTATCTCAGTTCCACGACGTCCTGCACCGCATCCCGCCCCATGTCCATGACCATGAGGCGGGATCGTACAGAAGCCGATCATCCGGTGCCCGCGCTTATGCCCGCCCGAAGCAGCGCTCCAGCTCGTCCAGGTCGTAGAAGGCACTGCCCTCGGTGATCGGACGGCAGCCCGCCTTGAACGGCGTCTCCCGCTCGTTGTAGAGCATGCGGACGAGGTAACGGCCGTCCTTCTCGTACACGTCCCACTGGATGTTCGCACCCAGAGGCGCCACCGACGCGCCCCGCCAGGAGTTGTCGGCGTAGGTGTACGGCTCCCCCGGCGTCGCCGGCTCGGTACTGCCCGGCAGGCCCATCAGCGCGGCGAGGGGGATGATCTCCTCGGCGTGGGTGAAGCGCAGCTCGGCGCCGAGGTCGCTGGTGCCGGCGCGCTTGGCCTCGACCTGCCGGAAGAAGTCGTCCAGGAGGACGCCGGCCATCTTGTAGGTGATGTCGCTGTCGGAGAACCCGGGGCCCTTCTCGTAGAAGTCCTCGGCGTCGGAGAGGTAGCCGAACCAGGCCGCGTCCGAGCGCGAGAGGTAGCGGTCCATGCCCCAGCCCCTGCCGTCGGGGTCGGGGCTCTCCTCGGACATGGCCGGTGCTATTGCGTACAGGTTGTAGATCGCCTGCGCGGCGCCCACCTGGTCGGTGATCCCGTCGACGAAGGGTTCCTCGAAGATCCTGCACAGCACACTGTGCGCGGCCCTTTGCGTCCTGGGCTGGTCGGTGATCGCGTTCAGCGTGTCCTTGAGGCGCTGGTCGTTCGCGATGTAGTCGCGGTACGCGGCACCGCCCGCCGCCTTGTGGAAGTACAGCAGGTCCTTGTCGGTGCGGGTGGGACCGATCAGCGGCTTCAGCGCGGGGTCGGCGGCGGCGAGGGCGCCGGTGTACTCGCCCGCGCTGTCCACGGCCCGCCCCTGCCCGGAGCTGACCACGTCGATCTTCTCGCCCTCGTCGGCGATCTTCGCGAACAGCGTGGGCAGCCGTTGCTCCATCCGCGTCGCGGTGTCCCGCATCTCCTGCCGCCCGCGCTCGCTGAGGTTGCCGTACCCGACCTTCTCCATGGCGGCCGTCAGCACCCGCACCGTCGGCCCGAACTCCTCACCCCGGCCGGTGAGTCGGCCCTCGGCCTGCGCCCTGTCCCACAGCCCGAGGACCAGGTCGCCGTCCTCGCTGCCGGTCGCCGCACGGGAGCCGTGCCGGGAGGCGTTCTCGGTGAAGACGGCGGTGTATCCGGCCGGGGGCTGCTGGTAGGTGCGCGGGTTCTGCCCGGGCTCGTACGGCGCCTTGGTGCCGTAACTCTCGCGGTGCGCGGGGCCGTCGGCGGCGTGCGCGGGCAGCGCGGTGAGCAGCAGGGCGCCGAGGGCGAGGACAGGCGTGAGACGTCTCATGGACCCCGCATCCTCGGCGACCGGTGTGAACCGCCGGTGGCTACGAGGTGGACTCGCCCCTCATGGCCTCCTCCATGGCGAGGAGTTCCTCGTTCGGCACGGCACCGCCGAACCGCCGGTCGCGGGAGGCGAATTCGACGCAGGCCCGCCACAGGTCGCGGCGGTCGAAGTCGGGCCACAGCACGTCCTGGAAGACCATCTCGGCGTACGCGCTCTGCCAGAGCAGGTAGTTGGAGGTGCGCTGCTCCCCGCTGGGCCGCAGGAAGAGGTCCACGTCCGGCATGTCGGGGTAGTACAGGTACTTCTGGATGGTCTTCTCGCTGACCTTCGACGGGTCAAGCCGCCCCGCCGCGACGTCCTCGGCCAGCGCCTTCGCCGCGTCGGCGAGTTCGGCGCGCCCGCCGTAGTTCATGCAGAAGTACAGGGTGAGGAGATCGTTGCCCTTGGTCTGCTCCTGGGCGACCTGCAGTTCCTTGGCGACCGACTTCCACAGCCTGGGCATACGGCCCACCCAGCGCACCCGGATCCCGAGCTCGTCGAGCTGGTCCCGCGTCTTGCGGATGAAGTCGCGGTTGAAGTTCATCAGGAAGCGGACCTCGTCGGGGGAACGCTTCCAGTTCTCGGTGGAGAAGGCGTAGAGGGAGATGTTGCGCACACCGATCTCGATCGAGCCCTGGAGCACGTCCAGCACCCGCTCGGCCCCGACCTTGTGCCCCTCGGTCCTGGGCAGCCCGCGCTCCTTGGCCCACCGCCCGTTGCCGTCCATGACGATGGCCACGTGGTTCGGGACCAGCTCGCCGGGGAGCTTGGGCGCGCGGGCGCCGGACGGGTGCGGCTCCGGCGCCTTGTACTCGCGCCGCTGGCGCCCCAGGATCCCGCGTACGACCATGTGCTTCTCGTCTCCCTCTTGCTTCTCGACGTACCTGAGCGTTACTTCTCGACGTACCTGAGCGAACGCAGCCCGCGCTCCAGATGCCAGTGCAGGTAGGCGGACACCAGCCCGCTGCCCTCCCGGACGTACCGCGCCTCGCACGCGTCCGCCGTCTCCCAGTCTCCCGTAAGCAGCGCCCCGAGGAGTAGCAGGGTCTGCGGCGACGGTACGACACTGCCGGGCACCCGGCAGTCGGCGCAGACGGAACCGCCGGAGGCCACGGAGAAGAACCGGTTGGGACCGGGCATCCCGCACTTCGCGCAGTCGCTGAAACTCGGGGCGTACCCGTTGACTGCGAGGGAGCGGAGCAGGAAGGCGTCGAGGACGAGGTGGGGTGCGTGCTCGCCCCGGGCCAGCGTCCGCAGGGCGCCGACGAGCAGCAGATACTGCTGCACCGCGGGCTCCCCCTCGTGGTCGGTGAACCGCTCGGCGGTCTCCAGCATCGCCGTCCCGGCGGTGTACCGCGCGTAGTCGGTGACGATCCCGCCACCATACGGCGCGATGGTCTCACTCTGCGTGCACAGGGGCAGCCCCCGCCCGACCAGTTCGCTCCCGCGCGCGAAGAACTGCACGTCGACATGGGAGAAGGGCTCCAGCCGGGCCCCGAACTTCGACTTGGTCCGCCGCACGCCCCGGGCCACGGCCCGCACCCGCCCGTGACCGCGCGTGAGCAGCGTGATGATCCGGTCCGCCTCGCCCAGCTTCTGGGTGCGCAGCACGATGCCGTCGTCGCGGAACAGACTCATGGGCACCATTCTCGCCCAAGCGCTCCCCCGCAGGGACCCTTAAACAATATGTTGAAGGCAGGCAGCTAACGCGACGTGAAAAAGTGGAAGAAGGTGCAGCCCGTGCCGCTCGACGGCTTCACTCCCTGGCCCGAGGACACCGCCCTCGCCTACCGCCGCGCCGGCTACTGGCAGGGCCGCCCCCTGCCCGAGCTGCTGCACGACACGGCGCACGAGCACGGCCCGCGCACCGCGCTCGTGCACGGCACGACCCGGCTGACGTACTTCCGGCTGGACCGCCGGGTGAGCCGGATGGCCGCCGGTCTGCGGCTGCGCGGCATCGAGCCCGGCAAGCGGGTCGTGGTGCAGCTGCCGAACACCCCGGAGTTCGTCGTCACGGTGTTCGCGCTGATGCGGGCCGGGGCGATCCCCGTGCTCTCGCCGCCGGCCCACCGGGAGACGGAGATCGCCCACCTGGTCGCCGCGACCGAGGCCGTCGGTTACGTCGGCCCGACCGTGCACCACGGCGTCGACCACGCGGCGATGGCCGCCCGGATCTCCGCCCGCTCGACGTCGCTGCGCCGCATCTTCACCCTCGCTCCGCCCAGCGAGCAGCGGGGCGGCTTCTCGATGCTGCCGGGCGGGGCCCTCGCCTTCCCGCTGCACACGGTGGACGAGGCACCCCTGCCGGACCGCAGCCTGGACGCCTCCGACGTGGCGTTCCTCCTCCCGTCGGGCGATACGACGACACCGCCGAAGCTCGTCGCCCGCACCCACGACGACTACGCCTGCCAGCTCCGCGCCGCCGCCGGACCGCTCGCCCTCGGCCCCGAGGACGTCTATCTGGCGGCGCCGCCCGCGGACTTCGCCCTCACCCTCGGCTGCCCCGGCATCCTCGGCACGCTGGCGGTGGGCGGCACCGTGGTCCTGCTCGACGACCCGGCGCCGGCCACGGCCTTCCGCGCGATCGAACAGGAACGGGTGACCGTCACCTCGCTGTCGCCCGGCACCGCCGCCCTCTGGCTGGACGCCCTGGACGACGCCAAGGCCGACCTGGACTCGCTGCGGGTGACGCAGATCGGCGGTGCCCACCTCGACCAGGCCCTCGCCGCCCGGATCGAGCCCGGTTTCGGCTGCCGGCTCCAGCGGGTGCACGGCAGGGCGGAGGGGCTGCTCACCGCCACCCGCCCGGACGACTCGCGGGAGGTGGTCCTCACCACCCAGGGCCGTCCGCTCTCCCCTGCCGACGAGATCCGCATCGACGCCCCCGAGGGCGGGACCGGCGAACTCCTCGTCCGAGGCCCGTACACCGTGCGCGGCTACTACCGCTCCCGCGACCTCGACGCCCGAGCCTTCACCGCCGACGGCTTCCACCGCACCGGAGACCTGGCCCGCCTGACCCCCGAGGGCAACCTGATCGTGGCCGGCTAGGGCACCTCCCCACGGCTGCGGGCGTCGGCGCAGTCGGTCGCCGCCCTCAGCCGCTCGGCGGCGGTGGCGGGCCGCACGGCTCCGGGGTCGGCGTCCCACTCCCTGCCTCCGCCGTAAGGTCTGAGCTGAAGGTACGGGCCCACGTCCCCCATGACGATCCCGACCCGCCCGGTACGGGTGTCCATGACATGGCTGCCGACCGGGAACGCGGGGGGCCTCACCGCGAGAACCCCGCCGCCACGGCCCTCGCAAGCCGCCGTTCGAGAGCCGACCGCAATTCCTTCAAGGTCTCCTCCGCCTCTTCGGTTCCGGCCATCCGCTCCCTCTCTTGCCGGTTTTCACTCTTCGCACACCATGGGTGACTCTCTGCCACTACATTCGGCCGGAGCCTGCACCCTGCAACTGCGGTTCGGGTCGAGGGAGTTGCCCATGGTCAACGGTTCTCGCCAGACAGCGGACAAACCGCCCGCCGCGTCGCCATTGGTGCCGACCTCTGGCGGCTAGCCCATTCGTGTGCGCCGTCTTGACCGCCCCCACGCCCCCTCCTATGGTCGCGCTACCGACCGGACGTAGGACGTAGGACGTCGTATCTCCCACCCCTCCTCCCCTCCCTCCCCCCGACGACTTGCTGGAGGACCCGTGCGCGACGACGTGAACCCCGACGTACCGGCACCGCGCCGCCGGTCGTTCCTGAAGTACACGGGTGCGCTGGGCGCGGCCGCAGTTCTGCCACCCGTACTGGCGGGCTGCTCCGCCGGACCGGAGTCCACGAACGACACCGGAAGCGGCGGCAGCGGCAAGGACCGGACGCTGACCGCCGTGATCGGCTACGGCAACGACGGCAGCTGGGATCCGACGCAGACGGCGTCGGCGTTCTGCATGGCCGCCAACAACCATGTCTACGAGGGGCTGCTGGACACCGATCCGATCACCCGGGTGCCGTATCCGGCACTCGCCACCGAGGTACCCAAGGACGCCAACGCCACCACCTGGCGGTTCACCCTCCGCTCGGGCGCGACCTTCCACGACGGCAAGCCCGTCACCGCCGACGACGTCGTGTTCGTCTTCGACCGGATCCTCGACCCGAAGACCCAGACCCTCGCCAAGGGTTTCTTCGTGAGCTGGCTGAGCGGCGCCCGCAAAGTCGACTCGCGCACCGTCGAGCTCGTGCTCAAGTTCCCCTTCCCCGACGGGCTTTCCCGGCTCACCCTCGCCAAGATCATGCCGAAGCACGTCTTCTCCAGGCCCGGTGCCTGGGACGACGCCATCAAGGGGCTGGCCGTCGGCTCGGGGCCGTACCGGCAGACCGCGCACCATCCGAAGTCCAACACCACCTTCGAGGCGTACGCCGGCTACAACGGGCCCCGCCCGCCCGCCTTCAAGCGGATGAACTGGCTGACCATCGTCGATGCCGCTCCCCGCGTCGCGAAGATCTCCGGTGCCGACGCCGGGGCGCAGATCGCCGACAACATCCCGTACGCCAACATCGCGCGGCTGGAGCAGGGCGGGCTCAAGGTCGCCGGCGGCGCCGGGATGAACAACCTGTTCCTGATGTTCAACACCCAGCACAAGCCCTTCGACGACGTGCGGGTGCGGCAGGCACTGCACTACGCCATCGACACCGAGAAGATGGTTCAGGTCGCCCTCAAGGGGCACGGGAAGCCCGCCTCCTCGTTCCTGAACGAGGGCAACCCCGCCTACCGGCGGGCCAGGACCGTGTACGGCTACGACCCCGAGAAGGCGAAGGCCCTGCTGCGAGCCGCCGGGGTCGGCAACCTCAAAGTCAACATCCTGGCCGTGAACGTCAGTTGGATCGTGGACTGTCTGCCGACCATCAAGTCCTCCTGGGACGCGATCGGCGTGGAGACGACGCTGGCGCCGCAGGAGACCACGGCCGTGTTCACCAAGATGGACCAGAAGCAGGACTACCAGGTCGTCGCCGCGGCTTCCAATCCCAATCAGTTCGGGCTCGACGCCGACCTGATCATGCACTACAACTACGGGCCGCAGAACCTGTGGATGGGGTACACCCGGTGGGGGGGCGACCCCGTCGCCAAGCAGCTCTTCAAGGACATGGACCGGGCGACCCGGGAGCCGGATCCGGACAGGAAGAAGGCGATCATCCAGGACTACATCGACGTCGTCGCCGAGCAGGCCGTGCTGTACCCGGTCGTCCACAACGAGCTGATGACCGCCTGGGACCCCCGGAAGCTCACGGGCATAAGGGCGCAGCCCTACCCCGGCATCAATCTCCTCCAGGCCACGTGGGTCTGACGGTATGACGGCTGTCGTACGGATCCTGCTCCGCCGTATCGCACTGCTCGTGCCGCTGATGCTGGGGATCGTGCTGTTCGTGTTCCTGGTGATGCGGTTCTCGGACGTCGATCCCGCGTCCGCGTTCTTCCAGGGCGCCAACCCGACCCCGCAACAGCTGCACGACTTCCGCGAACGGAACGGCCTGCTCGATCCGCTCCCCGTCCGGTACGTCCACTTCGTCGGCGATCTGCTCCACGGCGACCTCGGCACCAGCGCCCTGACCCGGGCACCGGTGGTCGACCAGGTCACCACCGCGCTGCCGCTCACCCTCCAGCTGACCTTCCTCGGCCTCGGCCTCGCGGTGGTGCTGGCGCTGACGGGTGGCGTCACGGCGGCCGTGTACCGGGACCGGATCCCGGACCAGGTCATCCGGGTGGTCTCGCTGGTCGGGGTGGCCGCGCCCGGCTTCTGGCTGGCGCTGCTGATGATCCAGTA
This sequence comes from Streptomyces sp. NPDC054783, assembly GCF_053611725.1. Lineage (NCBI taxonomy): Bacteria > Bacillati > Actinomycetota > Actinomycetes > Kitasatosporales > Streptomycetaceae > Streptomyces > Streptomyces sp. NPDC054783. The sequence continues at coordinate 73,585 of NZ_JBSHAY010000004.1, read as the reverse complement.
CCTGGCGGTGGACCGGGGCTGGTTCCCGACCGGCGGCTACATCAACCCGGCCGACTCGGTCACGGGCTGGCTGAAGACCATGGCGCTGCCCGCCTTCGCCCTGTCCCTGCCGGTCGCCGCCCAGCTGACGAGGATCGTGCGGACGTCGGTGGTGGAGGAACTGGACAAGGACTATGTGCGGACCGCGATCGGGAGCGGGCTGCCGCCGCGGGTCGTCGTCGGGCGGAACGTCCTGCGCAACGCCCTGGTCAATCCGCTGACCGTGCTCGGACTGCGGGTCGGTTACCTCCTCGGCGGAGCCGTCGTCATCGAGACGATCTTCTCGCTGCCCGGCATGGGCAAGCTGATGATCGACGCCGTGCAGAACGGCGATCCGGCGGTCGTGCAGGGGGTGGTGCTGACGACCGCCACCGGGTTCGTCGTCGTCAATCTCGTCATCGACATCCTGTATCTGCTGGTCAACCCACGTCTGAGGGCAGGCTGATGGTCACGCGCGCGAGTCTTGCCGAGCGGCTCTCCCGGCCCGGTGGCGTGCGGCTGCGGGGCTGGCGCCGGCTGCCGCTGCTGTCGAAGGCCGCCGTCTGTTTCCTGGTCCTCGTCGTCCTCGTCGCGGTACTCGCCCCGCTGCTCGCCCCCGACGATCCGCTGGACCAGCAGAACCCGGCCGGTGGCAGCGGGCACCCGTCCGCCGCGCACTGGCTCGGGCAGGACAGCCTCGGCCGGGACATCCTGAGCCGGCTGATGTACGGCGCCCGGTGGTCGCTGGCGATCGGGCTGGGAGCGACGGCGCTCGCGCTGGTCGTGGGGGCCGTCATCGGGGCGGTGGCCGCCACCTCCCGCAAGGCGGTCGACGAGACGCTGATGCGCTGCCTGGACGTGGTGATGGCGTTCCCGGGGATCGCGCTCGCGGCCGTGCTGGTCGCGGTCTTCGGCGGGGGGATCGGCGTGCTGATCTGCGCCATCGCCTTCCTGTTCACACCGCCGGTGGCGCGGGTGGTGCGCGCCAACGTCCTCGACCAGTACGGCGAGGACTACGTCACCGCGGAACGGGTGATCGGCGCCCGTACGCCCCACATCGTGGCCCGGCACGTGGCCGTGAACTGCGCCGCCCCGGTGCTGGTGTTCTGCACGGTCCAGGTCGCCGAGGCGATCGTGTTCGAGGCGTCGCTGTCCTTCATCGGCGCCGGGGTGCGGCCCCCGGACCCGTCCTGGGGCAGTGTCATCGCCGACGGCAAGAACATGGTGCTGACCGGCGGCTGGTGGGCGACCGTCTTCCCCGGGCTGCTGATCCTGCTGACCGTGCTGTCGCTGAACATCCTCTCCGAGGGCGTGTCCGACGCGTGGGCGGCACCGGCCGCCCGCGAAACGGAAGCCGCCGAGGACCGGCTGGAGAAGGCGGAGCCCGGTGAGGTGCTCCAACTGCCCGGACTGACCGAGGCCGCGCGGCGGCTGCGGTCCCGGGCCCGGCCGCTGCCCGACCGGAGCGGGCAGCCGGTGCTCGCCGTGGAGAACCTCACCATCGGCTTCCCGGACCGGCACCGGGGCGTGGACATCGTCGCAGGAGTCGGCTTCGAGGTGCACCCCGGTGAAGTGCTCGGTCTGGTCGGCGAGTCGGGCTGCGGGAAGTCGCTGACCGCGCTCACCGTCATGGGGCTGCAGCCGAGGGACGCGCGCATCGGCGGCCAGGTGCGGTTCCGGCAGCGGGACCTGCTCGCCGAGCCGATGCGGGCCAGGCGGCGGCTGCTCGGGCACGAGATGGCGATGGTCTACCAGGACGCCCTGTCCTCGCTGAATCCGGCGATGACCATCCGCGCGCAGCTGAAACAGCTCGTCCGGCGCGGCGGCCGGCGCAGTCCGCGCGAGCTCATGGAGCTGGTCGGCCTGGACCCCGAGCGCACCCTGCGCAGCTATCCGCACGAGCTGTCCGGCGGGCAGCGCCAGCGCGTGCTCATCGCCATGGCGCTCTCCCGTGAGCCGCGGCTGATCGTCGCCGACGAGCCGACGACCGCCCTGGACGTCACCGTGCAGGCCCAGGTGATGGAGCTGCTGCTGCGGCTGCGCGAGGAGCTGGGGTTCGCACTGATCCTGGTCTCGCACGACCTGGCGCTGGTCGCCGACGTCACCGACCGGGTGGTGGTGATGTACGGCGGGCAGATCGTGGAGAGCGGGGTGACCGCCGACCTGGTGGCGGCGCCGGCCCACCACTACACGCGCGGACTGCTCGGCAGCGTGCTCTCGCTGGAGTCGGCCGAGGAACGGATGACGCAGATCAAGGGGGTCGTACCGGCCCCGGCCGACTTCCCGGCGGGCTGCCGCTTCGCCGACCGCTGCCCGCTGGCGAGCGAGGTGTGCCACGCCCAGGCGCCCGTCCTGGCCGGTACGGGCACCCACACGGCCGCCTGCCACCATCCGGCCGTACCCGTCGAGGAGGCTCTCCGGTGAACGCCGTCGTCGACGTCCGGGACGCCCATGTCGTGCACAGGGCCCGCAGCGGCGGGCTGCTGCGCCGTGACCGGGTGTACGCCCTGACCGGCGCCGACCTCTCCGTGGCCGCCGGGGAGACGGTGGGCGTGGTCGGCGAGTCGGGGTGCGGGAAGTCGACGCTGGCGCGGGTGCTGGTGGGCATCCAGCGGCCGGTGTCGGGCACGGTGGCGTTCCGGGGCCGGGACCTGTGGACGATGCCGCCCGCCGAGCGCCGGGCCACGGTCGGCGCGGGCGTCGGGATGGTCTTCCAGGACCCGTCGACCGCGCTCAACCGGCGGCTGACCGTACGGCGGATCCTGCGCGACCCGCTGGACGTCCACGATCGTGGGACCAGGGCCGAACGGGAGGATCGGGTACGGGAGTTGATGGCCCTGGTCGGGCTGCCCCGGGCGCTGGCCGACGCGCTGCCCGGGCAGCTCTCCGGCGGGCAGCGGCAGCGCGTCGCCATCGCCCGCGCGCTCGCCCTGGACCCGGCGCTGGTGGTCGCCGACGAGCCGACCAGCGCCCTGGACGTGTCGGTGCGCGCACAGATCCTGAACCTCCTGCTGGACCTGCGGGAACGACTCGGTCTGGCCCTGGTGTTCGTCTCGCACGACATCCAGACGGTACGGCGGATGAGCGACCGGGTGATCACCATGTACCTGGGCCGGATCGTGGAGGAGACCCCGTCCGGCCGGGTCACCGACGCCGCCCGGCACCCCTACACCCGCGCCCTGTTCTCGGCCACGCCCGGCCTGCTGGACCCCATCGACCCGATCCCGCTGACCGGTCCGGTGCCCTCGGCGACCCGGCCGCCCAGCGGCTGCCCGTTCCGCACCCGCTGCTGGAAGGCGGACGGGTTGTGTGCCGAGGCGATGCCGGACTTCTCGGCCGCGTCACGGCCCGGACACCGCTACCGGTGCCACCATCCTGTCGAGGAGGAGGAATCGACCCGCGACCTAGCACGCCAGGAGCCCTGACATGCCTTTCCCCACCCCGCTCACCGGTGTCGTCCCGCCCGTCTGCACGCCCCTGACACCGGAGCGCGAGGTGGACGTCCGCTCGCTGCTCAGGCTGGTCGACCACCTGGTGGAGGGCGGGGTGCACGGGCTGTTCCTGCTCGGGTCCACGTCCGAGGCCGCGTTCCTGACCGACCGGCAGCGCAGACAGGTGGTGGAGGCGGTGGTGGCCCATGTGGGCGGTCAGGTGCCGGTCCTCGCCGGCGCCATCGACATGACCACGCCGCGCGTCCTGGACCATGTCACGGCCGTGACGGCGGCGGGCGCGCAGGCCGTCGTCGTCACCGCCCCGTTCTACGCCCGTACCCACCGCTCCGAGATCGTCCACCACTACCGCCGGATCGCCGCCGCCTCCACGGTGCCGGTCATCGCCTACGACATCCCCGTCGCCGTGCACACCAAGCTCCCCGCCGACGTGGTGCTGGGTCTCGCCGCCGACCGGGTGCTGGCCGGGATCAAGGACTCCAGCGGGGACCTGGCCGCCTTCCGCGAGATCGTCACCGGCTCCCGCGCGCACCCCGGGTTCAGCGTGCTGACCGGCTCGGAGCTGATCGTGGACTCCGCGCTGGCGCTGGGTGCCGACGGGGCCGTGCCGGGGCTGGCCAACGTCGACCCGCACGGGTACGTCCGGCTGTACCGGATGTGCCGCGCCGGTGACTGGGAGGGGGCGCGGGTGGAGCAGGAACGGCTGTGCGCACTGTTCGGGATGGTCACGGTCGGGGATCCGGTGCGGATGGGCGGCAGCTCGTCGGCGCTGGGCGCGTTCAAGGCCGCGCTGCATCTGCGGGGCGTCATCGACTGCCCGGTCACGGCGGAGCCGCAGGTTCCGCTGTCGGGCGAGGAGGCCGAGAGGGTCGGCAAGTTCCTGGCGGCGGCGGGGTTGCTGTAGTCCCTTCCGGCTCAGCTCAGGGTCAGTCTGCGGAACTCCAGGGTGTCGTAGCTGTGGGTGGTGCCCGTCTCGTACAGGACGCCGATCGTGTCGTGGCCGAGCTGAACCAGGTCGGAGTAGGCGGCCGGGCGGTCCGAGAGGGTGAGCAGCCTGGTGAAGGTGTGGCCGCAGTCCGTGCTGGACCAGATCGCCAGGGCGCGGCGGGCGGTCGGTTCGGAGGGGCCGGAGAACAGCAACGGGGCTTTCCGGCCGAAGAGTTGGAGGAGGCTGCCCTGGACGACCGGGACGTCGTTCAGGGTGGCCTGGACGGCGTAGGGGCGGTCGAGGGTGGTGCCGCCGTCGCCGGAGTAGGTGTCCAGGCGGTTGCCGGGGGCGGTGCCGTACTGGTCGCGGGCGTTGAAGTAGAGCCTGCCGTCGGAGAGTTGGGCGGCGGTCGTCTCGTTGACGTTGGTCACGCCGTCGCGGGTGTCGGTCACGAAGCCGAGGTGCCAGGTGCGGCCGCCGTCGTCGCTGTAGAGCGCGTGCCCGCCGTCGTACCGGTATCCGGGACCGGAGGAACCGTCGGGCGGGGCGACGGAGTGGTTGGCGGGGACGAGCAGGCGGCCGGCGTACGGGCCCCGGGTGAGGGCGACGGCGTGGCCGGGACCGGTGGCGTACCAGCGCCAGCCGGGCCGCTTCACCTGGGCCGTGATGTCCGCCGGGAGTGTGAAGTGCCGGCCGTCGTCCCAGCTGCGCTGCACGAACACCCGGCGGTCCGCCTCACCTCGCTGGATCTGTTCCTCCGTCGCCCTCCCGCTGTTGGCGCAGGTGACCAGGACGACGGCTCCGGTGCGCGGGTCCACCACCGGCGCCGGGTTGCCGCGGGTGTCCCCGTCTCCGGCGGCCACGACCGTCAGCGGGCCCCAGGTGCAGCCGCCGTCGGTGGAGCGGCGCAGGACGACATCGATGTCACCGCTGTCGCCGAAGCCGTCCCGCCGCCCCTCGGCGAAGGCCAGCACGGAGCCGTACCGGGTCTCCACGACCGCGGGGATGCGGTAGGCGGCGTAGCCGCCCCGACCGGAGACGTACGGCACCGACGAGACGCAGCCGGGACCGGCTTGCCCGTGGCGGGCGTGTGCGGACCTGGCGCGGGCGGGTGTCTCCCGGGCCGCCCCGCCGGTCATGGGGGTCGCCCGGGCGGAGGCCGTCGTGGCGAGGCAGGAGGTGAGCGAGGTGAGGAGCGCGAGGGCGGTGAGCAGGGTGCGGCTCTTCGGTGTCACCCGCCCATGCTGCCAGGAATCACCAGCCCCGACTCGTAGCCGACGATCACCAGCTGGGCGCGGTCCCGGGCGCCGAGCTTGCCCATGATCCGGCTGACGTGGGTCTTGGCGGTGAGCGGGCTCAGCCCCAACGCCTCGGCGATCTCGGCGTTGTTGAGGCCGCGCGCGACCAGGGTCAGCACCTCCCGTTCCCGGTCCGACAGGCACTCGGGGCCGCCCGTGACGGGGGCGGACGGGCTGCGCAGGAACCGCTCGATCAGGCGTGCCGTGGGCCCCGGTGAGAGCAGCGCCTCGCCCGCCGCGACCGTGCGGATCGCGTCGAGGAGGTCGGCCGGACGGGTGTCCTTGACCAGGAATCCGGAGGCACCGGCCCGCAGTGCCTCCACCACGTGCTCGTCGGTGTCGTAGGTGGTGAGCACCAGGACCCTGACCCCGGCGAGGTCCTCGTCGGCGGCGATCAGCCGGGTCGCCTCGATGCCGTCCAGACCGGGCATGCGGATGTCCATCAGCACGACGTCGGCGCGCTCGGCGCGGGCGAGGTCGACGGCCTCGCGGCCGGTGCCGGCCTGCCCGACGACCTCCATGTCCGGCGCCGACTCCACGAGCATCGCGAACGCGGCCCGCACCAGGGTCTGGTCGTCGGCGAGCAGTACCCGGATCATCTCTGGTCCCCCGCGCTCTCCCCCAGCGGCAGTACGGCGCTCACCTCGAAGCCCCGGCCGTCGGCGCGCGGCCCGGCGTCGACCGTGCCGCCGACGCTGCGGGCCCGTTCCCGCATCCCGACGAGCCCGAAGCCGGGCGGACCGTCACCGGCGCCGCCCACCCCGTCGTCGGTGACCTGGACGCGCAGGCCGCCCTGCTCCTCGTACACGCCCACGCGCACGGTCAGGTCGGTGCGGCCGCCGTGCCGTACCGCGTTGGTGAGCGCCTCCTGCACGATCCGGTAGGCGGCGGCGCCGACGGCCGGCGGCACCTCGTCGGCCGGCACGGTCAGCTCCACCCTTGCGGCCGCCGACTTCGCGAGTTCGGCGAGGCCCTCGAGGCCGGGCAGCGGGCCGCGGGCGGTGTCCGGGGTGCCGGGGTCGCGCAGCACCTCGAGGGTCGTACGGAGTTCACCCCGGGCCGTGCGGCAGGTCCCGGCGATGTCGTCGAGGGCCTTCGCGACGGCCGTGCGGTCCAGGCGCTCGGGGTCGGCCTCCAGCACGTGTGCGGCGACCGAGGTCTGCACGCCGATGAGGGTGATGGTGTGGGCGAGCAGGTCGTGCAGGTCGCGGGCGATGCGCAGGCGTTCCTCGGCGACCCGGCGCCGGGCCTCCTCCTCGCGGGTGCGCTCGGCGCGTTCGGCGCGTTCCACGGCGGCGGCGGCGTTCTCGCGGTGGACGCGGATGTAGCCGCCGAGGACCAGCATGGACACCACCCAGCCGGTGATCTGGAAGCTCACCGTGAGCCCGGCCAAGCCGTCGTCGATCTTCAGCAGCAGCATCAGCACGACGACGGCACCGCCGATGACGGCCGTGCGCCGGGGGCCGCTGCTCACCGCCACCGTGTAGAGGACGACCATCGAGGCGGCGGTGGGCGCCGAGTGGTTGTAGTCCAGCTGGTGGTAGGCCGCGATCAGCGTGATCATGACGGCCAGCACGGTGAGCGGGGCCCGCCGGCGCCAGGCCAGCGGTACGTGCAGGCCGAGCAGCAGGGCCCAGCCGAGCGCGCCCGGATGCCGGCCGCTGCCGACGGTGACGGCGATGCCGGAGGCGAGCGCGGCGAGCGCGGCGGCCAGGAGCGCGTCCTGCCGGAGGGGATCCAGGGACGCGAGGGTCCGGCCGGGCCGGGACGCGGTGATCGTTGCCTGCACGGGGTTCGTGACGGTTGCCTGCACGGGATTCATCTTCCGCTACGCGCTCACCGGCTCCGGCGTCCGGTCGGCGTCCGGCGCCGGGCGGGACAGCCGGCCCGGCCACCACACCCTGCGCCCGAGGGCGACGCTCGCGCTGGTCACCAGGTAGGTGCGGACGAGGAAGGTGTCCAGCAGGACGCCGACGGCGATGACGAAGCCCAGCTCGACCAGCGGCACCAGACCCATGTTCGTCAGCACCGCGAAGGTGGCCGCGAGCACCAGCCCGGCGGAGGCGATGACCCCGCCGGTGGTGCGCAGGGCGATCAGCGCGGCCGCCGTCGGTTCGGCGCCCTTGACCGACTCCTCCCGCATCCGGTGCATCAGGAAGATGCCGTAGTCGACGCCGAGGGCGACCAGGAAGACGAAGGACAGCAGGCCGAGACCGGGGTCGGTGCCGGGGAAGCCGAACAGCGGCCCGAAGGCGAGCCCGCCGAGGCCGAGGGCGGCGCCCCACACGGCGACGACGGCGGCGACCAGGAGCAGCGGGGCGACCAGGGAGCGCAGCAGGACGATCAGGATCAGCAGGACGGAGGCGAGGACGATCGGGACGACGACCAGGCGGTCGCGGGCGCCTGTGTCCCTCAGGTCGAGCTGCTGGGCGCTGGGCCCGCCGACGTGGGAGCCGGGAAGCCGGTGCCGGAGCGCCTCGATGGTGGCGGTCTCGGCGGCGGACTGGGGCGGGGCGGACGCGGTCACCGTGATCTCGGTCCAGCCGCCGCCAGTACGGACCTCGCGGGCGTCCGCCACTCCCCTGGTGCCCTTGACGGCCGCGAGGGTGTTGTCGGCGCGGCCGGCCGGGGTGATGACCTCGATGGGCTGCGCGGACCGCTCGGGGTAGGCCTTGGCGACCGTTTCCATGGCGGTCACGGACTCGGGCCGGTGCACGAAGGTGTCCAGCTGCTTGATCGCGCCGGGCAGGTTCAGGGTGCCCAGCGCGAGCGCGCCGAGCAGGACGGCGCCGGAGGCGAGGACGGTCAGGGGGCGGCGCCCGGCGGAGGAGCCCATAGCCGCGAACAGGGACCGGCGGGCCTTGGGCGTGCTGCCGTACGCCGGGACGAGCGGCCAGAAGACACGGCGGCCGAGGAGGACGAGGACGGCGGGGAGCAGGGTCAGCATCGCGGCGAGCGCGCACAGCACGCCGACCGTGCCGAGCGGGCCCATGCCGCGGCTGGAGTTGAGGTCGGCGGCGAGCAGGCAGAGCAGTCCGGCGGCGACCGTGCCGGAGGAGGCGAGGACGGCGGGCCCGCAGCCGCGCAGGGCGGCGCGCATCGCGTCGTACGGGCGCTCGTGCCGGCGGAGTTCCTCGCGGTGGCGGGAGACGAGCAGGAGGGCGTAGTCGGTGCCGGCGCCGAAGACGAGGATGGTCATGATGCCGGCGCTCTGACCGGAGACGGTGGTGCCGAAGGCCTGGTTGAGGCCGTAGGCGGCGGCGCGGGCGAGGAAGTCGGCGAGGCCGGCGACGAGGAGGGGGACGAGCCACAGCAGGGGGCTGCGGTAGATGAGGATGAGCAGGAGCGCGACGACGGCGACCGTGGTGTAGAGCAGGGGGCCGCCGAGCGAGGCGTACACCCCGGAGGCGTCGGTGGCGAGCGCGGCCGGGCCGCCCACCTTCACTCTCAACCCGCCCTGGTCGCGGGCGACTTGGCGGACGTCGTCGACGAAGGTGTTCCGCTTCTTCTCGTCCGTGCCGGGCTCGTTGCTGGTGACCGGGTAGATCAGGGTGGTGCCGTCGGCGGACGGAATGCCGTGCGGGGTGCCTCCGGTCAGATGGTGCCGGTGGGCGATCCCGGCGACCTGGGTCCCTGCCGTGGTCCGGTCGGCGGCGGTGAGACCGGTGGCCCGGTGGTAGACGAGGACCAGTTCGGTGGTCTCGCCGCCGGGCAGCCGGTCCTGCAGCTTGGCGACCTGGGTGGAGTCGGCGGACGCCGGCAGGTAGTCGGTGGCCCGGTCGTGCTGGACGTCGGCCAGCTTGACGGCGAACGGCCCGGCGACGGCCAGCAGCACCGCCCACAGCCCGACCACCAGCCAGGGCAGCCCCCTGGTCCTCCGTGTCTTCGCGGCCCCCATGGAAATCGGGCCTCCCCTCCGCAGTGGATGTCTGGATACGGCTTCCAGACTTCCGGCGAAAGGGACGCCGATCGTCGGGCGCGGGAGCGAGTTCGACGGTACTGCGCAAGGTGACCGGGGGGCCCGACTACTCCCCGGGGAGTACCCACCCGCACCACACCTCCCGCCCCCGCACGCCTCGAGTACCGCGCACCTGTCCCGGCGCACCCGCGAGCCATCGGCGCACCCACGCCCTGCGCCCCCACCTCGCACGCCGAGGCACCCCGGCCCACGCACGCCTTACGACCCGCGCACCCCGGCCCGCAGATTCCGGCCCCGCGTCTTAAGTTCCAGGCAGCCGTGGCCCGGCGTGTCGGCGCCCCCGGCCCCCGCACCCTCACGGCCCCGCACCCCGGCCCAGGCATGCCGAGGCATCCCGTCACGCACGCCCTGCGGCCCCCGACCCCGCTGGCCAAGGCACCCCAGCCCCACACGCCCTGCGACCCGCGCACCCCGGCCCCGTGCGCCTCGTGCCCCGTGGGCCTCGCGACCCGCACCCCCGCATGCCTCGCGGCCCTCGGCTCCATGAGCCCCGCGCCGCGCGGTCCCGTGACCTCTTCTCAGATCCAGCGGCCTTCTCGCACGCCGGGCCGGTTCGCACCCCGCGTCGTCAGGACGGTGTGCGCGCCGCCGCCAGAAGGCGGGTCACGTCGTCGGCGCGGATCGTCAGGGCCGCGCCGACCGTGGTGAGGGCGTCGCGTTCGGCGGGGGTGTAGGGGCCGTCGGCGAGGGCGATGCGGGCGGCCTGGAGGAGGAGGGACTCACGGCCGGCGGGGGCGAGGTGCGGGGCGAGGGGGTCCAGGGCCTCGTGCAGCTCTATGGTCAGGCTGGTGCCGCACTCGGCGCCGAGGACCCGGCCGGTGTCGGCTTCGAGGGCCTCGACCAGGGCGGACAGCTGTTCCTCGGTGCAGCCGTCGAAGCCGGCCGCGCGCACGGCACCGGCGGCCGCCTCCAGAGCCGCACGGGAGGAGGTGCCGCCCGCGGCGAGCACGGCGAGGGCGACGGTGTGCACGGCGTCGCGGAGCATCGCGGAGAAGCGGCGCGTGGTGGGGTGGTCGAGGACGTCGGTGCCGTAGTGGTGGCGGCACGCGGCGCACTCCACGACCGGCCCGGCCGTCCCGCGCGGCAGCAGGGGCACCCCGAGCAGGGTGAGCCTGCGGCGCCCGGTGAGCCGTTGGTAGTTGCGGTCGCCCCCGCAGCCGGGGCAGAAGAACTCGCCGTCCCCGACGGGTGTCCATGCGGTGCGGCTGCCCAGAATGCGCACAGCTCTGGTGGCACGGCCGTCTCGTCCCCGTACTGGCAGCACGTCGCACCTCCGTAACGACGCCGCAACATCGCGGCGCTGGCGTGATGTTAGCCACATCACCAAGGCTGAGTCAGTACCCCGTGAGAGACCTTTCTGTGACCTGACCGGCCCCATGGCCGAGAACAGCCGGGGCCCCGGCCGCCGCATACAGCGGCCGGGGCCCCGAAACTCCCGGTCAGAGCGGGTCAGCGGGCGGCGCGGTTGACCGCCGAGACGACCGCCTTCAGCGAGGCACGCGTCGTGTTCGCGTCGATGCCGATCCCCCACAGGACCTTGCCGTCGATCGCGCATTCGATGTAGGAGGCGGCCTGCGCGGAGGCGCCCTCGCTCATCGTGTGCTCCTGGTAGTCCAGCAGGCGTACGTCGACGCCGACGGACTCCAGGGCGTCGAAGAAGGCCGAGATCGGACCGTTGCCGGAGCCGGTCAGGACGGTGTCCTCGCCGTCTACCGTCGCCTCGACCGTGAGCGTGTCCACGCCGTCGGTGTCCGTGGTCGACTGGCCCGTCCTGACCTGGATGCGGCCCCACGGGTTCTCCGGGTTCGGCAGGTACTCGTCCTGGAAGACCGCCCAGATCTCCTTCGGCGTGATCTCGCCGCCCTCGGCGTCCGTCTTGGCCTGGATCAGCTTCGAGAACTCGATCTGCATCCGGCGTGGCAGGTCCAGCTTGTGGTCGTTCTTCAGGACGTAGGAGATACCGCCCTTGCCGGACTGCGAGTTGACGCGGATGACGGCCTCGTAGGAGCGGCCGACGTCCTTGGGGTCGATCGGCAGGTACGGCACCGCCCACTCGATGTCGTCGACCGTGACCCCGCGAGCCGCCGCGTCGGCCTCCATGGCGTCGAAGCCCTTCTTGATGGCGTCCTGGTGGGAGCCGGAGAAGGACGTGTAGACCAGGTCGCCCACGTACGGGTGGCGCGGGTGGACCTCCATCTGGTTGCAGTACTCCCACGTACGACGGATCTCGTCGATGTCGGAGAAGTCGATCTGCGGGTCGACGCCCTGGGAGAACAGGTTCATGCCGAGGGTGACCAGGTCGACGTTGCCGGTGCGCTCGCCCTGCCCGAACAGACAGCCCTCGACGCGGTCGGCGCCGGCCATCAGCGCCAGCTCGGCCGCCGCCACGGCCGTACCGCGGTCGTTGTGCGGGTGGACGGAGATGCAGACGTGCTCGCGGCGGGAGATGTTGCGGCTCATCCACTCGAAGCGGTCCGCGTGCGTGGACGGGGTCGAACGCTCCACCGTGGCGGGCAGGTTGAGGATGATCTCGCGGCCCGGGCCGGGCTGCCAGACGTCCATGACCGCCTCGCAGACCTCCAGCGCGAAGTCCAGCTCGGTGTCGGTGAAGATCTCCGGGCTGTACTGGTAGCCGAACTCGGTCTCCGGGCCCAGCAGCTTCTCGGCGTACTCCGTCACCAGGCGGGTGCCGTCGACGGCGATCTGCTTGATGTCGTCCTTGGAGCCGCGGAACACGACCCGGCGGAACACGGGAGCCGTCGCGTTGTACAGGTGGACGGTGGCGCGCTTGGCACCCTTCAGGGACTCCACGGTCCGCTCGATCAGGTCCTCGCGGGCCTGGGTCAGCACGGAGATCGTGACGTCGTCGGGGATCGCGCCCTCTTCCTCGATGATCGAGCGCACGAAGTCGAAGTCGGTCTGGCCGGAGGCGGGGAAGCCGACCTCGATCTCCTTGTAGCCCATCTTCACCAGCTGGTCGAACATCCGGCGCTTGCGCTCGGGCGACATCGGGTCGATCAGGGCCTGGTTGCCGTCGCGCAGGTCGGTGGAGAGCCAGCGGGGGGCGACGGTGATGCGCTGCTCCGGCCAGGTGCGGTCCGGGATGTCCACCTGTTCGTAGCGACCGTACTTGTGGATCGGCATGGAACTGGGCTGCTGGCGGTTGGCCATGTCTGCGTGGCTCCTCGAGGGTTCCGCGGGTGGGCGGGTCCGGTGGACGGCCGACGACGCAACACCAAGCTCCGCGGGGAGGGAGTCGGCCTTGTCTACAGGCCCTCGCCGCGGCAGCTAAGGAGAAGCAGCCCGAAACGCATGATGCTCCGCAGCCTAGCCGAGCCGCCCCGGCGCGGGGGGCGTGTCCCAGTATGCGGGACCGCACCTATAAACCCACTAGAAAGTGGATAAATAGTGCGTCGCACCACAGCATCCGTACCACAGCGTCACGAAGCATTGCCTTGCTGTCCCGGTATTTCACCAATCATGGTGGCTGCTAGTGACACGGACGTCACAGAGTGCGATGGTGCGGGGCATGACGACCAACGGGGGCTTCCAGCCCGTCTTCTGCACGATCGTGCCGCCGCACATCCTCGACAGGCTCGCGCAGGCCGAGGACTCCGCGCTCTCCGGCCCGGCCCGCCGGTCCCTGGAGCACGACGCCTTCCAGCGCACCAAGCGCCGCCTGACCACGGTCATCGGTGCGCCCTCCGTCGCCCCGCCCGCGGGCGCCGCCGCCGACCAGCCGCACCGCACGATCTGCGATGCCCACCACACCCAGGACCTGCCCGGCACCAAGGTCCGCGCGGAGGGTTCCGACCCGGTCTCGGACGCCACCGTCAACCGCGCCTACGCGGGCCTCGGAGCCACCTTCGAGCTGTACCTGAAGGCGTACGGCCGGCACTCCATCGACGACAACGGGCTGCCGCTGGACGCCACCGTCCACTACGACCAGAACTACGACAACGCCTTCTGGAACGGCGAGCAGATGGTGTTCGGCGACGGCGACGGCCAGATCTTCCTGGACTTCACCATCCCGGTCGACGTCATCGGCCACGAGCTGACCCACGGCGTCACCCAGCACACCGCGAACCTGGAGTACTTCGGGCAGTCCGGCGCGCTCAACGAGTCGGTCTCGGACGTCTTCGGCTCGCTGATCAAGCAGTACACCCTCGGCCAGACCGCCGCCGAGGCAGACTGGCTGATCGGCGCCGGCCTGCTCGCCCCGCACGTCCACGGCACCGCGCTGCGCTCGATGAAGGCCCCGGGCACGGCGTACGACGACCCGAACCTCGGCAAGGACCCGCAGCCGGCGACCATGGACCACTATGTCCGCACCGGCCGCGACAACGGCGGCGTGCACATCAACTCGGGCATCCCCAACCACGCCTTCTGCCTGGTCGCCACGGCGATCGGCGGGCACTCCTGGGAGAAGGCCGGGCAGGTCTGGTACGACGTGCTCACCGGCGGCGAGCTGAAGCAGGACGCGCAGTTCGCCGACTTCGCCACGCTGACGGTGAAGGCGGCGCGGGAGCGGTACGGCGCCGGGGACGAGCTCCAGGCCGTGCAGAAGGCGTGGGAACAGGTCGGGGTGCGGACGCTCTAGCACTGCGACGCGCTGTCGTACTGCGACACTGAGCCCATGCGGATTCAGGTGAGGCGCACGGGCGGGTTCGCGGGCATCGAGCGCCGGGCCGAGGTGGACACCTCGGGCCGGTCCGACGCCCCTGTGTGGCACGCCCTGGCCGAACGCGTCCTCGCGTCCGGCCGGGGGACCCCGCCGGCCGGCGTGCCCGACGGCTTCCGGTACGAGATCACCGTGGACGGCCGCACGGTCTACGCGGCCGACCCCCGACTCACCGAGGAAATCCGGGAGTTGGTGTCCCGGGTGCTGAACGAAGGGGCGTGAGCGCCGGTTCCCGCGGGGGCGTTGACTTACGTTACCGGGGGTAAGGATGATCCGGGCATGGCGACTGACGCAGGCGACCCGACGCCCCCGACACCCCGCTTCCCGGACGGCTTCCTGTGGGGTGTCTCGACCTCGGCCCATCAGATCGAGGGGGCGGCCGAGGAGCGCGAGCAATCCGTGTGGGACGTGTTCACGGCCGAACCCGGGCGGGTGAAGGACGGTTCGACGGCGGCGGTGGCCTGCGACCACTACCACCGCCACCAGGAGGACGTCGCCCTCCTCGCCGGCCTCGGCGTGGACGCGTACCGCTTCTCCGTCTCCTGGCCCCGGGTCGACTCACCCGGCGGCCTGGACTTCTACGACCGCCTGGTGGACGAGCTGTGCGCGGCGGGCGTACGCCCCGTGCCCACCCTCTTCCACTGGGACCTGCCCGCCTCCCTGGACTGGCTGCAGCGGGACACGGCGGAACGGTTCGCCGAGTACGTCTCCGTGGTGGCCGAGCGGCTCGGCGACCGCGTCACCAAGTGGATCACCCTCAACGAACCCGCCGAGCACACCCTCCTGGGCCACGCCATCGGCGCCCACGCCCCCGGCAGGCAGCTCCTCTTCGACGCGCTCCCGGTCGCCCACCACCAGCTCCTCGCCCACGGTCTCGCGGTACGGGCCCTGCGCGCGGCCGGGGCGACGGACATCGGCATCGCCAACTCCCACGGCCCCACCTGGCCCGCCTCCGCCGAACCGGCCGACGTGGAGGCGGCCGGCTTCTACGACGTCCTGCTCAACCGCCTCTTCGCCGAGCCGGTCATCCTCGGTGAATACCCGGACGGGATGGGCGAGTTGATGCCGGGGGACGTCGCGGCGGACCTGAAGGTCATCGCCGAACCGGTCGACTGGTACGGGATCAACTACTACGCGCCGACCCGGGTGGGGGCACCCGGCGGCACCGACAGCGAGTACGGCGGTCTGGCGCTGCCCGCCGAACTTCCCTTCTCCGTCCGGGAGATCGAGGGCCGCCCAGTGACCGACTTCGGCTGGCCGGTCGTCCCGGAGGGCCTCACCGAGCTGCTGTGCGGCTTCCGCGAGACCTACGGCGACAGGCTCCCGCCGGTCGTCATCACCGAGAACGGCTGCTCCTACGACGGCCTCGACGACCAGGACCGCATCGCCTACCTGGACTCGCACATCCGCGCCCTGCACACGGCGCTGGAGGCGGGCGTCGACGTGCGCGGCTACTTCGTGTGGTCCCTGATGGACAACTTCGAGTGGGCCGAGGGCTATCAGCGGCGCTTCGGCCTGGTGCACGTCGACCACGAGACGCTGCAGCGCACGCCCAAGGCCTCCTACCACTGGTTCCGGGACGTGCTCCGGGCGCAGAGATGACGGCACGGAGATGACCACGGTCCGCGCCTCGGCGGCCCTCGCCGAGCCCGTCGAACCGGTCGGCCGGGGCTGGACGGCGGCGCTCTCGCTGGCCAACGGGGCGATCTGGGCCGGCTGGTTCGGCCCGCTGCAGATCCTGCTCGCCTCCCAGGCGGGGGACTTCGCACCCGGCTCCGGGATGTCCAAGGAGACGATGCTGGCCTGGGTGACCGGCGCCGGCGCGGTGGTCTCCCTGCTCGCCAACCCGCTCTTCGGCGCCCTGTCCGACCGTACGACCGCCCGGCCCGGCCGCCGTACGCCGTGGATCGTGGCCGGGGCGGCGGGCGGCGCGCTGTCCCTGCTGCTGCTCGCGCGGGCGGGCGGGGTGTGGTCCATGGCGGTGGGCTGGTGCCTGGTGCAGCTCACGCTGAACGCGGCGTTCGCGGCAGTGACGGCGGCCGTACCGGACCGGGTGCCCCGGCTCCAGCGGGGCGCTGTGGGCGGCTGGCTGGGGGCGGCGCAGATCCTGGGCGTGGTCGGCGGCACGGGACTTGCGACCGTGGCCGGCGGGACCGGGGCCGGGTATGCGGCGTGCGCGGTGTTCACGGCGGCGGGCGTGCTGCCGTACGTGCTGCGCCACGACGACCTGCGGCTGTCACCGCAGGACCGCCCGCCCTGGGCCTGGCGCGGCTTCCTCGCGGGTTTCTGGCTGAGCCCGCGCCGGTATCCGGACCTGGGCTGGGCCTGGCTGACCCGGTTCCTGATCAACCTCAGCAATGCGCTGGTGCTGCTGTACCTGCTGTACTACCTGCGCGACCGCCTGCACCGCCCCGACCCCGGCCAGGGTGTGCTCGTGCTGACGGCGGTCAACAGCCTGACCCTGGTGGCGACGGTCGTCGCGGGCGGTCTCTGGTCGGACCGGGTGGGCCGGCGCAAGCCGTTCGTCGTCTGGTCGGGCGTGCTGATGGCGGTGGCGACGGCGGCCCTGGCCGGCTGGCAGACCTGGCCCGGAGCGATCGTGGCGGCGGCCGTGCTGGGCGTCGGCTTCGGCGTGTTCACCTCGGTCGACTTCGCGCTGATGACGGACGTCCTGCCGAAGGCGCTGGACCGGGGCAAGGATCTGGGAGTCATCAACGTGGCCAACGCCCTGCCCCAGGTGGCCGCCCCCGCGCTGGCCGCGCCGATCGTGACCTACCTGGGCGGCTACCGGGTGCTGTACCTGGTGGCGGCGGTGATCGGGCTGGCGGGGGCGGTGCTGGTGGGGCGGATCAGGGGAGTCGACTAGGCGGCTCAGGTCGGCCAGGTGGCTCAGCGGCCTCAATGGGCTCAGAGGGCTCAGAGGACTCAGAGGGCTCCGGCGTCGCGGGCGGCCCAGACGGTCGGGTGGAGGGGCCGGAATCCGAGGTCCCGGCGGATCCTCCGGGTGGACATGATCCCCAGCCACGGGTCGGGGTCGGTCCGGGTGTGCAGGTCGGCGGGCGGCTCGACGCCGTTGAGCTGGTGCAGCTCGACCGCCGTGACCGGGGCGTCGTCGGCGATGTTGTAGACCGGGCCGCTCACCGCCGGTGCGTACAGCAGGCGCAACAGCCCCTGGGCGACGTCGGCGTGGTGGCCCATGTGCAGCCGCTGGGTGGGCGCCCAGTGCGTGGCCCAGCGCAGGGACTGGGCCAGGTGCGGATCGCCCTCGCCGTAGACGAAGGGCAGCCGGGCCACCCGGACCTCCATGTCCTTCAGTGCGAGCAGTTCCCGTTCGGCCGCCGCCTTGGACTCGGGATAGGCGCCCCACATCGCGCCGCCGGGCCGGGTCTCGTCGTCCTCGGTCAGCGGGCGGCCCCGCCCGACGCCGTACACCAGCCCCGTGCTGACCTGCACGAAGCGCCGCACGCCCGAGGCCAGTGCGGCGCGGCCCAGGGCCACGGCCGCGTCCCGGTTGACGGCCCACGCCTCCTCGTCCGGCACCCCGCGGAAGGACGCCGCGATGTTCACGACCGCGTCCACCCCGGCGAGCGCCTTGCCGAGCGTCTCGTCGTCCCGCAGATCACCGACGGCGACCTGCGCGCCCAGCTCCGCGAAGGCCTCGCCGCGCGTCGCGTCCCGCACCAGGACCCGTACCTGTTCGCCGGGCTGCCGCTGCGCCAGCAGCCTCGGCACGAAGCGCCGGCCGACCTGTCCCGTGGTGCCCGTCACCAATGTCAGCATCTTCTGCTCCTCTCGACCTGGTGCCACCACTGTCGGACCGTGTCGCGCGGGCCGGGAGAGACCTCCCGATCAGGGGACCGGCACTCCCTGGATAACCCCCGCCCGCTGCCCCACCCTGAAGAGGTGAACCGAGCCGAACTCGCCGACTTCCTGCGCCGCGGCCGTGCCCGCCTGGACCCGACCGATGTGGGCCTCACTCCCGGCGCCCGCCGCCGTACCCCGGGCCTGCGGCGGGAGGAGGTGGCGTCGCTGGCCGGCATGTCGGTCGACTACTACACCCGGCTGGAACAGTGCCGGGGCCCGCGCCCGTCCCGCCAGATGCTCACGGCACTGGCCCGGGCGCTGCGCCTGACCGACGACGAGCGGGACCACCTCTTCCACCTGGCGGGCGAGGAGCCGCCCCGCCGGGAGACGGCCTCCGCCCACGTCCGGCCCGGGCTGCTGCTGGTGCTGGACCGGCTGCACGACGCGCCGGCGCTCGTGGTGACGGACTGCGGGGAGGTCCTGGCGCAGAACGCGATGTCCAGGGCTCTCTCGGGCGACGCGCTGGCCCGTCCGCCGCGCGAACGCAACCTGGTCCGCCGCTTCTTCCTGGACCCGGCGGGGCGCGGCCTCCTCCCACCGGAGGACGTGCCGGACCACGCGCGGCAGCACGTGGCGAACCTGCGCGCGGTGGCCGCCGCCCGCCCCGGCGACCCCGAACCGGCCGCCCTGGTGGCCGAACTCCGCGCCGCCAGCGAGGAGTTCGCCCGCCTCTGGGACGAACACGAGGTGGCGGTGCGCCGCAGCACGACGAAGCGTTTCCGGCACCCGGTGGTGGGCCTCCTCGAACTCGACTGCGAGGTCCTCCTGACCGACGACCACCGCCACCACCTCATCCTCCACACAGCCCGCCCGGGCACGGACTCCCACGAGCGGCTGCAACTGCTGAGGGTGGTGGGGCTGCAGGACATGACCCCCCAGGATGCCGTCGGTTAGCCCCCCGGGGCGCCCTCGATCAGAACCCCAGCCTGCGGAGCTGCTTCGGGTCCCGCTGCCAGTCCTTGGCGACTTTGACGTGCAGGTCCAGGAAGACCGGCGTGCCCAGCAGGGCCTCGATGTGTTTGCGGGACTTGATGCCGACCTCCTTCAGGCGCTTGCCCTTGGGGCCGATGATGATGCCCTTCTGGCTGGGGCGCTCGATGTAGACGTTGGCGTGGATGTCCAGGAGGGGACGGTCCGCGGGGCGGTCCTCGCGCGGGAGCATCTCCTCCACGACCACGGCGATGGAGTGCGGCAGTTCGTCGCGGACGCCCTCCAGGGCCGCCTCGCGGATGAGCTCCGCGATCATGACCTGCTCGGGCTCGTCCGTGAGGTCGCCCTCGGGGTAGAGAGCCGGGCCCTCGGGGAGGAGGGGGACGAGGAGGTCGGCCAGGAGATCCACCTGCTTGGCGCCGACCGCCGACACCGGCACGATCTCCGCCCACTCGATGCCCAGGTCCTTGCCGAGCTGGTCGATCGCGATCAGCTGCTCGGCCAGGGTCTTGGAGTCGACCAGGTCGGTCTTGGTGACGACGGCGACCTTCGGGGTCTTGCGGATCCCGGCCAGTTCCTTGGCGATGAAGCGGTCGCCGGGTCCGATCTTCTCGTTCGCCGGCAGGCAGAAGCCGATCACGTCGACCTCGGCCCACGTCGTCCGTACGACGTCGTTGAGCCGCTCGCCGAGCAGCGTGCGCGGCTTGTGCAGTCCCGGGGTGTCCACGAGGATCAGCTGGGCGTCCGGCCGGTGCACGATCCCACGCACCGTGTGCCGCGTCGTCTGCGGCTGGTTGGCGGTGATCGCCACCTTCTGCCCGACCAGAGCGTTCGTGAGGGTGGACTTGCCCGCGTTGGGGCGGCCCACGAAGCAGGCGAAGCCGGCGCGGTGGACGGTCTCGGCCGGCTCTTCGGATGACGGGGTACGAACGCTCATGGCGTTCATTGTCCCTGATCCACAGGACCCCGCCGTACCAGCGGTGCGCAGCGCATCTCCCGGTGAGGTTCCGGAAACCCGCACGCAACGAAACGTCACGGAAACACACCCGTACGCAACCGGAAACGCACACCGGTGACCCTCTGACGAGCCCGCACACCTGTTGGAGGCGCCCGTGACCCTCGCCGCCGCGCACGTCGACACCGGCGACACCGCCTGGCTGCTCGCCGCGACCGCCCTCGTCCTGCTGATGACCCCGGGCCTTGCCCTCTTCTACGGCGGCATGGTCCGCACGAAGAGCGTCCTCAACATGCTGATGATGAGTTTCGTGTCGATCGCCCTGGTCACGGTGGTCTGGCTGGCGGCCGGCTACTCCCTCGCCTTCGGCGACGACGCGTTCGGCGGGCTCATCGGCGGGCTCCACCACGCCGGCATGGCGCACATCACCCCGGGCAGCGTGCACGGCACCGTCCCCACCGCCCTCTTCGCCACCTTCCAGCTCACCTTCGCGATCATCACGGCCGCCCTGATCAGCGGTGCGGTCGCCGACCGTACGAAATTCTCGGCGTGGCTGGTCTTCGTCCCGGCGTGGGCCCTGCTCGTATACGTTCCGATCACCCACTGGGTGTGGGGCCCCGGCGGCTGGATCGCCGGCAGGCTCGGCGCGCTCGACTTCGCGGGCGGTCTGCCCGTCGAGATCACCTCCGGTGCCTCCGGTCTCGCCCTGTGCCTGGTCCTCGGCCCGCGTCTCGGCTTCAAGAAGGACGCGATGCGCCCGCACAACCTGCCCATGGTGATCCTGGGCGCCGGTCTGCTCTGGTTCGGCTGGTTCGGTTTCAACGCGGGCAGCGCGTTCGGCGCGAACGGTCTCGCCGCGGCCGCCTTCCTCAACACCCTCACCGCCGGCTGCACCGGCCTGCTCGGCTGGCTGTTCGTCGAGCAGAAGCGGGACGGACACCCCACCACCCTGGGCGCCGCCTCCGGCGCGGTGGCCGGTCTCGTCGCGATCACGCCCTCCTGCGGCACGGTCTCCCTGCTCGGCGCGCTGATCGTCGGCCTCGCCGCCGGTGTCGTCTGCTCCTACGCGGTCAGCTGGAAGTTCAGGCTGAACTACGACGACTCCCTGGACGTCGTCGGCGTCCACCTGGTCGGCGGCATCATCGGCACCCTGCTGATCGGCCTGTTCGCCGAGAAGGCGATGACCGGCGGCACGGAGGGCCTGTTCTACGGCGGCGGACTCGCCCCGCTCGGCAGGCAGCTGCTCGCCGTGGTGGTCGTGGCCGTCTACGCCTTCGCGGTGACGTACGGCCTCGGCAAGCTGCTCGACAAGGCGATGGGCCTGCGCGCGAGCGAGGAGCAGGAGCACACCGGCCTGGACCTTACGGTGCACGCCGAGACGGCCTACGATCACGGGGTCCTGGGCCACGGCGCCCCGGTAACCCACTCCGTCCTCACCGGCACCAGCACGCAGAAGGTCGACACCCAGGCATGAAGCTCATCACCGCGATCGTCAAGCCGTACCGTCTGGACGCGGTCAAGACCGCCCTGCAGGAGCTGGGTGTGCACGGTCTGACCGTGACCGAGGCCAGCGGCTACGGCCGGCAGCGCGGCCACACCGAGGTGTACCGGGGCGCCGAGTACCGGGTCGACCTGGTGCCGAAGGTACGCATCGAGGTCGTCGTGGAGGACGCCGACGCCGAGCCCGTGATCGACGCGATCGTCAGGGCCGCGCAGACGGGGAAGATCGGGGACGGGAAGGTGTGGGCCGTACCCGTGGAGACGGTCGTACGCGTGCGGACCGGCGAACGCGGCCCCGACGCGCTCTGACGCCCAGCACCCCGGTCAGCGCGCCCGCGACGAACACCAGCGCCGCGACCAGCCACGGCAGCGCCAGGAAGGAGGCGCTCGCCGACTGCCGGGTGCCGGGCGCGCTCGCGGTCAACGTCAGGTCGGCCACATCGAGTTGGGGCGCGCCGGACCAGGTCTCGGTGAGCCGGACCCGCTGTCCGGGCAGCAGCTGGGACGGCACCCGGGTCAGCTCGCGGTCGAGCAGCGTACGGCCGAACAGCCCGCGTGCCTTCAGCTCCACCTTCGGGTCGAGGGTGACGTTCCCGGTGTTGCGCAGGGTGTAGGAGACGGTCGCCGTGGCGGTGCCGAGCCCCGGGATCAGGGGCTGGTGGTGGCTGATGTGCAGCTGCCCGACGGAGAGCGCGGGCAGCGTGGGGCCGCCGACCCTGAGGTAGACCCGGGCGCCGACGGCCCGCTGCACCCCGAGAGCCGGTGATCCGCTGCCGGGGTCGACATGCTCGTCCAGGGCGACGATGGCACCCGGATGGTCGCCGGGTTCGGCCCCGTCCGGGACGTGCAGCGTGAACGGCACGGTGACGGTGCGATGTCCGGGCACGGTGACCCGGTTTTTCGCGGGCTTCGCCCACGCGCCCACTCCGCGCATCCGCTCCTTCAGCGTGCGTACGGCGAAACCGCCGTCCCGGGCGGTGTTGTAGGCGTCGGCCGCGTAGAGGCGGAAGGTGAGTGGCCCGCCGGTCTTGTTCTGGACGGCGACCTTGTCGGCGAGGGTCTGGCCGGGGTCGGCGGAGAGGTAGAAGTAGGGCCGCGCGGCGATCTTCGAGGCGACCGGGTAGACGGACCAGCTGCCGTTGTCGGCGGCGTGGGCGGTGCCCATGGGCAGGCCCGGGAGACAGAGCAGGCTCAGGAGGAGGACGTACGGCTTGCGCATGGGTGCGGACCCCCACGGAAGAGCACGGAGAAGCACGGACGGGAGACGGGGGAACGGGCGGGTGCGGACGCCCGCACGCTCAGGAGAGCGTCAGCGTGAGCACACCGGAGTACGCGCCCGGGGGCGTGAACGCCGGTACGTCCAGCGAGAGTCCGGCGTCGACGGTGAACTCACCGCCGGTGAGCGTGCCGTCGGAGGTCTGCGCCAGGGTCGCCCCCGAGGAGCCCACGGCGCCCGCCGAGCCGGCCTTGCAGGTGCTGGGGCTGCCCGCCTTGGTCGCGCACGCGGGCGTCCAGCTCAGCTTCCCGGCGCCGATCTTGCCGCCGGGACCGGTGAGGTCGGTGACCTTGCCGGTCAGGGACCAGCCCGCGGGCCCGCCGCGGAAGTCCTGCACGGTCACGGTCTGGAGCTTGCCGGTCGAGGCCCCGCCCTTGCCGAAGTCGACCGCCGACAGCGCGACGGAGTCCCCGGCCTGGGACATGGACAGTGTTCCCGCCTTGACGGTGGTCATCAGCTTCTGGCTGCCCGGTGGCACGGGCGAGTTGTCGTTGACGACATAGGCCGCGGGGCCGGCGCCCTTGTCCGCGCTCCAGGAGGCGCCCTCGTAGGCCACGATCCCGGTCGTCGTCTTGTCGTTGACGGCCAGCGAGCCGCTGAAGGACCCCTGGGCGTTCGCGGTCGCGGTGGCCGTGTCGGCCGTCTGCTGGTTCCCGGACCGCCCGGCCAGGGTGACGGTGGCGCCCGGCGTGAAGTTCGTACCGTTCACCGTGACACTGGTCCCCGGGTCACCGGAGGCCGAACCCAGGGAGATGGCCCGGGTGTTGGCCGGAGTGCCGTCGGTCGCGGTGACGGTCTGCGACACCGGGGCGGGCGGATTGGTGACCGTGCAGGGGGTGTCCAGCTCGAGGATGTAGCTGGTGTGGATGTTGTAGTCGCCGGGCGAGAGGGTGATCTGCCCGGCCTTGGTCACGGTGAACGTGCCGGTCATGGAGAAGGACGGGAAGGCGGCCTTCCCCGGCACCGGCGGGTTCTTCTTCGGTCCGGCGACGGTCACGTCCCCCGTCTGGGCGCCGCCGAGGGTCACCTTCCCGGTCGGGGTCATGATGTCGGCCGGCAGGGCCAGGTCGGTGGGGTTGCTGGCGGCGGCGGTGACCACCGTGTACGTGACGGTGACGGTGTCGCCGACCTTGGGGTTGGTGTTGTCCACCGACACGTTGGCGGTCGTGGTGCCGTCGATCGGCGGGATGCCCGCGACGGCGGGCGGGATGCAGTGCGTGGCGAAGTCCACGTTCGTGCCGGCGGCACCGGCCGGGAAGGCCAGCGCGCCGCCCGCGGTGACCGCGAGCGCGGTCGCCCCGAACAGGGACGCCCAGCGCCACCGTCGGGATCTTCGTGGTCTTGGGGGTGTCGAACCCATGGGGCCCCCTCCTGAGGGTTGCGGGCGCAGCGGCTCGTCTGCGCCGACAGGGGGCATTGATGTGGAGCCGGGGTGAGAAGTCAATGGAGATGCCGCAGAAATCTGACGGATCATCAGTTTCTGCGGCATCCGGAACAGATCGCTCAGTTCAGTCAGTCGAAGACGAAGGGGCCGGGCGACTGCGGACCGTTCGCCGTGCAGGTCACGGTGACCCCGAAGATCACCATCTTCAGCGAGCCGCCGTAGGCGTCCAGGCTGTCACCGGAGGCGACGGTGCCGGGCAGCGGGCCGACGCTGACGGCGTCGCCGGTGTTCATGGCGGGGTTCTTGGTCCCGCTGAACACCACGGATCCGCCGCCGGCCCTGGCCAGGGTGAGGGTGGAGGAGATGGAGTCCTGCGCGACCGCGACCGGCGCGGTGATCGCGGAGGAGGTGAGGGTGATGGTGGCCGAGGTGCCGCTCTGGGTGGCGGTGAGCGTGGCCGCTCCGCCGCCGAAGACGCCGCAGCTCGCGGTGATGGTCGCCGACTGTGGGGTGACGGCGGCCGCGGAGGGCGCGAAGGCCAGACCGGTGACCGCGAGGGCCCCGGCGGCCAGTGCCGCACCCATTGCCGTGCGCTTGCCTCTCATGGGGATCCGCTTCCCTTCCCTGTGGGGAGTGCGATGTGGGGGGACACCGACGGGCGAGAGGCCTGCGCAGGCGGTACGGCACACTGCGTCGGCGGTGCGGATCTGACGGCCCGTCGGAAACGTACGGCTCCATTGATGCGCGAGGGGAGGACGACGACAAGGTTGAATTCCGGCCGACCTTTCGTTCGGCCGGTACTTCGGTACGTCAGCCGGCGGAAACGGTCACCCGCACAACACCGTCGAGCCCGGCCAGCAACACCGGCGTCCCCGCACCCCCGAGGTCGGCAACCGCGGCCAAGTCCTCCGCCGGCACCGACTCCGCCTCACTGACCACAGCCGCCGCCTCCAGCGACGTCGCACCGGAGGCCACCGCCATGGCGACAGCCGTCCGCAGCGCGCTCAGCCGCAGCGAGGGCAGCGCAACCGACCCCGCGACATAGGTCCGCCCCGTCTCGTCCCGTACGGCCGCCCCCTCCGGCACACCGTTGCGGGCCCGCGCGGAACGG
This sequence comes from Streptomyces sp. NPDC054783, assembly GCF_053611725.1. NCBI lineage: Bacteria > Bacillati > Actinomycetota > Actinomycetes > Kitasatosporales > Streptomycetaceae > Streptomyces > Streptomyces sp. NPDC054783. The sequence continues at coordinate 48,212 of NZ_JBSHAY010000004.1, read as the reverse complement.
GCCAGGGTCACGATCTTGCGGTCCTCGGGGTCAAGCGCGTTGCTCTCGGTCATGCCCAGAGCATACGAAGCCCTGCCCCGTTCACCCCGCCACGGGGTACATCGCGCCCCGCCGCCCCTCCGGGGAGGCCAGCCACTCCAGCTTCGCCGCGGTGTTCGCCTCGTCCAGCGGAGTGTGCAGCACGATCATCAGATCGGGCCGGGCCGGCACCTTCATCACCGTCGACTCCACGACCAGCAGGCCGACCAGCGGATGCTCCAGCTCCTTGCGGATCTGCCCCTGGTCCTCGATGTCCCGCTCGGCCCACATCGCCCGGAACTCGGCGCTGGCCTCGCTCACCTCGGCGAGCACCGCCCGGAACCCCTCGTCGTCCGGCCGCGCCGCACACGCCGCCCGGAACTGCGCCACGACCGTACGCGCGTTCTCCTCCCAGCTGTGGCTGCGCGACCGGTACAGCGGGTCGAGGAAGAAGTCGACGAGACAGTTCTGCGTGATGTCCGGCCGCATGCCGAGCACGATCGCGGCCGCGTCGTTGTACATCACGCAGTTGTAGTACGGGTCCATGATGTGCGCCGGATACGGCATCCAGGTGTCGATCAGCCGCCGCAGCCCGTCGCACATGTCCCGCTTCTCCGGCGCCACTTCGGGCGCCGGCGGATTCATCCCGGCCAGCAGGTACAGATGCCGGCGCTCGGCGTCGCTCAGCCGCAGCACCCGGGCGACCGCGTCGAGCACCTGCGGGGAGACGGAGATCTCCCGCCCCTGCTCCAGCCACTGGTACCAGGAGGCGCCCACACCGGCGAGCACCGCGACCTCCTCCCGGCGCAGTCCGGGCGTACGGCGCCGGCCGCCGCCGACGGGCAGCCCGGCCTCCTCGGGGCTGACCCGGGCCCGCCGGCTCATCAGGAACTCGCGCAGCTCTTCGCGCCGTTGACTCCTCGTCGCCTCAGCAGCAGGCACGTACCGCTCCTCCCCCGTCGTGCTGGTCCCCGTCGTGGCTGGTGGTGCCACCACCACCATAAGTTCCGACTCCCCACCGGTATTCCGTTCGCCCGAAGCTCTTGCCATGGCGATCGACACCACCACCCAGACCACCACCTCCACGGGCACACCGCTCGACACCCCCCGGCCACCCCGGTTGTCGACGCGTGACAAGCTCGTCCTGTTCGTCCTGTGCGCCGCCCAGTTCATGGTCGCGCTGGACTTCTCCGTCCTGAACGTCGCCCTGCCGGAACTCGGCACCGACCTCGGCATGAGCCGCTCGGCCCTGCAGTGGGCGGTCACCGCGTTCGCGCTGCCCTCCGGCGGCTTCCTGCTGCTCTTCGGCCGCATCGGCGACCTGTACGGCCGCCGCAAGCTGTTCCTGACCGGCCTGGCCCTGTTCGGCGCGGCCTCGCTGCTGGCCACCCTGGCCTGGGACCCGGCGTCCTTCCTGGCCGGACGCGCGTTGCAGGGCCTCGGCGCGGCGGCGATCGTCCCGACGGCCATGTCCCTGCTGACCACCACGTTCCCGGAGGGCCCGGCGCGCGACCGCGCCCTCGGCATCGCCGGCACGGTGATGTCGCTGGGCTACACGGTCGGCATGGTCGCCGGCGGGATGCTGACCGACACGCTCGGCTGGCGCTCCACGATGGCCCTGCTCACCGTGTCCGCGCTGATCGTGCTGCCGCTGGCCCCGGGCCTGCTGCCGGAGTCGCGCACCCCGGAGCGTCCGCGCCTGGACGTGCCCGGCGCGGTCACCGTCACCACCGGCCTGCTGTCCCTGATCTACGCCCTGTCCACGGCCGCCGACCACGGCTTCGGCCGCGCCGACGTCGTCACGGGCCTGATCGCCGGCGTGCTCCTGCTGGCCGCGTTCACGGTCGTCGAGTCCCGTACGGGCGCCCCGCTCGTCTCCCTGCCGATGCTGCGCCGCCGCACGGTGGCCTGGGGGAACGTGGGCGGCCTGGTCACCTTCTCGATGATGTCCACCGTCATCTTCGTCCTGACCCTGTACCTCCAGGAGATCCTGCGCCTGTCGGCCTTCGAGACGGGCCTGGTCTTCGGCGTCCAGGGTGTGCTGTCGGCCATCGCCGGCACCCTCGCCCCGAAGGTGATCGGCCGCCTCGGCGCCCGCCGCACCCTGGTCGGCTCGCTGACCGGCCAGGGCGCGCTGATCGCGACGCTGCTCCTGCTGGACTCCCACGTCTGGTCGGTCTGGCTCGCCACGGCGGCCGTCTCCGTGGCCAGCATGTTCCACCTGGGCGCGATCATCTCGTACGGCCTGACCGTCACCTCCGGTGTCCCGGACGAGGAGCAGGGCCTGGCCACCGGTCTGGTGACCTCCACCCAGCAGGTCGGCATCACGGTCGGCATCCCGCTGCTGGGAGTCCTGGCCACCACCTCCGGCGATCTGCTGGCCGGCGTCCACACGGTCCTCGCCCTGGACGCCGCGATCGTCCTCGCCGCCGCCGTCCTGGTCGGACTGGGCCTGCGCGGGCGTCAGTCCAGGGTCTGAACGATCCCGCTCCGCGCGGCCGTGTGCACCACACGGCCGCGCGCGCCGTTGACCAGCGGAAGGAAGGGTGCGACATGTCCGCACTCGACATCGGCGACGATCGGCACCCCGAGCGGCTCGAGCGCGTCGAGCACCGCCTGGTGCTGGGTGAGGGTGCGGCCGTCGGGGGCGTGGGTGCGGCCGACGAGGACGGCGGCGGCGCGGTCGAAGAAGCCGGCGAGACGCATGCCGTGCAGGTTGCGGCAGATGGTGAACGCGTTGTCCTCGCAGGCCTCGACATGGACGAGCAGCGGCTCACCGGCGGCGAAGGACGAGGTGTTCAGGTACGGCGTGCCCGCGAGGTTGGCGAGGGTCTCGATGCACCCGCCGACGAGCCGTCCCTCGACGTCGACGTCCCCGTCTGCGTCGAGCCGGGTCCAGGTGCCCTCCGCGTCCAGGGTGAGCTCCCGCACCTCCGGGTGGCGCCGCCAGTCGTCGTACCCGCCGGACCGGTACCGCCCGGGCGGCGTCTGCGTGAACGGCTCCCCCTGCGGCGCGGCCACGACGTCCAGCCAGGACAGCAGCCCCTCGGGCGCCCGGTACGGCGTGTCCATGAGGTTGTTGCCGTGCACGGTGGCGACCCCGGTGAGCAGGGTCAGCGGCGTGATGATCGTGGACATGTCGGAATAGCCGACGACCCAGGTCGGCTCGGCCCGCCGGATCGCCTCGAAGTCCAGCGACGGCAGCAGATCGATGGCCGTCTCGCCGCCCCACGGGGGCACGACGGCGCGGATCTCCGGATCGGTCAGCATCTCGGTCAGCTCGGCGGCGCGCTCGGCGGCCGGCGCGCTGATGTGCGCCGAGCCGTCCATGCACCGGCCGACGACCACCTCGTACCCGCGCGCCTCGATCTCCCGGACCGCGACATCGAGCCGCCCCTGGAGTTCCTTGGCCACTCCGGCGGAGGGAGAGGTCACACCGACACGGTCACCGGGGCGCAGGGGGCGCGGATATCTGATGCTCATGCGGAACATCCGACCCCTCACCGCCTGCCCCTGGCAACGGAATTACTGCCGGTCGAGCCGTAGCCGCTCCGCCCTGGGCAGCCCGGCCACGACAAGGTCGTACGAGTCCTCGATCAGCTCTTTCACCAGCCGCTCGGGCAGCCCGCCGTCCACCGTCACCGTGTTCCAGTGCCGCTTGTTCATGTGGTACCCGGGGATGATCAGCCCCTCGTGCTCGGCGCGCAGCCGGATCGCGTCCTCCGGGTCGCACTTGAGGTTGACCGTCAGGGGCCGCGTGTCCAGCCGCGTCAGGGCGAACAGCTTGCCCAGCACCTTGAAGACCGAGGTGTCCGGGTTGAACGGGAAGTCCTCCTCGGCGGCGTTGAAGGACAGGCAGAAGGCGCGCAGCCTCTCGGGCGTCACTCGGGTTTCGCCTCCTCGGCGGCCGGCACGGGGACGGGTTCCACCAGGACCGTGATGATCTTGTTCCGGCGTCCGGCCGCGGCCTCCGCGGTCAGCTTCAGCCGGCGTTCGTCGGGCAGCTCGACCTCGGCGGACGCGCCCGCGATGGGCACCCTGCCGAGGGCCTTGGCGAGCAGTCCGCCGACGGTCTCCACGTCCTCGTCGTCGTACTCCTCCAGGCCGTACAGCTCGCCGAGGTCGGTGATGTCCAGGCGGGCGGTGACCCGGAAGCGGTCGTCGCCGAGGTCCTCCACGGGCGGGAGCTCCCGGTCGTACTCGTCGGTGATCTCGCCGACGATCTCCTCGAGGATGTCCTCGATGGTGACGATGCCGGCGGTGCCGCCGTACTCGTCGATGACGACGGCGACGTGGTTGCGTTCCTTCTGCATCTCGCGCAGCAGGTCACCGGCGTTCTTGGTGTCCGGCACGAAGGCGGCGGGCCGCATGGCGGTCGAGACCAGGTCGCTCTCCGCCTCCCGGCTGATGTGCGTCTTGCGGACCAGGTCCTTCAGATACACGATCCCGACGATGTCGTCCTCGCTCTCGCCGGTGACCGGGATCCGGGAGAACCCGGAGCGCAGGGCGAGGGTGAGGGCCTGCCGGATGGTCTTGAAGCGCTCGATGGTGACCAGGTCGGTGCGCGGCACCATGACCTCGCGGACGAGCGTGTCGCCCAGCTCGAAGACCGAGTGCACCATGCGGCGCTCCTCGTCCTCGATCAGCGACTCCTTCTCGGCGAGGTCGACCAGCGCGCGCAGTTCGGCCTCGGAGGCGAACGGGCCGCGCCTGAAGCCCTTGCCGGGGGTGAGGGCGTTGCCGATGAGGATGAGCAGGGACGGGATCGGCCCCATGATCCGGGCCAGCGGCAGCAGCACGTACGCCGCCACGGTCGCGGTGCTGAGGGGGTGCTGGCGGCCGATGGTCCGCGGGGACACACCCACGGCGACGTACGACACCAGGACCATGACCCCGATGGCGACCAGCAGGGCCTGCCAGGTGGCGGTGAACTCCTCCAGGCAGGCGTACGTCACCAGGGCCGCGGCCGCCATCTCGCAGGCGACGCGGACCAGCAGGGCCACGTTCAGATAGCGGGTGGGGTCCGCGGCGACCTGGGCCAGCTTCGCGCTGCCGCGGCGGCCGGACTTCACGGCCTCCTCGGCACGGAAACTGGACATCCGGGCCAGGCCCGCCTCCGCGCACGCGGCGAGCCAGGCGACGACGACCAGCGCGATCGCGCCGATCACGATCTGCGGAGACATACGGCCCGCTTATGAGACGGTCGGCGCCGGGGACGGCCCGGTCAGCCCGCGCTCGGCCCGCCAGCCGTCCACGATGGCTGCCTGGAGCCCGAACATCTCCGCCTTCTCGTCCGGCTCCTCGTGGTCGTAGCCGAGCAGGTGCAGCACCCCGTGGACGGTGAGCAGCTGGAGCTCCTCGTCCATGGAGTGCTGCGTCGGGGCTTCGGTGCCCTGCTTGGCGGCGACCTCCGGGCACAGCACGATGTCGCCGAGCAGCCCCTGCGGCGGCTCCTCGTCGTCCTTGGAGGGCGGCCTGAGCTCGTCCATCGGGAACGACATGACATCGGTGGGACCCGGCAGGTCCATCCACTGGATGTGCAGCTGCTCCATGGCGTCGGCGTCCACGACGATCACCGAGAGCTCGGACAGCGGGTGGATACGCATCCGCGCGAGCGCGTAGCGGGCGATATCGAGGATCGCCTGCTCGTCGACCTCGGTGCCGGACTCGTTGTTGACGTCGATCGACATGGTCGTGCTGGTCTACTTCCCCTTGGAGCCCTTGGCACCGGACTTGCCACGGCCGCCCTTGTGGGTGCCGTTCTCGGTGCCGTACTTGCTGTCGTATAGCTCGTACGCGTCGACGATACGGCCCACCAGCTTGTGCCGTACGACATCGTGGGACGACAGCCGGGAGAAGTGGACGTCCTCGACGCCCTCCAGGATCTCCTGCACCTGCCGCAGACCGCTCTTGGTGCCGTTCGGCAGGTCGACCTGCGTCACGTCACCGGTGATCACGATCTTCGAGTCGAAGCCGAGGCGGGTGAGGAACATCTTCATCTGTTCGGGGCTCGTGTTCTGGGCCTCGTCCAGGATGATGAAGGCGTCGTTGAGGGTCCGCCCACGCATGTACGCGAGCGGCGCGACCTCGATCGTCCCCGCCGCCATCAGCCGCGGGATGGAGTCCGGGTCGAGCATGTCGTGCAGCGCGTCGTACAGCGGGCGCAGATAGGGGTCGATCTTCTCGTAGAGCGTGCCCGGCAGGAATCCGAGCCGCTCCCCCGCCTCCACCGCCGGCCGGGTGAGGATGATCCGGTTGACCTGCTTGGACTGCAGGGCCTGCACCGCCTTGGCCATGGCCAGGTAGGTCTTGCCGGTACCGGCGGGCCCGATGCCGAACACGATGGTGTGCTTGTCGATCGCGTCGACGTACCGCTTCTGGTTGAGGGTCTTCGGGCGGATCGTCCGCCCCCGCGAGGACAGGATGTTCTGCGTCAGCACCTGAGCCGGGGTCTCGGGGCCGTCGCTCGTCCCGTTCTCGCTCGCCTTGAGCATGGCGATCGAGCGTTCCACTGCGTCCTCCGTCATCGGCTGCCCGGTGCGGAGCACCAGCATCATCTCGTCGAACACGCGCGAAATGAGAGCGACGTCGGCCGGGTCGCCGGCCGCGTTGATCTCATTGCCCCGGACATGTATGTCGGCCGCCGGGAAGGCCTTCTCGATCACACGCAGGAGGGAGTCGCCGGAACCCAGCACGGTCACCATGGGGTGCTGGGCGGGGACGGTGAACTGCGCTCTCGCCTGCTCCTGCGCGGGGGTGGTGTGAGCTGTGGGTGTCTGTGTCATGGGCCGGCTCTGAAGGCCTGCGCTTCCTCCTCATCACGGCCGCGTAGCTGAGGGCGGCCTCGCGCTTCCAGGGTACGACGGTGCACAGACAAGCCCGTAGGGCTTTTCACCGGGCCGCCTCCCGGCCGGCCGGCCGCTGCTCGTCAGCCGGAGCGGCGGAACCCGATGGTGGGCACGGCGCGACGCAACGGCCACGGCCGGTCCAGCTCCTCCGGGACAAGCGCGTCCAGGAAGCCGTACCGGCGCAGCGCCGTCGGTTCCTGCCCCGGCACGGACTGCACACGCCGCCACCACGCCCCGATCTCCGACCATCCCGGCGCCGACAGCGACCCCCCGAACTCCTGCACCGACAGCGCCGCCGTGAGCCCGGCGAAGGCCAGCCGGTCCGCCAGCGGCCACCCGGCCAGGGACCCCGTCACGAACCCGGCGACGAACACATCCCCCGCCCCCGTCGGATCCAGCGCCTCCACGGCGATCGCCGGTACCTCCGCCGCCTCCCCCGTCCGCCGGTCCACGGCGTACGCCCCCTCCGACCCCAGGGTCACCACGACCACCGGCACATGCTCGGTCAGGGCATGGGCGGCGAGCCGCGGGCAGTCGGTGCCCGTGTACCGCTTCGCCTCCTCCTCGTTCGGCAGGAACGCCTCGCAGTGCTCCAGATCGGCGAGCCCGGTGAGATCCCACGCCCCGGTGTCGTCCCAGCCGACGTCGGCGAAGATCCGGGTCCCCCTCCGCGCGGCCTGTGCGATCCACGGCGCGTGCGTACCGGGTGTCAGCGAGGCCACGGCGGCACGCGCGCGGGGCGGGCAGGCCCGGGCCCCCTCCTGGATGAGCGCGGCTTGCGGCGGCGGCTCGTGCCCGTGGGACACCATCGTCCGCTCACCCTCGTACGCCATGGACACCGTCACCGGCGAGTGCCAGCCGGGCACGGTACGGGACGCCGACAGGTCGATCCCCTCGCCCTGTGCGAGCGCATCCCAGCAGTACTCGCCGTAGTGGTCGTCCCCGAAGGCCGCCGCCAGGGAGGTCTTCAGACCGAGCCGGGCCAGGGCCGTGGCCATGTTGGCCACCCCGCCGGGGCTGGACCCCATGCCCCGGGCCCAGGACTCGGTGCCGCGCACGGGCGCCGAGTCCAGGCCGGTGAAGATGATGTCGAGGAAGACCGTGCCCGTCAGATAGACGTCCCAGGGCGGGTCGCCGGGCCGGCGCAGCACGGCGAGCGGGTCGACCTGGGCCTGACGGCGCGCGGCCTGGGTGAGGTGTTCCGGTTCCTCTCCGGTGATCGTGTGCGACGGGGTCACGGTGCACTCCCTGGCGTGGTGCGGGTCTGGCCAGTGTGCACCAATCAGGCCGCCGCACAGGGGGTTACCAGCGCGGCATCACCGGTTGCCGCCGGCCCCGTTCGGCCACCCGCATCGCGGCCGCGTCGTCGCGGTCGCGCAGCGAGCCGTCGTCCTCGGCCCACCGCCGGTGCAGCCGGGCCAGTTCGTCCCGGTCGAGCTCGACCCCGAGGCCGGGGGCGTCGGAGACCTCGACCTTTCCGCCGCGGAAGGCGAGCCGCTCGGTGAGGACGTCCTCGGACTGCCAGGGGTAGTGGGAGTCGCACGCGTGGTGAAGGCCGGGGACGGTGGCCGCGACCTGGGTCATCGCGGCGAGGCTGATCCCCAGGTGGGTGTTGGAGTGCATCGACACCCCGACCCCGAAGGCGGCGCAGATCGCGGCGAGCCGCTGGGTGTTGCGCAGCCCGCCCCAGTAGTGGTGGTCGCAGAGCACGACCTGCACGGCATCCCGTGTGAAGGCCTCCTTGATCTCGCCGAAGGTGGTCACGCACATGTTGGTGGCGAGCGGAATGTCGGTCCCGGCGGACACCTCGGCCATCGCGGGCGTACCCAGCGTCGGGTCCTCCAGGTACTCCAGGACGTCCCCGAGTTCCCTCGCCACCTTCAGCGAGGTCTCCACCGACCAGGCGCCGTTGGGGTCGAGGCGCAGCGGATGCCCGGGGAAGGCCTCGGCGAGGGCCCGTACGGCGGCGATCTCCTCGTCGGGCGGGAAGACACCGCCCTTGAGCTTGAAGGACGTGAAGCCGTGCCGCTCCTTGAACTTCCGTGCCTGCTCCACGACCCCGGCCGGATCGAGCGCGGCACCCCAGTCGTCCTTCTCGCCGGCCACGCCCTCGGGATGGCCGGCCCACTTGTAGAACAGGTAGGCGCTGTACTCGACAGCGTCCCGCAGCCTGCCGCCGAGCAGGGCGTGCACGGGCAGCCCGAGCGCCTTGCCCTGGGCGTCCAGGCAGGCGACCTCGAAGGCGGACAGCACCGACAGCCGGAGCTTGTCGGCGCTCTGCACGCCGCGCAGTCCGCCGGCGTCCACCTCGCCCTGGACCCGGGACTCGTCCACGCCGAGATCGATCGCGAACAGCCCGTTCACATCCATGACCGATCGCCCGGTGAGCCGTTCGGCCAGCGGGCGGGCCAGCTCCAGGTACTTGGTGTCGCCGTAGGTCTCGCCGAGCCCGGTGGTCCCGCCGGCGGTGACGATCTCCACGACCAGCCGCGGGGTGTACGGCTGGTGCACGCCCTGGGTGTTGAGCAGCGGCGGGTCGGCGACCAGGATCGGCGTCAGCCGTACCTCGGCGATGGTCAGGTCACGGGTCACAGGGCGGCTCCTACGAGGTCGAGTCCGGCGGTGAGCAGGGCCTTGAGGTCGGCGAGGTCGGCGGGTGCGGGGTCGGTGAGCGGGGCGCGCACGGGTCCGACGCGCTGTCCGCGCAGCCGGGCCGCCGCCTTCACCAGGGACACGGCGTATCCGGGGGCGCGGTCGCGCAGTTCCACGAACGGGACGTAGAAGTCGCGCAGCAGTTTGTCGACGGTCCCGTGGTCGGCGTCCCGCAGGGCGGCGAAGAAGGCGCCGGCGATCTCGGGGGCGAAGGCGTGCACGGCGGAGGAGTAGGCGGGGACGCCGACGGTGGCGTAGGCGCGGGCCTGGATCTCGGCGGTGGCGGCGCCGTTGAAGAAGAGGAAGCCGTCGGGGGCGGCGAGGGTGAGGCGCTGGAGCCTGTCGAGGTCGCTGTGGCCGTCCTTGAGGCCGATGACGTTCGGGACGCGCGCGATCCGCCTCAAGGTGTCGACGGCGTAGGCGACTTGGCCGCGCTGGTAGGCGATCAGCGGCAGCCGGGTGCGTTCGGCGAGCCGCTCCAGTTGGGCGGCGAGGCCGTCCTGCGGGGCGTCGACCAGGTAGTGCGGCAGCACGAGCAGGGCGTCGGCGCCGGCCTCCTCGGCGATCCGCGCGAACCGGGCGGCCTGCGCCCAGCCGTACCCGGTCCCGGCCACGACCGGCACGCGTCCGCCGGCCTCCTCGACGGTGACGGCGACGACCGCCCGGTACTCCTCCTCGTCCAGCGAGAAGAACTCCCCGGTGCCGCAGGCCGGGAAGACGGCGCCGGGCTCGGCGGCGAGCCGGCCTGCGACGTGGGCGCGGAAGCCGCCGGGATCGAGGGAGCCGTCGCCGTGGAACGCGGTGAGCGGGAAGGACAGCACCCCGCGTGCCATCCCCTCCCGAAGCCGCCGCGCCACACCCTCGGGACTCGGATCGCCGCCCACTGACCATCTCCCCTTATGAATAGCGTCTACATATGAGAACGAACGTAGCTCCTCCTACCCGGGCCCACACCCAGCAAACCGAAAAGTGACGCAGATCGCACCGCCCGTGCTTCTTCAGGAAACCGCGTGCTTGATACAACTTGCTCGCGGGTTCCCGTCCCTCGACGGTCGCCGCCCCCTCCCCTTCTTCGAGCCCTTCCTTCCGCCTGCCTGGGAACGCCCGTGTCCGCCCCCCGCCACCCCCTGCCCTGGTCCCTCGTCGCCCTTTTCACGGCCGGGTATCTCGCGCCCTATCTGTTGCCGACCACCGTCGGCCGACTCGATTCCGCGCTTCCGCTCAACCCCACGCAGGCCGGGGCCATCGGCAGTGCCCTGCTGCTGAGTTCGGCGGCGGCGGGCTTCCTGCTGGCCTCCCGGGTCGACCGCATCGGCCCCCGCAGGCTCGCCCGGCTCGGCCTCGCGCTCGCCGTCCTCGGCTACGGCGGTGCCGCCCTCACCGCCTTCGTCCCGGCCGTCGTCGCGGGCGCGGTCATCGGCGGATTCGGGTCCGGCACGGTCACCGCGGTCGCCGCGAGCGGCATCGCCGCCCACCGGGACCCGCACCGGGTCACCACCCTGGGCCTGCTCGGCGTCTCCGCCCTCGCCGGTGCCCTGTACCTGACGATCCCCCGCCTCGGCCCCGGCCACGGCCTGCCGCTGCTCGCCATCGCGCTGACGGCACTCGCGGTCCTCCCGCTCACCGGCCGCCTGTCCGGTCGTAACGCACCCGCCCGTACGGCCGTCGGGCACGGCCGGCTTCCCCGCCTCCGCGCCGGGCTGCTGCTGGCCGCCGCCATGCCCTGCTGGTCCCTCGCCCAGAACGCCCTGTGGGGCGTCAGCGGCCGGATCGGACTCGACCAGGCCCACCTCACCGAGGTCACCGTCGGCGCGGTGTTCGCGGTCGCGCTCGGCGCCGGGCTCATCGGGGTCGTCGGCGCGGGCGCGCTCGGCCCCCGGCTGGGCCAGGCGGTGCCCATCGGTGCCGGTACGGCCCTGATCGCGGGCTGTATCGCGCTCAGCGCGTCCGCGACCGACCTCACCGCCTTCGCGGCGGGCGAGATCTCCTGGAACCTGCTCTACCCGGTCGTCCTGTCGTACGTCATCGGCCTCGCCGCCTCCCTCGACCCGCGCGGCCGCTGGGCGGTCCTGGTCGGCTCGGCGGCGTCGCTGGGGACGGCGGCGGGACCGCTGACGGGGAGTGTGCTGGCGGCAGGAGCGGGCTTCCCGGTGATGGGGAAGGTGCTCGGCGCCGGGCTGCTGCTGATCGCCGTGCCGATGACGGCGGTGGCGCTGCGGGCGGGCAGGCGGCTCCTGCCGGTCGTGGAAGTGCCGGTGGAGGCGCCTGCCGTACCCGCCCGGAGCGCCTACGACACCGCGTCGCCGAACTCGTACGCGTCGACCTCGGCGATGTAGCGGGCCCGCCGCTCCTCGTCGTCCTCCAGGAAGGAGGCGAGGAAGGAGTTGCGGGCCAGCTCGCGCAGCCGGTCCTCGCTCAGGCCCAGGGTCTGGCGCACGGCCGCGAAGTTGTCGCCGGCGTACCCGCCGAAATACGCCGGGTCGTCGGAGTTGACCGTGCACAGCAGGCCCGCGTCCAGCATGGCCGGCAGCGGGTGGTCGGCGAGCGTGTCGACCGTGCGCAGGCGGACGTTGGACAGCGGGCACAGGGTGAGCGGGATCCGCTCCCGCACCAGCCGCTCGACCAGCGCCGGGTCCTCCACGCAGCGCAGGCCGTGGTCGACGCGCTCGACGCCGAGCACGTCCAGGGCCTCGCCGATGTACTCCGGCGGCCCCTCCTCACCGGCGTGCGCGACGCGGCGCAGCCCGAGCGCGGCCGCGGCCTCGTACACCTCCCGGAACTTCGCCGGCGGGTGCCCGACCTCGGCGGAGTCCAGGCCGACGCCGGTGATCCGGTCCAGATACGGCTCGGCCATCTCCAGGGTCAGCAGGGCCGATTCGGCGGACAGGTCGCGCAGGAAGCACATGATGAGCCTGGTGGAGACGCCGTGGTTCTCCTCGGAGCGGACCAGGGCCCGCCACAGCCCCTCAACGATCGTGACCATGGGGACGCCCCGCGCGAGGTGGGCCTGCGGGTCGAAGAAGATCTCCGCGTGCCGCACGCCCTGCGCGGCGGCGCGGGCCAGGTAGGCGTTCGCGAGGTCGGCGAAGTCCTGCTCGGTGCGCAGGACGGCCATCAGCTCGTAGTACAGGTCCAGGAAGGACTGGAGGTCCTCGAACTGGTAGGCCTTGCGGAGCGCGTCCGTGTCGGCGTACGGCAGCTCGACGCCGTTGCGGGCGGCCAGCTGGAACGCCAGCTCCGGCTCCAGGGTGCCTTCGATGTGGAGGTGCAGTTCTGCTTTCGGGAGAGGCATCAAAGCATCGTACGGATCTTCTATCGCCGTTTCGGAACCGCCACCCGCAGCAGGTCGTGCGCCACGGTCAGCTCACCCTCGAAGCCGGCCGCCCGCGCCTGCCGCTCGAACTCCTCGGGCTCGGTGTAGCGCTGGCTGAAGTGGGTGAGGACGAGGTGCCGTGCGCCCGCGTCCCGGGCGACGGCGGCGGCCTGCCCGGCGGTCAGGTGACCGTGTTCCACGGCCAGTTCGATGTCCTCGTCCAGGAAGGTCGACTCGATGACGAGCAGATCGCAGCCCTCCGCGAGCGCGTGCACGCCCTCGCACAGCCGGGTGTCCATGACGAACGCGAACCGCTGCCCGCGCCGCACCTCGCTGACGTCGTCCAGCGCGACGTCCCCCAGCCGGCCCTCGCGCTGCAGCCGGCCGACGTCCGGGCCCTTGATCCCGTACGCGGCGAGCCGGTCGGGCAGCATGCGGCGGCCGTCGGGTTCGATCAGCCGGTAGCCGTAGGACTCGACCGGGTGCGACAGCCTGCGGGCCTCCAGGGTGTACGACGGGGTCACCGCGAGGATGCCGTCGGCGGCGACCGGCGCCTCGGTGATGCCGACCGTCTCCCGGTAGGCCGTGGCGTACCGGAGGCGGTCGAAGAAGCGCTGCCCGGAGCGCGGGTAGTGCGCGGTGACCTGGTGCGGCACCTGGTCGAGGTTGATCCGCTGGATGACACCGGCGAGGCCGAGGGAGTGGTCGCCGTGGAAGTGGGTGACGCAGATGCGGTTCAGGTCGTGGGCGGCGACCCCGGCGCGCACCATCTGCCGCTGGGTGCCCTCGCCGGGGTCGAACAGGATGCCCTCGCCGTCCCACCTCAGCAGATAGCCGTTGTGGTTGCGGTGCCGGGTCGGGACCTGGCTGGCGGTGCCGAGGATCACCAGTTCACGTACGGACACGGCTGGTCATCCGGGGGGCCACTGCAGGCCACGGCCGCCGAGGACGTGCGCGTGGGTGTGCCAGACGGTCTGTCCGGCGCCGGAGCCGGTGTTGAAGACGATGCGGTAGCTGTCGAGCTTCTCCTCGTCGGCCACGGCCTGGGTCTCGGCGAGGACGTCGGCGGCGAGCTGTGGCGCTTCGGCGCCGAGGACGGCGGCGTCCCTGTAGTGGGCCTTGGGGATCACCAGGATGTGGGTGGGGGCCTGCGGGTTTATGTCCCGGAAGGCGACGGTGGTGTCCGTCTCGCGGACGATCGTCGCCGGGATCGTGCCCGCGACGATCTTGCAGAACAGGCAGTCGTCCTGCGGTTCGCCGGCCATGCGTGTGCCTCCTCACGCTGGTGATCAATACCGGTGCATCGTAGTCGTATCAGGTGGGCATCCCCGGCGGAGTCTTCGCGGGCCGTTCCTCCAGTGCCTCTAGCGCGAGCCTCACTGCCTCGTCCAGCTGGGTGTCCCTGCCCTCCGCCCAGTCCTGAGGGCGCTGGACGACCTCCACATCGGGGTCCACCCCGTGGTTCTCCACGTCCCAGCCCACCCCCTCCAGCCACATCGCGTACTTCGGCTGGGTGACCAGGGTGCCGTCGACCAGGTGGTAGCGGCTGTCGATGCCGATGACGCCGCCCCAGGTGCGGGTGCCGACGACCGGGCCGATGCCGAGGGCCTTGATCGCCGCGTTGACGATGTCGCCGTCGGAGCCGGAGAACTCGTTGGCGACGGCGACGACCGGGCCGCGCGGGGCGTCGAGGGGATAGCTGGTGGGGCGCATGCCGCGCGGGAGGTCCCAGCCGATGATGCGGCGGGCCAGCTTCTCCACGACCAGCTGGGAGGTGTGGCCGCCGCGGTTCTCGCGGACGTCGACCACGAGCCCTTCGCGGGCCACCTCCACGCGCAGGTCCCGGTGGATCTGCGCCCAGCCGGGGGCCTGCATGTCGGGGACGTGCAGGTAGCCGAGCCGGCCGTCGGAAGCGGCGTGCACGTGGGCGCGGCGGTCGGCGACCCAGGCGTGGTAGCGCAGGGGTTCCTCGTCGGCGATCGGGATGACGACCGTGTGCCGGGGTTCGCCGCCGCCCGCCGGGGAGACCGTCAGTTCCACCGGGTGGCCCGCCGTGCCGACGAGCAGCGGACCCGGTCCCGTCACCGGGTCGACCGAGTGGCCGGCTACCGCGATGATCGCGTCGCCGGGGCGGACGGCCACACCGGGTGCGGCGAGCGGGGAACGGGCGTCCGGGTCGGAGGTCTCCGAGGGCAGGATGCGGTCGATGCGCCAACTGCCGTTCGGGTGACGGGAGATGTCGGCGCCGAGCAGACCGTGCCGGGGGCCGCCGCCACGGCCGCCGGAGGGGAGGACGTAGGCGTGCGAGGTACCGAGTTCGCCGTGCAGCTCCCAGAGGAGATCGACGAGGTCGCTGTGGGTGGCGAGGCGGGACAGGAGCGGGCGGTAGCGGGCGAGGACGCCGGTCCAGTCGACGCCGCCGAGGTCGGGGCGCCAGAAGTGGTCGCGCATCAGGCGGCCGGTCTCGTCGTACATCTGGCGCCACTCGGCGGCCGGGTCGAGGGTCTGCCGGATGCGGGCGAGGTCCACGGTGACGCTGGTGTCGCCGTCGTCGTCGGTGCCGGTGCGGCGGTCGCCGGGGACGACCCGGAGCCGTTCGTCGCTCCACAGCAGCACACGTTTGCCGTCGCCGCTGACCTCGAAGTGGTCGGCGTCGGAGGCCAGGTGTTCCAGCCGCCGCTGGGCGAGGTCGTAGCGCTCCAGCTCGGTGTGCGGACCGGGGTCCCCGGGGTGGGCGCGGGCGGTGCCGAGGACGCCGTGCACGGGGTGGCGCAGCCAGAGCAGGCCGTCCTTGGCGGCGCGCAGGGTGGAGTAGCGGCCGGCCTCGACCGGGAGGGGGACGATCCGGTCGGCGAGGCCTTCGAGGTCGATACGGGTGGCGGGGGTGCCCTCGCTGTCGGGGGTCTCGTCCTTGTCCGGGGTCTCGAAGGCGCGGCCGTGACGCTGCGGGCCGAAGGGCGAGGGTGTGGTGGCGGCGAGGGTGATCAGGTGCGGGCGGGCGCCGACCACGAAGGCGAGGTCGAAGACGTGCTCGTCGTAGACGGGGTCGAAGGCGCGGTTGGAGAGGAAGGCTAGGTGTTTGCCGTCGAGGGTGAAGGCGGGGGCGTAGTCCTGGAAGCGGAGCGGGGTCGCCTCGGTGACCGACAGGTCGGTGGTGTGGGCGATGCGCAGTTGGGAGAGCGGGCGCGGGCCGGGGTGGGCCCAGGCGAGCCAGGCCGAGTCGGGTGAGAAGGCGAGGCCGCAGACCTCGCCGTCGTCGCTGCTGTCGACCTCGCGGACCTCTCCGGTCTCGCGTTCGACGAGCAGCAGCCGTCCGTCGTGCGCGGCCACGGCGGCCCGGCTGCCGTCGGGAGCCATGGCCAGCTCCAGCACCCGGCCGAGCTGTCCGGCGGCCAGCCGGCGGGGCGGGGCGCCCGGTACCGTCCCGGTCGCGGGGGCGAACTCCAGGGCGTCGTCGCCCTCCGCGTCCGTCACCCACACCACCCATTCCTCGCCCTCGGCGCGGAAGGCGCGCGGCATCCGGGCGCGGACCCCGGGGGTGGCGGCGAGGGCGCGGGCGGGCCCGGAGCGGTGGGTGATCCAGTGGATCCCGCCGCGCACGCAGACGGCGCTGCCGCGTGCGGTGTGGTCCGGGGCCGCCTCGCCGAACCAGCGGGCGGCGTCCACCGGACGGGGACGCAGGTCGATCCGGGGGCCGCCGAGGCGGACGTCCAGCCGGCGCGGCTCGGCGCCCTCCAGGTCGTCCAGCAGCCACAGTTCACCGGCCGAGCTGTAGACGACGCGGCTGCCGTCGCCGGAGGCGTGCCGGGCGTAGAAACCTCCCCCGCTCTCGGCTTCTCCCCCACTCTCGGCTTCGTTCGAGCGGGGGGACCCCCATGAGCGGGTGGTGCCCCCATGCGGGGTGTGCCGGCGCAGGTCGGAGCCGTCGGCGAGGGAGGAGTAGAGGGCGCCGGTGCCCTCGTGGTCGGAGAGAAAGGCGATGCGGTCCCCGGCCCACACCGGACGCTCGATGTTGCCGTCGACGTCCTCGTGCAGCCGGACGAACTCCCCGTTCCCCTCCCGGTCGATCCACAGCTTGCCCGCCGTGCCGCCGCGATAGCGCTTCCAGTGGGCGGCCTCGCGGCCCATCGGCGCGGACAGCAGCACGGTGGCGGGGCCGAAGGCCACATCGCCGACCGGGCCGTAGGGGAGGGTCTCGGCGGGTCCGCCGTCCAGCGGGACGGCGTACGCCCAGCTGTGGCGGAAGCTGTGCCGGCCGTGCGCGCCGAGCGCGAGCACCCGCCCGTCGGCGGTCCAGCCGAGCACCTCGGTACGGCGGTTGCCCCAGTGGGTCAGCCGGTCGGCGGGGCCGCCGTCGACGGGGGCGACATGCACCTCGGGCGCGCCGTCACGGGTGGAGGTCCAGGCCAGGTGCCGTCCGTCCGGCGATATCCGGGGCGAGGTCACCGGCATGTTGTCGGCGCTGACCCGCCAGGCCCGGCCGCCGTCGAGAGGCGCGAGCCACACGTCGTCCTCGGCGACGAAGGTCACCAGATCGCCATGTACATGGGGGAATCGGAGATAGGCGGCACCCTGAGTCACCCCGTCACTGTACGCAGCGACGGGTGCACCTCGCCCGGTGTTCGGATCACTTCCCCTCGACTGGCCAACAGGTGGGGTCGCCCTTGCACCACAGGGTCCTCGTGACAGTGACGGTCACGGTCGGCCTCCCGCCGCCCGGCTGAAGGGTGGGCGGCCTGTACGTCGGTCCGTGCGTGGCGCCGCAGTCCCCGAGCCCGCTGACGTGGAACACCTGTCTGTCCCCGACCCTGGCGGTCAGATCCCCGCGCACACAGGCGCCGTCGACGGCCTTGGTCACCTTCCCGATGACGGTGATCTTCCGCCCGTCCTTGGTCTCGCCCTGGCAGTCGACGGAGACGACGGTGGTCGCTCCCGCCGAGGGCGCCTTCGCGGCCGACCGGCCTCCCTTGCCGTAGTCGCCGGTACAGGTGAGCCAACTGACGTCGACGTGCTGGTGCTTGAGCCTGGCCGTCGCGGTGGTGTCGGTGGTGTAGGCGACGGACGCGCTGCTGAGGCCATCTGGCTGACAGGCCACAACGGCCGCACCGGCCCCCACGACCAGCCCGGCGACAATCACGCCCCGCATCCCACGTCGATTCCCTCTCAAAACCCCCATGCAGCGCAGAGTGCCACCGGCGGGGGCGACTAGAAAGGTGACATACGGCCACTCACAGCGCCCCGAAGGTGCGCGGGGCTGCGTCCGATGTGCGGCTACCGCCGCGTGGGCACGACCAGCCACGACGGCGCCGCAGCCGCCCGGCGGCACATGCCCGGCACCTCCGATCGCGCCCTCGGCCGAACCAGCGGAGCTACCCGCGCAGCAGCAGCCACTGCTGGAGTTCGACCAGGTTGCCCTCCGGGTCCTTGAGGTGGGCGACTCGCATGCGGTCGGTCATGGGGGCCGGGCCGTGGAGGACGGTGGCGCCGCGGGAGGCGATCTCGGCGCAGTAGGCGTCCAGGTCGTCCACGCGCAGCACCACCAGCGAACGGTGACCGGTGGCCGTGTCTCCCAGCTCCTCCAGCACCTCGGCCATCATCGCCCGGTCCTGCAGCGCGATCCCGGCCGAGCCGGCGTGCGGGCTGAACTTCTCGTACGGCCCCTGCGTCGCCCCGGACTGCGGCTTGAGGCCGAGGACGTCGGCGTAGAAGCGGTAGCAGGCGGCGAAGTCGGTGACCAGGAGCCGTACTTGGGCGAGTTCCACGGTGTCCCCCCGGTGTCAGGACCAGCGTCCGGTGCGGCCCAGCAGCAGGGCCACGGCGGCGGTGCCGGCGGTTGATGTACGCAACACGGTAGGACCGAGGACGTACGCCTTGGCACCCGCCTCCTCGAAGAGCGCCAACTCGTCGCGCGCGACGCCGCCTTCGGGGCCGACGACCAGCACGATCTCGCCCTCGGTGGGCAGTTCGGCGGTGGCCAGCGGCCGGCTCTCGTGCTCGAAGTCGGAGTGGAGCACGGCGGCGAAGTCGGCTTTGGCGAGAAGTGCGGCAACCTGCTTGCTGGTCGCCGCGTCCGCGACCTCCGGGAAGCGCAGCCGGCGGGACTGCTTGCCGGCCTCGCGCGCGGTGGCCCGCCACTTGGCGAGCGCCTTGTGACCCCGCTCGCCCTTCCACTGGGTGATACAGCGGGCGGCCTGCCAGGGCACGATCGCGTCGACGCCGGTCTCCGTCATCGTCTCCACGGCGAGTTCGCCCCGGTCGCCCTTGGGGAGCGCCTGTACGACGGTGATACGGGGGCTGGGCTCGGGCTCCACCGGGAATTCGTGAGGCTCCACCACCAGGTGGTCCTTGCCCGACACACCGACGATCACCCCGGCCGCGCCCCGGCCCTTGCCGTCGGTCAGCACCACCTGCTCACCGGGCTGCAGCCGCCGTACGGAGACCGCGTGCCGCCCCTCGGGGCCCGTGACGTCGACGACCGAGCCGGGACCCACGCCCTCCAGCGAGTCCACGACGAACACCGGCGCGGTCATCGCAGGCCCACCTTGGCCGACAACGCTGTCCGGGCGGCGTCGAGTTCGGCGGCCAGCACCCCCACGAGCTCCCCGGCGGGCAGCTCCCGGGCCAGCCGGTGCCCCTGCCCGGCCCACAGCGCCATGCCCTGCGCGTCCCCGGCCTTGGCGGCGGCCTTGCGCAGCGGCGAGGTGAGGTGGTGGATCTCCGGGTAGGCGGCGGGGGCGTACGGGCCGTGCTCGCGCAGGAAACGGTTGACCAGGCCGCGCGCGGGGCGGCCGGAGAACGCGCGGGTCAACTCCGTGCGCGCGAACAGGGGGTTGGTCAGCGCCTGCTTGTGCACGGCCTGGGCGCCGGACTCGGGGGTGACGAGGAAGGCGGTGCCGAGCTGGGCCGCGCTCGCACCGGCCGCGAGGACGGCGGCGATCTGGCTGCCGCGCATGATGCCGCCCGCCGCGACGACCGGGATGCCCACGGCCTCACGGATCTGCGCGACCAGCGACAGCAGTCCGATGCCGGCGCCGTCGTTCTCGGGGAGGTCCCGGTGGGTGCCCTGGTGGCCGCCCGCCTCCACGCCCTGCGCGATCACCGCGTCCGCCCCGGCCCGCTCGACGGCGCGGGCCTCCTCCGCGGTGGTGGCGGTGACCAGAGTGACGGTTCCGGCACGGCGGAAGGAGTCGAGGACGTCCCGGCTCGGCACGCCGAAGTGGAAGGAGACCACGGGCACCGGGTTGTCGAGGAGTACGGCGAGCTTGGCGTCGTAACCGTCGTCCCGGCCGCTGTCCGGGTCTCCCAGCTCGGTCTCGTACCAGGCGGCCTCGCCGGCGAGCTGATGGGCGTAGACCTCGACGGCGCCGGAAGGGGGCGCGGCGTGAGCCGCTCCAGTGGAGCCGGTGCTTGCACCGGGATACTCGGGCTGGGGCATGAACACGTTCACGCCGAAGGGGCGGCCGGTGAGCCCCCGCAACTGCTTGATCTCCTGGTACATGCCGTCGGCGGTCTTGTACCCGGCGGCGAGAAAGCCGAGACCACCGGCCTCGGAGACGGCGGCTGCGAGCTGCGGGAGGGAGACACCGCCCGCCATGGGCGCCTGCACGATCGGGTGGGGGAAGAGATCGGTCAGCGGGGAGGACATGACCGCATGTTGTCACGTCCTCCGTACAAGTCCGAATCCGGGCTTCCCCCGGCATAGGCCGGGGGCAACCCCACGATCAACAGCGTTCTCAGCGCCCGTTGAACGCGTCCTTCAACCGCGAGAACAGCCCCTGCTGCCCGGGCTGGAACTGCCCCTGCGGACGCTCCTCGCCGCGCAGCTTGGCCAGCTCGCGCAGCAGCCGCTCCTGCTCCGGGTCCAGCTTGGTCGGGGTCTGCACCTCGACGTGCACGATCAGGTCACCCCGGCCGCCGCCGCGCAGATGCGTGACACCGCGGTTGTGCAGCGGGATCGACTGGCCGGACTGGGTGCCGGGCCGGATGTCGACCTCCTCCATGCCGTCCAGGGTCTCCAGCGGCACCTTGGTGCCGAGGGAGGCCGCGGTCATCGGGATCGTCACCGTGCAGTGCAGGTCGTCACCGCGCCGCTGGAAGGTCGAGTGCGGCAGCTCGTGGATCTCGACGTACAGGTCACCGGCCGGACCGCCGCCCGGCCCGACCTCGCCCTCACCGGCGAGCTGGATCCGCGTGCCGTTGTCGACACCGGCCGGGATCTTCACGGTCAGGGTCCGCCGCGAGCGGACCCGGCCGTCGCCGGCGCACTCCGGGCAGGGGGTCGGCACGACGGTGCCGAAGCCCTGGCACTGGGGGCAGGGCCGGGAGGTCATGACCTGGCCCAGGAAGGACCGGGTGACCTGCGAGACCTCACCGCGGCCCCGGCACATGTCACACGTCTGGGCCGTCGTACCGGGCGCCGCGCCCTCACCGTTGCAGGTGTTGCAGACGACCGCGGTGTCGACCTGGATGTCCTTGGTGGTCCCGAAGGCCGCCTCGTCCAGCTCGACCTCGATGCGGATCATCGCGTCCTGGCCGCGCCGGGTGCGCGAGCGCGGCCCGCGCTGCGACGCCGTACCGAAGAACGCGTCCATGATGTCGGAGAAGTTGCCGAAGCCACCGGCCCCGAAGCCGCCCGCGCCCGCGCCGCCGCTCTGCGAGAGCGGGTCGCCGCCGAGGTCGTAGACCTGCTTCTTCTGCGGGTCCGACAGCACCTCGTAAGCGGCGTTGATCTCCTTGAACCGCTCCTGGGTCTTCGGATCGGGGTTGACGTCCGGGTGCAGCTCGCGCGCGAGCCGGCGGAACGCCTTCTTGATCTCATCCTGCGAAGCGTCGCGGCGCACGCCGAGAACGGCGTAGTAGTCCGTGGCCACTTACGACTCCGCCAGGATCTGTCCGACGTACCGTGCCACTGCGCGTACCGCTCCCATCGTTCCCGGATAGTCCATGCGGGTCGGTCCGACCACGCCGAGCTTGGCAACCGCCTCGCCGCCCGAACCGTAGCCGACCGACACCACGGAGGTGGAGTTGAGTCCCTCATGGGCGTTCTCGTGCCCGATACGCACCATCACGCCCGGATCCTTGGCCTCGCCGAGGAGCTTGAGGAGCACGACATGCTCCTCAAGGGCCTCCAGGACGGGCCGGATCGTGAGGGGAAAGTCATGTCCGAAGCGGGTGAGATTGGCGGTGCCGCCGATCATCAGCCGCTCCTCGTTCTCCTCGACCAGTGTCTCCAGGAGAGTGGAGAGCACCGTGGAGACCGTACCGCGGTCCTCGGGCTCGAAGGCGTCCGGCAGGTCCTCGACCAGCTTCGGCACGTCCGTGAACCGGCGGCCCGCGACCCGGCTGTTCAGCCGCGCGCGCAGGTCGGCGAGGGAACTCTCGCCGAAGGGCGCCGGGCAGTCGACCATCCGCTGCTCGACCCGGCCGGTGTCCGTGATCAGCACGAGCATCACGCGCGCGGGGGCGAGCGAGAGCAGCTCCACGTGCCGCACGGTGGACCGGGTCAGGGACGGGTACTGCACGACGGCGACCTGCCGGGTGAGCTGCGCGAGCAGCCGTACCGTACGGGCCACGACGTCGTCGAGGTCGACGGCGCCCTCCAGGAAGTTCTGGATCGCCCGCCGCTCGGGCGCGGTCATCGGCTTGACGCCCGCCAGCTTGTCCACGAACAGCCGGTAGCCCTTGTCCGTGGGGATGCGCCCCGCGCTGGTGTGCGGCTGCGCGATGAACCCCTCGTCCTCCAGGGCCGCCATGTCGTTACGGACCGTCGCCGGGGACACGCCGAGGTTGTGCCGCTCGGTCAGGGCCTTCGACCCGACCGGCTCCTCGGTGCCGACGTAGTCCTGGACGATGGCGCGCAGCACCTGCAGCCTGCGTTCACTCAGCATCCGCGCGCACCTCCAGCACGTCGTCCCCTCGGTTCCAATCGGTCCTGCGGTTCGTCCGCCTGGCACTCTTCGCATGCGAGTGCCAGCGTTCCCCGGCCCAGTGTACGGCTGTCGGGTACACCGAGGGCAAGGTCGGTGCGGTCCCGGCGGCTTATGCGGCTAGCGTCGCGGTATGACGGTGACTTGGGAAGAGCTGGGGTGGGAGCGACTGGCCGCGGGGGTCGGCCGGTGCCGGCTGCCCGGCTGGGACTGCACGGCCGGACTGGTCCTCGGAGAGGGTACGGCGCTGGTGGTGGACGCCGGCTCGAGCCTGGCAGAAGGCGCGCGGCTGCGGGCTCAGGCCGAGCGACTCGCCGACGGCCGTGTGACCCATCTCGCGCTCACCCACCCGCACTTCGACCATGTCCTCGGGGCGGCGGCGATGGTGGGCGCGGAGGTGTACGGGGCGGTGGGCCTGGACGCGGTCTTCGCGTACGAGCGGGAGGAGCTGCGCCTGGACGCGGTCAGAAACGGGTTGCCGGTCGCCGACGCCGACGAGGCGGTGGACACGCTGGCCCCGCCCCGGCATCTGGTCTCCGGCGAGTGGACGCTGGACCTCGGGGGCGGCCGGCAGGCGTTGCTGGCGAACGTGGGGCCCGGCCACACCGCGCACGATCTGGCCGTGCTGGTCCCGGGGGATCCGGAGGTGGTCTTCTGCGGCGACCTGGTCGAGGAGTCCGGCGAGCCCCAGGCGGGCCCGGACGCGGTCCCGTCCCGCTGGCCGGACGCCCTGGCCCGGCTGCTCGCGTTGGGCGGCGAGGACGCGCTGTACGTGCCCGGTCACGGAGCGGTGGTGGACGCGGCGTTCGTCCGCCGTCAACGCGACGAGCTGGCGGCCCGTTTCGGCGTGTCGTGAGCGCGGCCGTACGGCTTCTCCTATCGTCACTCGAATGCGCCAGTACTCCGCCGACCTGACCCCGCCGTGGAAGAAGCCGAAGCCCGTGCAGGAGGTACCGGCGGAGCCGGGTCTGGTGGTGGAGGAGCCCGGCACCGGGTTCTGCGGGGCGGTGATCCGCTGCGAGGCGGGCACGGTGACGCTGGAGGACCGCTTCGGCAAGCACCGGGTGTTCCCGCTGGAGCCACGGGGTTTTCTGCTGGAGGGGCGGGTGGTGACGCTGGTGAGGCCTTCCGCCGGTCCGGTACGGCCCACCCGAACCGCATCCGGGTCGGTCTCCGTCCCCGGTGCCCGCGCCCGCGTGGCCCGCGCCGGCCGCATCTACGTCGAGGGCCGGCACGACGCCGAACTGGTCGAGAAGGTGTGGGGCGACGACCTGCGCATCGAGGGCGTGGTGGTGGAGTACCTGGAGGGCGTGGACGACCTGCCGTCGATCGTCGCCTCCTTCACCCCGGGCCCGGACGCCCGCCTCGGTGTCCTGGTGGACCACTTGGTGCCGGGCACGAAGGAGTGGCGGATCGCGGAGTCGGTGAGAAGCGAACACGCGCTGGTGGTGGGCCACCCGTACATCGACATCTGGGAGGCCGTGAAGCCGGCCGCGCTGGGGATCGAGGCGTGGCCGAAGGTGCCGCGCGGCCAGGACTGGAAGACGGGCGTGTGCCGGGCGCTGGGCTGGCCCTCGGAGAACACCGGCGCGGTGTGGCAGGCGATCCTGAAGCGGGTGGGGTCCTACAAGGACCTTGAGCCGCAGTTGCTGGGGCGGGTGGAGGAACTGATCGACTTCGTCACGGGTAGCGGTGGGGCCTGACGTCGGGGAACGTTCCGAACTCGGTGGTGTCCACTTCGAGTCCCAGAACCTCCACCGGGACTGGATCGCCGAATTTGATGATCTCCTGGCTCAGGTAATCGGCGTCCTCGCCCTGGCCCGCAGGCTTCGTCAGCAAGACGCAGTGCGCCATGATCGGGTCCAGGATGAGGTAGGCGGGGATCTTTCCTGCCGCGTAGATGGAGCGCTTGACCACGTAGTCCTGATGAATGCTGGACTTGGATACGACCTCCATGACCATCGTGACCAGCTTGGAGGGCAGCAGACGGCCCGAATCGGGTAGCGCGTCTCGCGCCACGACCACCAGGTCCGGTACTGGCTCGCTGGCCTCGTCCAGGATGTCCACGTCCTGAGTCTGAAGGCGAGACCACCGCTGGCGCGGGATCTGGTCCTGTACATCGGAAACGATCATGTTGTGCACGATGTCAGGGCCGGCCATCATCACGATTACCCCCCGGAGAAGCTCCATCTTGACGCCCTCAGGAGGCTCAAGTTCCTCGAAGATCTTCACCATGCCGGTGGTCATCGGTCGGTCGTCCACAGCGGTCATCTCCGCAGCCCTCCGGTTTCCGCCACCGTGCAATTACGGCGGCAGCCTACGAACCAGGTTAGGGATCGAACCGGCGTTACGGAGGGATTCACTCACGGGAGTGATCAGTCCACCAGGTCCCGCACCACCGCGTCCGCCAGCAACCGCCCGCGCAGCGTCAGCACGGCCCGCCCCGCCTCGTACGGCCCTTCCTGAAGGAGCCCCTCCCCCAGCGCCCGCCGGGAAGCCGCAAGCCCCTCCTCCTTCAGCAAGGACAGCGGCACCCCCTCCCGCAGCCGCAGCTCCAGCAGGATCCGCTCCACGCGCCGGTCCTCGTCCGACAGCAGCTCACGCCCGGCCCCAGGCGACTTCCCCGATGCCAGCGCCGCCGCGTACGCCCCCGGATGCTTGACGTTCCACCAGCGCACCCCGCCCACGTGCGAGTGCGCCCCGGGACCCGCGCCCCACCAGTCGGCGCCGCGCCAGTACAGCTCGTTGTGCAGGCAGCGGCCCGCCTCCGAAGTGGCCCAGTTGGACACCTCGTACCAGTCGAAGCCCGCCCCGGACAGCACCTGCTCGGCGATCAGATAGCGGTCCGCGTGCACGTCGTCGTCGGTCATCGGGACCTCGCCCCGGCGGATCCGGCGGGCCAGCTGCGTGCCCTCCTCGACGATGAGCGCGTAGGCGCTGATGTGGTCCGGGCCCGCCCCGATCGCCGCGTCCAGCGAGGCCCGCCAGTCGTCGTCGCTCTCGCCCGGGGTGCCGTAGATCAGGTCCAGGTTCACGTGCTCGAAGCCCGCCGCCCTCGCCTCGGCCACGCACGCCTCGGGACGCCCGGGAGTGTGCGTGCGGTCGAGCACGCGCAGCACGTGCTGCCGCGCGCTCTGCATGCCGAAGGAGATCCGGTTGAAGCCGCCCTCCCGGAGGGTGGCCAGGTACGCCGGATCGACCGACTCCGGGTTCGCCTCCGTCGTGATCTCCGCGTCCGGCGCCAGCCCGAACTCGTCGCGGATGGCCGCCAGCATCCGTACGAGATCGTCCGCGGCCAGCAGTGTCGGCGTACCGCCCCCGACGAAGACCGTGCGGACCTGGCGCGGGTCGTCGCCGAGCACCTTCCGGGCGAGCCGGATCTCGTCG
This sequence comes from Streptomyces sp. NPDC054783, assembly GCF_053611725.1. Lineage (NCBI taxonomy): Bacteria > Bacillati > Actinomycetota > Actinomycetes > Kitasatosporales > Streptomycetaceae > Streptomyces > Streptomyces sp. NPDC054783. The sequence continues at coordinate 22,068 of NZ_JBSHAY010000004.1, read as the reverse complement.
GTCAGCGTGTCAGCGTAGTTGTCGCGGGAGGCCAGCACTCCGCCCGTGCCGCGCAGCTCGGTCGCGGTGTAGGTGTTGAAGTCGCAGTAGCCGCAGCGGGTCGCGCAGTAGGGGACGTGCAGGTAGAAGCCGAGGGGGCGGTCGGCGGCCCCGGCGAGCGCGTGCGCGGGCAGCGCGCCGTCGGCGGGGACGGGCTCGCCGTCGGGGAGAGCGGAAGGCATGCCTTCCATTGTCCAGCACGGGCGCCGTTACTCCGCCTGCAGCACCAGCAGGGCGAGGTCGTCCTCGAGCGGGCCCCCGCCGAAGTCGTCCACCAGGCGGCGGATCCTTTCCGCGATCAGTTCGGCACTGAGGCCGGCGCAGCCGGACAGGGCGCGGGCGAGGCCGTCGCCGTCGTCGAACTGGTGGGAGCCGGAGCGCCGCTCGGTCACCCCGTCGGTGACGCACAGCAGGCTGTCGCCGGGCCGCAGGTCCAGCGTCTCGCTGGTGTACGCCTCGTCCTCGACCACGCCGAGCAGGGTCTGCGGGCCGGCGGCGGTGCGCACGGTGCCGTCGGGGCTCAGGACGAGCGGGAGCGGGTGGCCGGCGGAGGCGAGGGTGCAGCGGATCCCGCCGTCGTACGGGGTCAGCTCGCCGTAGAGCAGGGACAGGAAGCGGGTCTGCGGGCCGTCCCCGGTGGCCACCGGCCGGCCGCCGGCGGCGACGAGCGCGCGGGCGGCGGCGTCGGCGGCCTCGGTGGCGTCGTCCAGGAGGAGCTGGTTGAGGCGGTCGAGGACGTCGGCCACGCGGTAGCCCTCGCGGGCGAGGAGGCGCAGCCAGGGGCGGGCGAGGCCGATCACGACCGCCGCCTCGGGCCCCTTGCCCTGGACGTCGCCGACGGCGAAGCACCAGCGGCCGTCGCCGGCCGGGAACAGGTCGTAGAAGTCGCCGCTGGGGCCCCCCTTGTCGCAGGGCTCGTAGACGAGCGCGCTGCTCACGCCGGGGATCTCGGCGACCGCGCCGGGCAGCAGGCCGCGCTGCAGGACGGCGCTGATCGTGGCCTGGCGGGCGTACTGGCGGGCGGCGCCGATCGCGAGGGCGACGCGGCGGCCGAGGTCCTCCACGAGCCCGGTGACCTCGTCGGGGAAGCCGAGCAGCCCGCACCGGCCGATGACCAGCGTGCCGAGCGGCCGGCCGCCCGCGATCAGCCGGTACGACAGCGAAGTGCCGTCGGCGCCCTGCGGACCGAACGCATGGCCGGGCCACGGGTACGGCTCGGGGCCGGAGCGCAGTCCCTCGTGCGGGCAGGGCGGCTCCTTCTCCAGGGCGCACCGCAGTTCCTCGATGCGGTTCTCGCTGGCGTGCCACACCCGGTCGGGACCGCAGGCGGCGCCGCCGCGGACGGTCGCCTCGTCCTCCAGCCACACCGCGCACCAGTCGGCGAGCCGGGGCACGATGAGCTGGCCGGTGAGGGCGGTGACCAGGTTCTCGTCCAACTGCCCGGCGAGCAGGTCGGAGGCCTCCGCGAGGAAGGACAGCGCGCCACGGCCGAGCCAGTCCCGGTCGCCGTCGGCGCGGTGCGGCTGCGGGGCCAGGTCCTCGGCGACCTCCAGGGCGGCGTCCGGGGCGGGGGTGTCCGGGTCCTCGACGCCGCCCGGGGGCAGCCGCGCCCAGACGGTCTTGGCGCCGGCGCGGTAGGTGACGCCCCAGGACTCCGCGAGCGTGGTGACCAGCCGCAGGCCGCGCCCGTACTCGGGGGTGTCGTACGCCCCGTCGCCGCCGAGCGGGTCGCGCGGAGCGCGGGAGGGATGCCGGTCGCCCACCTCCACCACGAACGCGCCGGTCTCCTCCAGCAGCCAGTCGACCTCCACGTCCGTGCCGGCGTGCACGACGGCGTTGGTGACCAGCTCGCTGACGACGGCCAAGGCGTCGTCGACGAGCCGCGCCGCCGTCCCGGACACCGCGGACGCCTCGGCCAGGGCGGACCGCACCAGCGCACGAGCGGCGCCGGGCGCGAGAGGACTTCCGGGCAGCGTGGCCCGCCCCCGCACCTCCCGGGCCCGGGGCTCACTGTCCCGCTGTGTCGGTATGGCCGCCATGTCCATGCGGCCAGGGTGACAGACCGGGGGCAGCTATAAGCGTTGAGTCACTGAAGTGGACAGAAGACGGCCACTTTCGAACGCCGCTGAGCGCAACTTACCCAGGGGCGGGGGCGGTACCCGATATGCGGCTCCGCGTGGGCGCGGGCGGCCACGGACAACCCGCGGCCGCCGGCGGTCCCCCGCCCCTGCCGAAGGCGCCCTACTTCTCCCTCGCCCCGGCGTACATCTCGTCGATGAGGTGCTTGTACTCCCGCTCGACCACCGGCCGCTTCAGCTTCAGACTCGGCGTGATCTCCCCGTGCTCGACGTCGAGATCCCGCGGCAGCAGCCGGAACTTCTTGATCGTCTGCCACTTCTGGAGCCCGGCGTTGAGCTGCTGCACGTACCCGTCGACCATCTCCACCGTCTGCGGCGCGGCGACGACCTCCGCGTACGGCCTGCCCCCCAGCCCGTTCTCCTTCGCCCAGTCCAGGAGGGCGATCTCGTCCAGGGCGATGAGGGCGGTGCAGTAGTTCCGGTCGGCGCCGTGCACCAGGATGTTGGAGACGTACGGGCACACCGCCTTGAACTGGCCCTCGACCTCGGCCGGGGCGACGTACTTGCCGCCGGAGGTCTTGATGAGGTCCTTCTTGCGGTCGGTGATGCGCAGATAGCCGTCGGGCGAGAGCTCGCCGATGTCGCCGGTGTGGAACCAGCCGTCGGTCTCCAGCACCTCGGCGGTCTTCTCGGGCAGCCCGTGGTAGCCCTCCATGATGCCGGGGCCGCGCAGCAGGATCTCGCCGTCGTCGGCGATGCGCACCTCGGTGCCGGGCAGCGGCTTGCCGACCGTGCCGGTGCGGTAGGCCTCGCCGGGGTTGACGAAGGAGGCGGCGGAGGACTCGGTGAGCCCGTAGCCCTCCAGGATGTGGATGCCGGCGCCGGCGAAGAAGTAGCCGATCTCGGGCGCGAGCGCGGAGGCGCCGGAGACGCAGGCGCGCAGCCGGCCGCCGAAGGCGTCGCGGAGCTTGGCGTAGACGAGGGTGTCGGCGACCTTGTGCTTGGCGGCGAGGCCGAAGGGCACCGCGGCGGTGCCGGTGCGCCGGAAGTTGTCCTGGCTCACCTTGGCGTACTCGCGGGCGACCTCGGCGGCCCACTGGAAGATCTTGTACTTGGCCGGGCCGCCCTCGCGGGCCTTGGCGGCGACGCCGTTGTAGACCTTCTCGAAGATGCGCGGCACGGCCGCCATGTACGTCGGCTGCACCACCGGAAGGTTCTCGATGATCTTGTCGACGCGGCCGTCGACGGCGGTGACGTGGCCGACCTCGATCTGGCCGGAGGTGAGCACCTTGCCGAAGACGTGCGCGAGCGGCAGCCACAGGTACTGCACGTCGTCCATGGTGACCAGGCCGGTCGCGGCGATCGCCTTCGCCATGTACGCCCAGTTGTCGTGCGGGAGCCTGACTCCCTTGGGGCGGCCGGTGGTGCCGGAGGTGTAGATGAGGGTGGCGAGCTGTTCCTTCTTGATCGCGCCGACCCGCTCCTTGATCAGCGACGGGTGGGTCTCCAGGTAGGCCGCTCCGCGCCGCTCCAGCTCCGCGAGTGTGATCACCCAGTCGCTCGTCTCCGCGCCCGCCGCGTCGATGACGACGACCTTGGTCAGCTCGGGCAGCTCGGCGCGCTTCTCGAGCGCCTTGGCGACCTGCGCCGCGTCCTCGGCGATCAGCACCCGGCTCTCGGAGTCGGAGAGGATGAAGGCGGACTCGTCCGCGTTGGTCTGCGGGTAGACGGTGGTCGTGGCGCCGCCGGCACACATGATGCCGAGGTCGGCGAGGATCCACTCGACCCGGGTGGAGGAGGCGAGCGCCACCCGCTGCTCGGGCTGCACACCCAGCTCGATGAGGCCGGCCGCGATCGCGTACACGCGCTCGGCCGCCTGCGCCCAGCTGAGCGACTTCCAGTCTTCGGGGCCCTGGCCGGACGCGGGCGGCACCGGGTATCGGTAGGCCTCGGCGTCCGGTGTGGCCGCCACGCGCTCCAGGAAGAGGGCCGCCACGGACGGCGGACGGTTCTCGATCAGGGTCTGTGTGTCGCTCACGACATCCTCCGGGGGCCCGCGACGGTGCGGCTGACTCGGTGCGGCTGGGTTAACTCACGGTGGGGGTTCGTGCTGGTACTTCGCGTTGTTTAACTCGCGAGTAACTATCGAGCAGGGATCAGAGTAAGCCGCGACCGGCCGCTGCGTAAGGGGCTTCGGCCTGTCACTTTCCACGCAGAGCAACGCTACGCACGCGTAGGGGCCCGCCGCGCTTTTGCACGACGGGCCCCCTTGTGTCCGGCTTTATGGACGTAACCCGTTGTTACCGCTGGTTACTTCTTGCCCTTGGCCGACCCCGCGCTGTCATCGCTGGACAGGACGGCGATGAAGGCTTCCTGCGGAACCTCCACGGAACCCACCATCTTCATCCGCTTCTTGCCTTCCTTCTGCTTCTCCAGCAGCTTCCGCTTACGGGAGATGTCACCGCCGTAGCACTTGGCGAGAACGTCCTTGCGGATGGCGCGGATGGTCTCGCGGGCGATGACCCGGGAGCCGATGGCGGCCTGCACCGGCACCTCGAAGGCCTGCCGCGGGATCAGCTCCTTGAGCTTGGCGACGAGCCGCACGCCGTACGCGTACGCCTGGTCCCTGTGGGTGATCGCGGAGAACGCGTCGACCTTGTCGCCGTGCAGCAGGATGTCGACCTTGACCAGGGAGCTGGTCTGCTCGCCCGTGGGCTCGTAGTCGAGGGAGGCGTAGCCGCGGGTCTTGGACTTCAGCTGGTCGAAGAAGTCGAAGACGATCTCCGCGAGCGGCAGCGTGTAGCGGATCTCGACCCGGTCCTCCGAGAGGTAGTCCATGCCGAGCAGGGTGCCGCGCCGGGTCTGGCACAGCTCCATGATCGAACCGATGAACTCGGTGGGCGCGAGGATGGTGGCCCGCACGACCGGCTCGAAGACCTCGTTGATCTTGCCCTCGGGGAACTCGCTCGGGTTGGTGACCGTGTGCTCGCTGCCGTCCTCCATCACCACGCGGTAGACCACGTTGGGGGCGGTGGCGATCAGGTCGAGGCCGAACTCGCGCTCCAGCCGCTCCCGGATCACGTCCAGGTGCAGCAGGCCGAGGAAGCCGACGCGGAAGCCGAAGCCGAGGGCGGCGGAGGTCTCCGGCTCGTAGACCAGCGCGGCGTCGTTGAGCTGCAGCTTGTCCAGGGCCTCGCGCAGCTCGGGGTAGTCGGAGCCGTCGAGCGGATACAGACCGGAGAAGACCATGGGCTTCGGGTCCTTGTACCCGCCGAGCGCCTCCGTCGCCCCCTTGCTCTGGCTGGTGACGGTGTCACCGACCTTGGACTGCCGGACGTCCTTCACACCGGTGATGAGGTAACCCACCTCACCGACGCCGAGGCCGTCGGCCGGCAGCATCTCGGGCGAGCTGACGCCGATCTCCAGCAGCTCGTGCGTGGCGCCGGTCGACATCATCCTGATGCGCTCGCGCTTGTTGAGCTGGCCGTCGATGACACGGACGTACGTCACGACACCGCGGTAGGAGTCGTAGACGGAGTCGAAGATCATCGCGCGGGCGGGCGCGTCGGCCACCCCGACCGGTGCCGGGATCTCCTTGACGACCTTGTCCAGGAGCGCGTCGACCCCGAGACCGGTCTTTGCCGAGACCTTGAGGACGTCCTCCGGGTCGCAGCCGACCAGGTTCGCCAGCTCCTCGGCGAACTTCTCCGGCTGGGCGGCCGGCAGGTCGATCTTGTTCAGTACGGGGATGATCGTCAGGTCGTTCTCCATCGCCAGGTAGAGGTTGGCGAGGGTCTGTGCCTCGATGCCCTGGGCGGCGTCGACGAGGAGGATGGTCCCCTCACAGGCGGCGAGTGACCGCGAGACCTCGTAGGTGAAGTCGACGTGCCCCGGGGTGTCGATCATGTTGAGGATGTGGGTCGTGCCCTGGTCGGGGCCCTCGGTGGGGGCCCAGGGCAGACGCACCGCCTGGGACTTGATCGTGATGCCGCGCTCGCGCTCGATGTCCATCCGGTCGAGGTACTGAGCACGCATCTGCCGCTGCTCGACCACACCGGTCAGCTGGAGCATCCGGTCGGCGAGTGTGGACTTGCCGTGGTCGATGTGCGCGATGATGCAGAAATTGCGGATCAGAGCCGGGGCGGTACGGCTCGGCTCGGGCACATGGTTAGGGGTCGCGGGCACGCAGGGTCCTGTCTCTTGAGGCGCCTTATGCCTCGGGTCGGATCGATACGTAGTCTCCATGGTCCCACGCGGAGGGACCGGGCACCGTTTTGGGCCGCTCGCAGGGCCACTGGTACTGTAGATGGCTGTGCCTCATGCCCTCTCAGCGCGAGGCACGTCCGAGAAATTTTGGATCACCGGTACGGGACCCGCGCGGCCCCGCACCAGAACCTGAAAAGGCTCCTTCGTGGCGAACATCAAGTCCCAGATCAAGCGGATCAAGACCAACGAGAAGGCTCGGCTGCGCAACAAGGCCGTCAAGTCCTCCCTGAAGACCGCAATCCGCAAGGCCCGCGAGGCCGCTGCCGCGGGTGACGTCGAGAAGGCCACCGAGCTGCAGCGCGCTGCCGCGCGTGCGCTCGACAAGGCCGTCTCGAAGGGCGTCATCCACAAGAACCAGGCCGCCAACAAGAAGTCGGCGCTTGCTTCCAAGGTCACGTCCCTCAAGGGCTGAACCTCCTCTTTGATCTGACCGCCGGAAGGACCCAGAGCGGGCCCTCTCTCATCCGCTCCCGCCCGGCACCCCGGATTCGCACGCGGCCTGCGTTCGCCACGCGGGTGCGAGTCCACCAGCTTGATCCGAAGGCCCCGGCACCCTCCCTTCCCCAGGGCGGCCACCGGGGCCTTCGGCATGCGCCGCCCTTCCTTCGGCGACCGGGCCGCGCAGAACGGCGCGCGCTGTGCCGCCTGTGGCCAACGCCCAGGATTCTCTGCGGCTGCTCCTCCCGGGCGACCGGGCTGCCCCCCGGGTCGGCGACGAACCCGCCCGGATCGGCGCCGAGCGGCCCGGGGACGGGACTGACGCAGCCCGGTGTGATGTTGGAGCAGCCCGGGGCGACGCCGGATCAGCCCGGGGGGACCGGATCAGCCCGGGGGGACGCCGAATCGGCCCCAGGCGGCGCCGGATCAGCACGGTGCGACGCCAGAGCAGCCCGGGGCTACGGCCCCGGGCGGCGCCGGATCAGCGCGGGGCGGCGCCGAGTTCGCGCTGTGTCGTCAGCGGATCAGCCCCGGGCCGATGCCGGTCCGCCCAGGTCTGCGACGGAGCAGCCCGGGTCGGCGCCCAGTTCAACCGTGCCGTTTGCGGAGCCCCGGGCCGGTGCCCGTGCGCCCCGGGGCATCGGCGGCACAGCCTTGAGCCGGTGCTGGTCCGCCCAGGTCGGCGGCGGTCAGCCCCGGCCTCTCGACCGCGCTGCCCGGGCGATCGTCACGACCGCCTTCTCCAGGGCGTACTCGGGATCGTCGCCCCCGCCCTTCACCCCGGCGTCGGCCTCGGCAACGGCACGCATCGCCACCGCGACCCCGTCCGGCGTCCACCCCCTCATCTGCTGTCGCACCCGATCGATCTTCCACGGCGGCATCCCCAGCTCCCGGGCCAGATCGGCCGGCCGCCCCCCGCGCGCGGAGGACAGCTTCCCGATCGCCCGCACGCCCTGGGCCAGCGCACTGGTGATCATCACCGGCGCCACGCCCGTCGCCAGCGACCATCTGAGCGCCTCCAGCGCCTCCGCCGTACGCCCCTCCACGGCCCGGTCGGCGACCGTGAAACTGGAGGCCTCGGCCCGGCCGGTGTAGTACCGCCCGACGACCGCCTCGTCGATCGTCCCCTCCACGTCGGCGACCAGCTGGGAGACCGCCGAGGCCAGCTCCCGCAGATCGCTGCCGATGGCGTCGCACAGCGCCTGGCACGCCTCGGGCGTGGCCGATCGCCCGAGGGAGCGGAACTCCCCTCGCACGAAGGCCAGCCGGTCCGCCGGCCTCGTCATCTTCGGACAGGCCGCCTCCCGCGCTCCCGCCTTGCGCGCGGCATCGAGCAGCCCCTTGCCCTTGGCCCCGCCCGCGTGCAGCAGCACGAGCGTGATCTCCTCGGCGGGCGACCCGAGATATGCCTTCACGTCCTTGACCGTGTCGGCGGACAGGTCCTGCGCATTGCGTACGACCACGACTTTCCGCTCGGCGAAGAGCGAAGGACTGGTGAGCTCGGCGAGCGTGCCGGGCTGCAACTGGTCCGGGGTGAGGTCGCGTACGTCCGTGTCGGCGTCGGCGGCCTTGGCGGCGGCCACCACCTCCTGCACGGCACGGTCGAGCAGGAGGTCCTCCTGGCCCACGGCGAGCGTCACCGGGGCGAGAGGGTCGTCATTCGCAGTCTTCCTGGCCATCACTGACAGCATCCCACGCGGCACTGACAACGAACCGGCCCCTGCACCCTGACCGGTCCCGGAGAGGACCCGCAGTCCGCCTCGGGGTCACGGCTCCTCACGCCAGCCGTCCCACTCCGCTGCGAACTCGTCGAGCTCGGCCGGGTCCAGCCGTGCGTCCTCGTCCCGCAGGACCACCAGCCACTGCGCGTCCTCGGCGTCGTCCTCGCCGGCCAGCGCGTCCCGGACGAGCCGGGGCTCCTCGTCCAGCCCGAACCGCTCCCCGAGCGCCCCGGCCACCTCCTCGGCGGCATCCCGGTCGGGCAGCACCAGCACGTGTCTCACATCGCTCACGGGCCCATTCTCCGGCACCGCAAGCGAGCCGAACCGCCAGGTGAGGCCTCGGGTATGGGCAGAAGGCAACAGTGGCCGGGCCCATATCGCGGGAATCAGCACAAGCTCGGAACTGATCCGAATCAGGGGTTCAGGTTCCGGGCTCGCACAGTCGGCACGCAGTCCAGCTCGATGCCGAACCGCTCCCGGTACGCGGTCAGCACCTCCTCGTCCGTCTCCAGCTCCCGCGTACCGCGCGCACCGTCGCCGGCCGTCGTCGTCAGCACCCGCCCGCTGAGCGTGACCCTGCCCCCGTCCTCGGTGACCCGTGAGCAGACCAGCGACCGGGTGAAGTGCGACAGCGGCGAGGTGCTGTGCCACCAGGCCCCGGCCACGAAGTCCCCGAGCACTCGGGGGCGCGTCTCCAGCCGGTACTGCGGCCTCGCGTCACGTACGACGTCCAGGTCCCCGTCCCCGGCCGAGCCGCGGCTCGCCCCGGCCGCGTCCGGGCCGGCCTCGACCACCCGGAACACCCCGCCGGGGTCGACCTGCTCCTCGCGCTCCGCGTACCTCAGCGGATAGTGACTGTGCGCCCCGAACCCGACGTCCGCGAGCCAGGTGTCTCCCTCCACCGTCCGCACCCGCAGGGCGAGATGGTCGTACGGGATGCCGAGCCGCCCCTCGTCGCCGTACACGCGTGCCGCGAGCAGGTCGACCTCGTAGCCGAGCGCGGCGAGCAACGCGCCGAACAGGCCGTTCAGTTCGTAGCAGAAGCCACCCCGCCGGCGTCCGATCACCTTGTCCAGCAGCCGCTCCTCCTCCAGCACGATCTCCTCGCCGAGGTGGATCGACAGGTTCTCGAAGGGAACGGTCCGCAGGTGGCGCAGCTGCAGTTCGCGCAGCGCCCGGCCGGTGGGCTTCTGCGGGTGCTCGGCCCCGATCCGGCGGAGATAGGCCTCGGCCTGGCTTGAGTTCATGGACCCAGTCTGGGCGCATACCCGGTCTCAGTCTCTCGCCACCCGCAACTCCCCGCCCGTCCCTCCCGTCCCGCCGACCGCTAGTTCCCCGTCCCGGTCGGTGCGCAGCACCAGCGCCCCGGCCTCCCGCAGCGCTGCCACGGTCGCCGGTGCCGGGTGACCATAGGGGTTGTCGGCGCCGCACGAGATGAGCGCCACCCGGGGTGCCGCGAGCCGTATCAGCTCGGGGTCCTGATAGGCCGAGCCATGATGGGCCACCTTCAAGACGTCCACACCGGCCAGCTCGGCCGCCACGGGTGATCGCACCAGCGCCTGCTGGGCCGGCGGTTCGAGGTCGCCCAGCAACAGCAGCCGCAGCCCGCCCGAGCGCACCAGCATCGCGACGCTGGCGTCGTTCGGATCCTCCGGCTCGGGCACCGGGCCGGGCCAGGCGGGGGCCTGTGTGTCCCCGGGTGGCCGGATGCCCGGCGGGGGCCACAGGACCCGCCAGGACAGCGCTCCGGCACGCCGCTCCTCTCCCGCCGCGGCACGCGTGACAGGGATGTGGCGCGCCACCGCCTCCCTTCTGACGAACTCGGCCTCGTCGGCGGGCTCCTCGAAGCCCGTGGTCTCGATCGCGGCCACCGAACGGCCCCGCAGCACCCCGGGCAGTCCCGCGACGTGGTCGGCGTGGAAGTGGGTCAGGACGAGAAGCGGGATGCGCGTGATGCCCAGCTGCCGCAGACAGTGGTCGACCAGCACCGGATCGGGGCCGGCGTCCACGACCACCCCGGCTCCCTCGCCGGCCGCCAGCACGGTCGCGTCGCCCTGCCCGACATCGCACATCGCGAACCGCCAGCCCGGTGGTGGCCAGCCCGTGATCACCCGGGTCAGCGGGGCCGGCCGTACCACCGCCAGCAGGAGCAGCACTCCGAGCAGCCCGCACCACCACGGGTGCCGCATGAGGCGCCGCCCCGCCAGGACCACGGCCACGGTAACCGCCGCGAGCAGCAGCGCCCCCACCCAGCTCCCCGGCCAGTCCACTCCCGCGCCGGGCAGCGCCGCCCCCGTCCGGGCCACACCGGCGATCCAGTCGGCGGGCCAACTCGCGCACCAGGCCAGCGCCTTGGCCGGTCCCATGGCCACCGGCGCCGTCGCGAGCGCCGCGAACCCCAGCACGGTCGCCGGTGCTACCGCCACTTCTGCCAGCAGGTTGCACGGCACCGCCACCAGGCTCACCCGCGCCGACAGCACCGCCGTGACCGGGCCGCACACCGCCTGTGCCGCGGCGGCCGCCGCCAGCGCCTCCGCGAGCCTCGGCGGCACCCGGCGCCGTCGCAGCGCCTCACTCCAGCCCGGTGCCAGGACCAGCAGCGCGCCGGTGGCCAGCACGGAGAGCAGGAAGCCGTAACTGCGTGCCAGCCACGGGTCGTAGAGCACCAGCAGCAGAACAGCCGTGGCGAGTGCCGGGATCAGGGATCTGCGGCGCCCGGTGGCCAGGGCCAGCAGCGCGACCGCACCGCAGGCGGCGGCCCGCAGCACACTGGGGTCGGGCCGGCACACGACCACGAATCCCGACGTGAGCGCTCCGGCGAGCAGTGCGGTCGCCCGCAACGAGAGCCCGAGGTGCGGAGCGAGGCCACGGCGTTCGACGAGCCGGGCCAGTCCGGGCGGCCCGATGAGCAGCGCGAGCAGGACGGTGAGGTTGCTGCCGGACACCGCGAGCGTGTGCGCCAGGTCCGTCTCCTTGAACGCCTCGTCCAGCTCGGGCGTGATCCGTGCAGTGTCCCCGACGACCAGCCCGGGAAGGAGCGCCCGCGCGTCGCCCGGCAGACCGTCGGTCGCCTCCCGCAGTCCGGCCCTGAGCCGTCCCGCGAGTCGTTGAGGGCCACTGGGCCCCGCCACGATCCGCGGCCCCGGCCGGCCACGCACCCGCAGGACGGCCGCGGTCCGCTCCCCACCCGCCAACGCGGGTGCCAGCCGCCCGGCGACCCTCAGCCGCGTGGACGGCAACAACCCGAGCCATGCATCACGCCCACCCCGCGGACTCCGGGCGCCCTGGTCGCCTTGGTGGCCCTTCGCGCCCCGCGGGCCCGGGGCAGCGGGGCGCGCCGCGCTTCCGCCTGCTGTAGAGGGGCCGTTGCGAGCAGCCGTCCCTTCCGGCGCCGGGACATCCGCGTCGACGACCAGCAGCACCGGAGTCCGCGTCCGCACGCTCGTCCCGTCGCTCTGTTCGACGCGCCACACCTCCGCCTGGGCCAGTACCGCGAGCGGCGCGGCGTGATCGCCGCGCACCCGTGGCCGACTCAGCCAGGGGTCGCCGCTCAGCTCGACCTCGGCGGTCACGGTCGCGTACCGCCGGGCCAGCTCGGGCACCGGTCCGCGCCGCAGGTCCGCGCCGTGCAGTCCGGCCGAGGTGGCCGCCGCGGAAACGCACAGCAGTACGCCGGCGATCGAGGCACGTGCCCAGGCGAACCGCCCGAGCGGACTCCTGGCCTGCGCTCTCCGTGTGACCGGCCCGGCCGATACGGACTGTGCGGGCCGTGGCGACCTCCGTGCCGCCAACAGAGCGATTCCGCCCACCAGGCAGGCGACCGCGATCCCGGCCGTCCAGCCCGCCGGGGTGTCCAGCGTGACGGCCGCCGTGCCCCAGGCCGCGAGCGCGGGCGGCACCAGGCGCAGGTCCATGGGCCCCGCCCGCTCGCCGCGAGCGGCGGTCCCGTCCTCGCCGGTGTCGCGGACCACGGCGCCGTCGGTTCCCGGATCTTCTGACGGCTCGCCTGCTCGCCAGGCTTGCGCGAGTACGCGGGTCCTTCCGGGCTCCGGCAGCCCGTCAACGATCGTGCGGCTCATGGCCGTACCAGGTTCCGCAGATCGCTGAAGCGGCGGTCGCCGATGCCGTTGACCTCGCGCAGTTCGTCCACCGAGCGGAAACCGCCGTGCTGGGTGCGGTAGTCGAGGATGTGCTGAGCGAGGACGGGGCCGACTCCCGGCAGCGTGTCGAGCTGGTCCGCCGTGGCCGTGTTGAGGGAGACGGGCGCCGCGGGGCCCGCCCCCGCCGGTCCTGAGGCCGGCCCCACCGACGGGCCGGGTGGGGCCACCGCCCCGGCGAGCGCGCCCACGACGACCTGTTCGCCGTCGACCAGGAAGCGGGCCCGGTTGAGCCCCTCGATGCCCACACCCGGGCGGACACCGCCGGCCGCCCGCAGCGCGTCGGCCACCCGGGAACCGGCCGGTAGCCGCTGGATCCCCGGTTTGCGGACCTTGCCGCTGACGTCCACGACGATCTGCCCGCCCGGCGTGGCCGAGGCGCCCGCACCGGCCTTCGCATCTTCCCCCTTCTTGGCATAGGGCGTGTCCGCCCTGGTGTGCGGCGCCTCCGCGCGTACCACTTGAGGGGCGCTCACGGACTCGGTCCGCCCGGCCCAGAAGTGCTGAACGGCGAAAACCGCTGCGGCCACGAGCACCACGGCGAGTGCCACGACTCCCCGCCGCTCCACCCCGCACCGCACCTGCAACCACACCGGCATCCGCTCCCGCAATGCCGACCCGATCCGCTCCCGTCGGCCGGGGCCGACGGGGCCGGGCAACTCCAACGAGCCGACGGCGTCGGCTGGTTCGGGGTCGTAGGCCCTGCTCGGCGCCGAAGCCGGAGTCGGGGTCGGCGTCGGCGTCGGCGTCGGCGTCGGCGTCGGCCCATCAGCCGGCACGGCGTGCGGTGGCTCGGTCGGGGCAGGCGCGATCTCGACCGTCACCGTCCTCGACGGGCTCAGCCCGGGCGCCCGACCCGTGGCCCATGCCGTAGCCGCCTCGGGTGCCGCCCCCGTCGCCGCCTCGGGTGCCGCCCCCGTCGCCGCCTCGGGTGCCGCCCCGGTCGCCGCCTCGGGTGCCGCCTCGGGTGCCGCCCCGGTCGCCGCCCCGGTCGCCGTCCTCTCGGCCCTCTCCCCGTCCGGCGGTCCGTTTCCCGACTCCCGCCACCGCACGGCTCGTTCACCGAAGAGGAGTTCCGCTCGGCGGCGCAGTTCCTCGGCCGGTGCCGACGGGCGGTGGCGGGCGGGGCCGCGGTCGATGCCGCGGCGGTGGCGGATGCGGCCGTCGGAGGTGGGGCCACGGCCGGGGCCGCTGGTCGGAGTGGCTGTGCGTGAACGTGATCGAAGTGCCATGCGACGAGGATGGGACATCCCGCGGAAACGCGATGATCTTGGTCAATTCCCGTGGACGACAGCCCCGTTGTGGATAACTCCGCCACCCGTACGAGTGATGGCTCAGCGGGGTGAGACCACTGCTCCGAGCAGCCCGGGACCCGTGTGTGCCCCGATGACCGCCCCGACCTCGCTGACATGGAGGTCGGCCAGGCCCGGCACCCGTTCCCGCAGCCGGTCGGCGAGCGCGGCGGCACGGTCGGGGGCAGCCAGGTGGTGGACGGCGATGTCGACCTCGGCACCGCCCGCCCGTTCGGCGGCGATCTCCTCCAGACGCGCGATGGCCTTGGACGCCGTACGGACCTTCTCGAGCAGTTCGATGCGGCCGCCGTCCAGCTGGAGCAGGGGCTTGACGGCGAGTGCGGAACCGAGCAGCGCCTGTGCGGCTCCGATGCGGCCGCCACGGCGCAGGTAGTCGAGGGTGTCGACGTAGAAGTAGGCGGACGTACCCGCGGCCCGCTTCTCGGCGGCGGTGACGGCCTCGTCCACCGTGCCGCCGGCTTCGGCGGCCTCGGCGGCAGCGAGCGCGCAGAAGCCGAGGGCCATCGCGACCATCCCGGTGTCCACCACCCGTACCGGCACCGGCGCCTCGCGGGCCGCGAGGACCGCCGCGTCGTAGGTGCCGGACAGTTCGGCGGAAAGATGCAGGGAGACGATGCCGTTCGCACCGGACTCGGCGACCCTGCGGTAGGTTTCCGCGAACATCTCGGGGCTCGGGCGCGAGGTGGTGACGGGACGGCGCTTCTGCAGCGCCTGGGCCAGGGAGCGGGTGGAGATCTCGGTGCCCTCTTCGAGTGCCCGGTCGCCGAGGACCACGGTCAGGGGCACAGCGGTGATGCCGTGACGCTCCATCGTCCGCGGCGGCAGGTAGGCCGTTGAATCGGTGACGATCGCGACATGGCGGGACATGAGCTGGAGGTTACCTGCCGTAGTGCTCGCGCGGCAGTCCGGCCCCCCTGGTGCGGGACTGGAGCGGCCGGGTCAGGTGGTGCTCTCGGGGCGCGGCTTCTTCTGCCAAGGGTGGGCGAGGCGTGGCGACGGCGGGGTGATCGCCTGGCGCGTCTGCTCCTCGGCGGGTCGGGACGTCCGCGAGCGGGCGCGCGGGCCCGCCGGACCGTCGGGGGTGGATGCGGCGCTCATGTCGGTCTGCTGTCCCTCCGCCTGCGCGGAACCGGCCGGGGTCCAATGGCGCAGGGCATCGGCCTCGATGTCTATCTGATCGCTGAGCGCGCCCAGATCGTCGTCACCGAAGCGGCGCGCCCGGTCGCGGACCGCCCAGCGCAGGGAGTCCGCGGACTTGGTGATGCGCTCGGTACGGCTGCGCAGCTCGGGCAGCCGTGCGCGGAGTTCGGCGCGGTCCGGCTCCGACTCCAGTCGCCGGAGGTCTGCGTCCAGCTCGTGCCCGTGCGCGCTGAGCCGCTCGAAGAGGCCGAGGGACTCCTTCAGCGACTCGTCCTCGGCCGCGCTCGCGCGCAGGGCGTCCCGGGTGGCGCGCATGGAGGTGCGCAGCGCGAGCCTCAGCTGCGCGATCTCGGCGGCCGGACCGACCTGGACGAAGGACCTGGCGCGCAGTGTGTGGTCCTCGACGGTGCGGCGGGCCTGCTCGATCGTCCGGTCCACGCCGCGCTTGGCGGCGCCGACCGCCTTCACCGTGGCGTACGCGCCCAGGCCGATGAAGAGCAGGAAGAGTAGGGCGAACACGGCGATCACTGCTTCCACGATGCTCCTCCTCCGGCTGGTGCGGCACACGCCGCCGCGCTTTCCACGGTAAACGCAGCGGGCAGGCCCGGAGTTCCAGAAAAACCCCGAACCTGCCCGTAGGGGACTACCCCGAGACAGCTCGCTGCGGCGTCCTGACGGTCACGCCGGGACGATGTTCACCAGCTTCGGCGCACGGACGATCACCTTGCGGATGCCCGCGCCGTCCAGCGCCGCGACGACCTTCTCGTCCGCCAGCGCCACCTTCTCCAGCTCCTCCTCGGAAATGGCCGGCGCCACCTCCAGGCGGGCCTTGACCTTGCCCTTGATCTGTACGACGCAGGTCACGGTCTCGTCCACGACGTACTCCGGGTCGGCGACCGGGAAGTCCTGGTGGACGACCGAGTCGGTGTGGCCCAGCTTGCGCCACAGCTCCTCGGCGACGTGCGGGGCCAGCGGGGCGACCATCAGCACCAGCGGCTCGGCCACCGAACGCGGCACCGCGGTGCCGGCCTTGGTCAGGTGGTTGTTCAGCTCGGTGACCTTGGCGATGGCGGTGTTGAAGCGCAGCCCCTCCAGGTCCTGGCGGACGCCGTCGATCGCCTTGTGCAGGGCGCGCAGGGTCTCCTCGTCGGGCTCGGCGTCGGTGACGGTGACCTCGCCGGTCGCCTCGTCGACGGTGTTGCGCCACAGCCGCTGCAGCAGCCGGAACTGGCCGACCACCGCGCGCGTGTCCCACGGGCGGGAGACGTCCAGCGGCCCCATGGCCATCTCGTACAGGCGCAGGGTGTCGGCGCCGTACTCGGCGCAGATCTCGTCCGGGGTCACTGCGTTCTTCAGGGACTTGCCCATCTTGCCCAGCAGACGGGTGACCTTTTCGCCCTGGTAGTAGTACGCGCCGTCGCGCTCCTCCACCTCGGCGGCCGGCACCGCGATGCCACGGCTGTCGCGGTACACGTAGGCCTGGATCATGCCCTGGTTGAACAGCTTGTGGAACGGCTCGGCCGAGGACACGTGGCCCAGGTCGTACAGGACCTTGGACCAGAAGCGCGCGTACAGCAGGTGCAGCACGGCGTGCTCGGCGCCGCCGACGTACAGGTCGACACCGCCGTGCGGCTGGCCCTCGCGCGGGCCCATCCAGTACTGCTCGATCTCGGGGTCGACCAGCTGCCGCTCGTTGTGCGGGTCCAGGTAGCGGAACTCGTACCAGCAGGAACCCGCCCAGTTGGGCATGGTGTTGGTCTCGCGCCGGTACTGCTTCGGCCCGTCGCCCAGGTCCAGGGTGACGTTGACCCACTCCTCGTTGCGCGACAGCGGGGTCTCGGGCTGGGTGTTGGCGTCGTCAGGGTCGAAGGTGCGCGGGCTGTAGTCCTCGACCTCGGGCAGCTCCAGCGGCAGCATCGACTCGGGCAGCGAGTGGGCGACGCCGTCCTCGTCGTAGACGATCGGGAAGGGCTCGCCCCAGTAGCGCTGGCGGCTGAACAGCCAGTCGCGCAGGCGGAAGTTGACGGTGCCCTCGCCGATGCCCTTGCCCTGCAGCCATTCGGTGATGCGGGCCTTGGCCTCGGCGACGCCCAGGCCGTCCAGGGAGACCTCGTCGCTCGCGGAGTTGACCAGCTTCGCCTCGTACGACACGAACGCGTCGTCCCAGGTCGTGGTGTCGGTGTCGCGGCCGTCGGTGGGCTCGACCACGCAGCGGATCGGCAGCTCGAAGGCGCGCGCGAAGGCGAAGTCACGGGTGTCGTGCGCCGGGACGGCCATGATCGCACCGGTGCCGTAGCCCATCAGGACGTAGTCGGCGATGAAGACGGGGATCTGCCGGCCGTTGACCGGGTTGGTCGCGAACGCGCCGGTGAAGACGCCGGTCTTGTCCTTGGCCTCGGCCTGGCGCTCGACGTCGGACTTCGAGGCGGCCTGCGCGCGGTAGGCGGCGACGGCCTCGGCCGGGGTGGCGTGTCCGCCGGTCCACACCTCGTGCGTGCCCTCGGGCCAGGCCTCGGGGGTGAACTTCTCCACCAGCGGGTGCTCGGGCGCCAGCACCATGTAGGTCGCGCCGAACAGGGTGTCCTGGCGGGTGGTGAAGATCGTGATGTGC
Source organism: Streptomyces sp. NPDC054783 (assembly GCF_053611725.1). Taxonomy (NCBI): domain Bacteria; kingdom Bacillati; phylum Actinomycetota; class Actinomycetes; order Kitasatosporales; family Streptomycetaceae; genus Streptomyces; species Streptomyces sp. NPDC054783. The sequence continues at coordinate 4,305 of NZ_JBSHAY010000004.1, read as the reverse complement.
TCGCCGTCGATCGGGAAGTCGACGCGGGCGCCCTCGCTGCGGCCGATCCAGTTGCGCTGCTGCAGCTTGATGGCCTCGGGCCAGTCCAGCTGGTCCAGGTCCTCCAGCAGCCGGTCGGCGTAGGCGGTGATGCGCATGTTCCACTGGCGCAGCCTGGCCTTGAAGACCGGGTAGTTGCCGCGCTCGGAGCGGCCGTCTGCGGTGACTTCCTCGTTGGCCAGCACGGTGCCCAGGCCCGGGCACCAGTTGACCGGCGCCTCGGAGGCGTAGGCCAGGCGGTACTCGCCCAGGATGTCGGCGCGCTCGGAGGTGCTCAGCTCGCTCCACGCGCGCGTGGTGCCCGGAATCGCGCGCTCACCGGACTCGAACTGTGCGATCAGCTCGGAGATCGGCCGGGCCTTCTTCGCCTCGTCGTCGTACCACGAGTTGAAGATCTGCAGGAAGATCCACTGGGTCCACTTGTAGTAGTCCGGGTCGATCGTGGCGAAGGACCGGCGCTTGTCGTGGCCCAGGCCCAGCCGGCGCAGCTGGACCTTCATGTTCTCGATGTTGGCCTCGGTGGACACGCGCGGGTGCGTTCCGGTCTGCACGGCGTACTGCTCGGCGGGCAGGCCGAAGGCGTCGAAGCCCAGGGTGTGCAGGACGTTGTGGCCGGTCATGCGCTGGAACCGGGCGAAGACGTCGGTGGCGATGTAACCCAGCGGGTGGCCGACGTGCAGGCCCGCGCCCGAGGGGTACGGGAACATGTCCATGATGAACTTCTTGGGCTTGGCGACCAGCTCGGGGTCGCCCACCAGGTCGCCCTTGGGGTTCGGCGCCGCGTAGGTGCCATCGGCGTCCCAGAAGTCCTGCCAGCGTGCCTCGATCTCGGCTGCCATGGCGGCCGTGTAGCGGTGCGGCGCGGCCACCTCGGCGGCGGCAGCGGGGTTCGTCTCGCTCATGATCCTCAAAGCTCCATCGATCGTCTCTGCCTGCGGAAACGAAAAATCCCCTCGCACAGGAGGGGACGCCGCGCCGATGCCGACCTCACGGGTTCGACCGGGGGTCGGTACTGATCAGCGCGGCCCGCTAAGCAGAAGGCGTACGGCACGCATGGCGTTAGGGTACCGCAGGCCTCGAGCGGGCGGCGACGGGCTTCAGCGGGCCGGGACACGCTTGAGCAAGCGGCGGCGCGCTTCCGTATCCCTTGTGGACATGCCAGGAACCGAGGGAAGAGGGAGCTGAATCAAGGTCAACAATTACTTCGCGTACCGTCCACCAAGGGACATCGCCTCAGTCGCATTGTCCGTTGATAACAACGCAATAACTCAAACCCCGTACTGATCGGTATGGCGCCACCTAGAGTTCGGCAGCGGGACCGCTTTCCCGAAACTGCTCGGAGTTGCCCCCATGAACCCTCGTCGTAGTACCCGCTCCCTCCCCAAACCGGGCCGCTCGGCCTATGGGGTGGCATCGGCTGTCATCCTGCTGCTCATACCCGTGGTCGTACTGGCCGGAGGCAACCAGTTCCGCGACTTCCTGAACTTCGGCGCGGGCGTGTTGTCCCTGGTCTCGCTCAGCTGCTCGGTGATCTGGGGCCTGTTCGCGCAGGACCGGATCTTCCTGAACATCCGGCAGCGGATCGCCGGCCAGGCGGTGCACCGCACGCTCGGGGTCGCCTCGATCGCGTTCCTCCTGCTGCACATCACCACCAAGGTCGCCCTCGGCCACACGAAGGCGATCGCCGCGATCATCCCGTTCTCGCTCGGCGTCACCGGAATCGGCGGCCTGATCGGGCTGGGTTCGCTGGCGGGCCTGCTGATGATCTTCGTGGGCGTCACGGGCGCCCTGCGCAGCAATTTCGCCACCCCGGCCCCGGTCGCCGCCCGCTGGCGCGCGATGCACATGCTCGCCTACCCGGCCTGGTGCGCCGCGCTGATCCACGGGCTGTACGCAGGTCGCGCGGCCAAGCCGTTCTTCGTGATCTCCTACGGCCTGTCGCTGCTGGGCGTGATGGCCGCCCTGGCGCTGCGCGCCGCCCCGCGCCCGGTCAAGCGCAGGGTCGCCGACCGGCTGGTGGCGCTGTTCGGCAGCTCGGAGCGGCCGGGACTCGAGGAGCTGGACGCGAGCCGTGCCCGGGCGGCCGAGCCGGCGCCGACGGGCTTCGAGGGCCGCCGTGAGCCCAGGGGGGCCGCCGCCCCTTCCGCGCCGCTGTACCAGTCCCCCGCCGCTCCCGCGCCGGAACCCGCGTCGGGCTTCGCGGCCGCCTACCGCGCCGTCTCCACGCCCGGCCGCTCCCGGCAGTCGTACACCACCGGCCAGACCGCCCGCATGGACCTGCCGCTGGACATGCAGGCCACGGAGGCCATGCCGCGCGTGGACGGCGGCTCCAGCACCTCGGGCAGCTGGCCGATCCCGTCCCCGCCGCCGGTCGGCGAGGCCCCGCCGTCCGCGTACGACCCGCTCCAGGACACCGGGCAGACCATTCCGGCCTACGGCAATTCGGGCACCGCTGGATACGGCGGAAGTGACATGTACGACACCGGTGAGACAAACGGCCTCTATGGCGCGTACAACGCCGGGGACACGTACAACAGTGGTCCCGCTACCGAAACGCTGCCCGGCGCGTCCTACGACACTCCGGGTTCGGGCGAACCTTGGAACATGCCGTCCGGAGGCTTTTAGTGAACGAGGCCCTGCCCGACGTCCCCGAAGTCCGCGTGGTCGGTCTTCCGCAGCTCACGTCGGGCTTCGACCTTGTGGAACGGCTCGACCTGCCCATGCACCTGAAGGTGCACGGGCCGCTCGACCCGCTCGGCGGCGAGCAGCTCGCGCAGCTCGCCGAACGCATCAACCTCAGGGGCCGCGGCGGCGCGGGCTTCCCCTTCCACAAGAAGCTGCGCTCGGTCGCCGAGTCGGCGATCAAGCGCGGCGTGCGGCCGGTCGTCGTGGTCAACGGCAGCGAGGACGAACCGGCCTGCCGCAAGGACACGGTGCTGATCAACCGCGCCCCGCACCTGATCCTCGACGGCGCGCTGCTGTGCGCCGAGGCGCTCGGCGCGCGGACGCTCGTGATCGGTGTCACCCGCGAGTCCACGCAGCGCTCCATGGAGGCCGCGCTCGCCGAACGCGGGCTGAGCAACAGCCGTAGATCGGCGCTACGCGCGTGGGTGCAGCGCAACCCGGTGCGGATGGTCACCGGTGCCGCCGCCTCGCTGATCCGCTCGGTCGACGGCGGCCCGGCGATCCCGCCCGGCCGCAAGATCAGCGCCTCGCAGAGCGGCGTCGGCGGCGCGCCCACGCTGCTGTCCAACGCGGAGACGTTCGCGCAGTTGGCCATCGCCGCCCGCATCGGCCCCGAGCGCTACGGCAACACGGGCCTGTACGACGAGCCGGGCACCGTCATGCTCACCGTGTCCGGCGCGGTCGCCCGCCCCATGGTGATCGAGGTGCCCACGGGCGTGCCGCTGCGCTACGTGCTGCAGCTGGCGGGTGCCCCGCCGATGCCGCAGGGCGTGCTGACCGGCGGCTATCACGGCAAGTGGATCGACGCGGCGACCGTCAACGAGGCGATCGTCTCCCGCAACTCGCTGGACGCGGTGGGCGGTTCGCTGGGCGCGGGCGCGATCCTGCCGATCAGCCAGGAGACCTGCCCGCTCGGCGAGTCGCTGCGGGTGGCGCAGTGGCTGGCCGAGGAGAGCGCCGGCCAGTGCGGCCCCTGCTACCTCGGACTTCCCGCCGCCGCGCGCGGCATGGAGGACATCCTCAACGGCGGGGGGCCGGCCGCCCTGGAGGCGCTGAAGCAGGTCGCGAAGAACGTCAAGCGCCGCGGCGCGTGTTCGCATCCGGACGGCTCGGCGATGTTCCTGGAGTCGACCATCAAGGCGTTCACCGACGACCTGGCCGCGCATGTCCTCGGAAACGGCTGCGGACGGCCCGTGGAGGGCGTTCTGCCGCTCTTCGAGGGGGGCAGGGCCCCTACGGGCATCTCGGGCGGCGGAGAGCCCGAGGAGACCGGCGCCAGCCGCCAGAAGATCTACGTCGACTGGACGCTGTGCCGGGGCCACGGACTGTGCGCCGACATCCTCCCGGAGGTGTTCGAGCTCGGCGCCGACGGCTTCCCGACCGTCGCCCAGGCGCAGGTGCCGCGGTACGCGGAGGCGAAGGCGCTGCGCGCGGTGCGCCGCTGTCCGGCGCTCGCCCTGCGCATCGAGGAGGACACGCGCGGGCAGGCACCGTCCCGCAACCTGCCGGTCGTCTCCCAGGGCCGCGGCCGGCGCGCTCTCGGCCGCTGAGACACGTAGGGGCGGTCGCCCGGGCCGGGCG